>NZ_CP015030.1:325497-650994 GCF_011455695.1 Mannheimia granulomatis | reverse complement strand
CACATGCAGGGGCAGCTCCCCATTTAGGACATAATGCGTTACTTGCAGCCGCTCATGCAGTTACTCAACTGCACGGGATTTCCCGCCACGGCGATGGTATGACGAGAATTAATGTCGGCGTTTTTAAAGCAGGTTCCGGGCGAAATGTGATCCCAGCCGATGCCGAGATTAAACTTGAAGTAAGAGGCGAAAATAAAGAGATCAATCAGTATATGGTGGATCAAGTGATGCAAATTGCTAAAGGGATTGCAATTAGCTTTGATGTAGAATATGAAACCGAAATTATGGGTGAAGCGGTGGATATGCATAATGATGCTGAATTAGTAGAACTCATTAAAGAGATTGCTATCGCACAGCCACAGGTTCACAGCAGTGATAGAGAATATGCCTTCAACGCCAGCGAAGATGCCACTGTTTTAGGGCGACGAGTACAAGATAACGGTGGAAAAGCAATATACTTTATTATCGGAGCGGATAGAGCCGCCGAACACCATCAAGCCGAATTTGATTTTGATGAGGAACAACTCTTAACAGGTGTGAATATCTACACCTCTTTGGTGGAAAGATTACTCTCCAAGTAAAATAAGCCCTGAATAGTGATCTGACGACAAAAAGTTAGATTCATTTAATTCAAGGACTGCGTTCTGTATGCCCTACACCTTAATTGGTTATTTAGTCCAAGTTTAATAGGAGCAGATCAACAAGCGGTCAAATTCTTGCAAAATTTTGCAATTTTTTGACCACTTGTCATTATAAATCAAAAGATTGAATTAAATTCACGTGCAAACGCGTTTCCACATTGCCACGCACCGCGTTGGAATAAGGGCAAACTTCGTGTGCTTTTTCAATCAGCTTACGTGCTTCTGCCTCGCTGACGCCTTCAACAGTAATGGTAATATCTAAATCTAACGAAAATGCACCGTCTGCTTTTTGCCCGATCCCCACCGCTACGCTTGTAGAGGATTTGGTTGGTTTAATTCCTAACGTTGGGGCAACGTGGTTCATCGCACTGTCAAAACAAGCGGCATAACCCATTGCGAAAAGCTGTTCAGGGTTTGTACCTTGTTTGCCTGTTTCGTTTTGGAAACCGACTAAATCAAAGCCGACTGAGCCATCATCAATACGAGTATGCCCATCACGGCCACCTGTTGCAGTTGCTGAAGTGTGGTAAAAAATTTTCATTGTAAACTCCTAAGTAAACTAAGTGAATATGTTGGAATGGAGAGTATTATAGGTAGAATATGAAAAAATCGTTATTGCATTTCTCCAAATTACTTGCCTAATTCTCTGTCTTTATAAAAACCTATAAAAATACCGCTTTTACAGGTTGATCTTTAACCCTTTCCAGAATAGATAACAAACTCTCCTCTCCAATGTGCTGATAACTGATTATTGCTTAATAATCGGCATTCAATGTTGAGCGAACCTTTGCCAAAGCGTTGTAGCATTTTTTGACATTTTTTAATTTGCTCAACAGAAACTGGTTGGCAAAGTGCAACTAAATCAGTTGTTACAGGTAAGATATAATCAATTTCGCTCTGTTTGATAACGATATGAACATTATAATTGGATTGCACAAACGCAGATACCCAGCCACAAGCGGTAGCTATCAACGCTATACTGCCACCAAACATCGTATTATGGTGATTACAATTTTTAGCAAAATTTGCTCGCAAACGCACCGCTTGTAAGTCAGCTTGTTCAAGCCGAACATCAAGTAACGCTATGGCTGGAATTTGCTGATAAAGCCACTCTTGCAAAGTGTTCAATTCGGATTCGGGGCTTTTTACCGCTTGTTCAAATTGGTTGGTTAAATCATTTTTATCAAACACACTCATTTTTTATGCTCTTTTAGCTAGATAAAGTTGTTCACCTAAGCGGTCTAATAAGCTTATTTCGGATTCTAACCACGCTAAATGTTCTTCCTCATCTTTTAAAATGTTCTCCACTAATATTGTGTGAAATTCGTTTCCTGTTGGAATGGTGCAAATTATATTGCTCAATTTGCCGAACTGTTATACGATTTCTCCAAATTCCTTGCCTAATTCTTTAGATGTTTACTTCAGATTTAATCCAACGCTTAACCGCTCTTTCACCCAAAAATGAAGTGTGGCACACGCCTATTCAAGGCTTAACAATTCACTGTTGTGACCAGCCCACTCAACTTTCTTCCTATATTCAAGAGCCGAGTATTTGTATTGTGCTACAACAGAGGCGACAAATTTGTAATGGCGGAGAATGTTATCTATTTGGGCAGGGGCAGTTTATGTTTTGCCCTGTGAATTTGCCTGTTACTATAGAAATTCCACAGGCAACTGAGAACGAGCCCTATTTGGGCATTTCAATGAAAATTGATTTGCAAACTGTAGCTAAAGTGTTGGCTCAGTTGCCAAAAAATTTTGTAAAAAAAGCCGAAAATCAGACCGCGTTCGGACAATGGCAACTTGAAAGTGGGCTAGAAAATGCGTTTACTCGCCTGCTGAATTTGCTCGAAACACCAAATGACATTGACTTTCTTGCCCCGCTAATTCAACAGGAAATTTATTACCGCCTGTTGCAAAGTGATCAAGGCGAAAAATTACAAAATCTGCTTAAGCAAGATTCGCATACCCATCTGATCAGCCGGGCGGCAATATGGATTGAGCGGAATTTAAGTCAGTCGTTTACGGTTGAAATGCTCGCCTATCAAAGCAGTATGTCGGTATCAGGTTTTCACAATCACTTCAAAAAAGTCACCGGAATGTCGCCATTGCAATATCAAAAACGACTAAGGCTCACGGAGGCACAAAGATTGATTAAGCAAGGTAAAGCAATTTCAGAAACTGCTTACGAAGTCGGCTACGAAAGCCCAAGCCAATTTAGCCGAGAATATAAACGCTATTTCGGGTTATCACCTAGTAATAAAAGCGAATAAATTTCAAACAATCCATAAATAATTTGTGCAAAAATTTATATAACATTCCAAAATATTGGGTAATCACAAATTTTTATTGTAGAATCCATAAGTTTTTTTAATTGAAATAAAATATAGGAAAATTATTATGCAATTCAGAGAAATCAATCCTTCCCCACGTTTATTAATGTGCCCCGGCCCGACAGATGCAGACCCGCGTGTATTACGTGCTATGTCAGCCCCAATTTTAGGGCAATTTGACCCTGAGTTTACCTCACTTATGAATGAAACCATGGAAATGGAACGCCGCCTTTTCCAAACTAAAAATGAACAAACCTATGTGGTCAACTCAACCTCTCGTGGTGGTTTAGAAACCGTGCTGACAGCGGCAATTTGCCCGGGCGATAAAGTATTGATTCCTGCATTTGGGCGTTTTGGTTATTTATTAAATGAAATTTTATCTCGTAGCGGCGCTGATATTACGATTATTGAAAGAGAATGGGGAACCGTTTTCGAGCCTGAAGAGATCGAAGCTGAATTGAAAAAAGGTGGCTATAAAGCTGTTGCGATTATTCACGGTGAAACCTCAACCTCAATGATGCAACCATTAGAAGAAATCGGCAAACTTTGTAAACAATATGATGCCATGTTAATTGTCGATACGGTTGCAACCTTAGGCGGTGTGGATATTCGTGTAGATGAATGGGGTATTGACGCTTGTATCGGTGGAACACAAAAATGTATCTCGGCCCCCTCAGGCACGGCATTAATTACTTATAACAAACGCATTGAAGAGATTATTGCAAAACGTAAGCGTGTAGAACAAGGCATTCGTGTGGACTCTGATGTGGATGGCACATTACCGCAAATTCCAAGTAACTACTTAGACTTAGCACAGTTACAAGATTATTGGAGCCCACGCCGTTTAAACCACCACACGGAAGCAACCAGTGCTCAATACGGTATTCATGAAGCCTTACGTATTATTTTACAAGAAGGTTTGGAAAACCGTTTTGCCCGCCATATTTTAAACGACAAAGCACTATGTGCCGGTTTAGAAGCAATGGGCTTAAAAATCTTCGGTGATCGCAAACACAAAGCCCCGGTGGTAACCGCATTCCACATTCCGGAGGGCATTACCGGACCGGCATTGCGTAGCGATATTTTAAACCACTTCGGCATCGAATTAGCCACCTCGTTCGGCCCGTTAGACGGCAAAGTAATTCGTGTGGGCAATATGGGCTTCTCGAGCCAAAAACGCAACGTGTTATTAACCTTAGGCGCGTTAGAAGCCGTATTATTAAGCCATAAAGTAAAAGTACCTTCGGGTGATGCTGTAGCGGCTGCCTTAGCAGTGTATAAAGACGCAGAAAAATAATTCTAACTTTTTACAACATAAAAACGGCTAGTGCTTTAATACTAGCCGTTTTTATGTTCAGTCATCTTATACAAGCGGTAAAATTTTACCGCTTGTATCTGTTATTTATGCTCTAAAATCGTGCCTTTACGGAAAGATTCTGAGCTTTTGAGTGATTTCATTAAAATGTAGTAGCTTAAACCTGATGGGAGCAAGCTCACATACCAAGAAAGATCAACAATAACCAATGAGCAGAGTGAACCGATAGCAATCGCAATAATCGCTGCCCAGTTAATACCTTTGAAAATACCGTCTTTATTGTAGAGATCGTTTACATTGAGTTTTTGTTTTCTCAAGATGTAATAATCTACCACCATTACCGCAAAGATCGGACCTAAGAATGCAGAGTAGATTTTAATGAATAACGATAAGCCATCAGCCGATTCTGCTGTTACCAATTTCCATGGCATTACACACATTGAAAGAATACCCACTAAAATGGTTGCGTGTGACCATTTCATTTTGAATGAATCCATTAAAATATATGATGGCGGTACAATGTTGTTAAGCACGTTAGTCGTAATTTGCGCAAAGGCGATAAATAATAAAGTAATTACCGTTAAGAATTTGTTATCCATCGCTGTTGCAAAAACTTGGATTGGGTCGCTGTTGCCTGTTGCCGCGGTGACTAATAACCCGATTAATCCCATAAAGAGCGTTACAGGTAAAATAGAAAGCACATAGATAACGCCAGTTGTGACTGAGCCTGTGCCTTGTTTTACGTGGCGGGAATAGTCTGAGGCATTTAAGATCATAGTTGAATAAATACCTAAGAATGCCGTGGTTGCCGCCCAGAATGGCATTCCCCATGAGCCTTCAATGCTTGAAAAACGGTTACCGATTTCCACCGAGAACTGGGTTTTTACGACACAAAGCATATATGCCAAAATACCAATTAAGAAAACGCAAGACACATTTTCTAACCATTTAATGCCTTTAAAGCCGCTGATCGATAAAGCAACTTGTAATGCGGTAAATAGCACATAAACAATCGGTAAATTATCAAAACCAAATAGGAGATTTAAACACATATTGATGGCACCGGCACCCACCCAGCTTTGGAAGCCGAACCAAACAATAGCTGGTACACCACGTAAAATACCCGGGATTTTCACCCCTGTAGTACCAAAAGAGCTGCGTAATTGAACTGGGAATGGAATACCGTATTTATGACCTCCATTACCAATTAGCACTAAGCCGATAGCAATAACCACACAGCCAATTGACATTGCCAAAATTGCTTGTGTTACTGTTAATGCCCCGATTAAACTTGCTCCCATTGAGAATGTACCGATAGATACACAGCCTCCTAAGAAGCTTGCCCAATAGGAGAAATTATCCATAATTCGCTCCTTGGTCGGCTGAAGATCAGGATTAACTCCTCTAGCCAACTCAGGATTGAGTTCTTTATTATCCATCATAGTTATACTCCTTGTTGTGTTTTGCGGATGAATTTACCAAAACCTTTGCTGTCGGTTAATTTACCGTCTTGGGCGATGACTTTACCACGCACGATGGTGCAAACCGGTAAGCCTTTACCTTTTTTACCCACGTAAGCAGATATTTTATTCACATACTGTAGTTCTTCTGCTTTGATTTCCCATTCTTTATTTGGATCAATAATAGTGAAATCCGCATCAAAACCAATTTGAATATCGCCTTTTTGTCCATAAATACCGAATGCTTTAGCCGGTAATTTTGCCATGGCATTAGCTAGAACAGTCGGCGAAATACCACGCTTTACACAGCCTTCATAGAACACCACTTGCACACAGCTTTGAATACCGCTAATACCACCCCAAACATCAAACACATTTTCAATTTTTTGGCCTAAAATTTCATTGTGCTTTTCATCATAAGAACAAGGAGAATGGTCGCTACCGATACCGCTAAATGTACCGTCAACCACATAATCCCAAAGGCGATCAACATCAGATTTAGAACGTAACGGCGGTGCACATTTAAATAACGGACCTTTTTCAATCACATCATCTTCGCTAAAACAGAGATAATGAGCGCAGGTTTCTGCGGTAATATCATAGCCTTCTTGTTGGGCTTCTTTGATTTTTTGGGCAACATCAGGGTGGCTAACATGACAGATATGCGCTTTACAGCCGGTAACTTTAGCAATTTCAATAATATTAATAGTTGCCAGCATTTCTGCGATAAGTGGGCGGGAATCTAAGAAAGCTTTCCAGTCTAGACGACCTTTGTTTTTCATTCTTTGCTCTTGCCATTTAATCGTTGAGAAATCTTCACAATGGAAACCGGCACGTCCACCGAATTTTTGGATAATTTCCATTGCTTCATAGGTTTGACCGTAGTTGAGAGAGGCATAATCAGGAGAAACAGGCCCAATAAAGGATTTTAATGCAACACAGCCTTTATCATTTAATTCGCCTAAATGTTCAAAATTACTCGGCACTAACCCACCCCAGAAACAATAATCCACATAAGCATTTGGCGACACTTTTGCAATTTTAGCATCAAAAATTTTGCCATCGGTTAAAGCTGGCTCATTTTGTAGTGGCATATCAATAATAGTTGTATAACCACCAACCGCCGCTGCCGCTGTACCATGTTCATAATCTTCACGCCATTCATAGCCAGGGTCATTTAGATGAGCGTGGGTATCAATAGCTCCCGGAAAAACATAATGTCCTTTTACATCAATGACCTCAACAGCCTCTGGCACAGAACCATCGTCTAAGATCGCTGCGATTTTACCTGCCTTGACTGCAATATTACCGTCAAAAATGGTATCAGATAAAACTATCTTCCCATTTGTGATAACGAGATCATACATAGCCAAATACTCCTTATAGTTATGTTTGTATTTAATTTTCTAGTTATTTTTCTTCCCTTTTGGGAAAATCATTCATCCTGCAAAAAATAGAAGAAAATTTGCAAATTTTTAGTAAAAATAAACCGCTTGTTCTCCCTAAACAGCACGCCTAATTCCCCTATTCGGGGAAGAGATACTATTCATCTAACAATTTTTCCGCCAACTCTTGTTGTAATACCGCAGCCTTAGCAAAATAGTGATATTCCGTAAATTCAACCGGTGTGTGGCTTCTACCCTCTTTGCTTGGCACGAAAATCATCACAGTTGGAATTTTTTGCCCGATTTCTAACGAATCATGCCCCGCCCCACTCGACAAACGTTTATAGCTAAACTGGTGAGCATTGCTAGATTGCTCTAAAATCGCTAACATTTTTTCAGACAACGCTACCGGCTGAATAACTAATTTGGTCTCTTTCTCAAAAGTTGAACCGATTTTTGCCGTTTCTTCGGCTAATGCTTGCTCAATTTTAGCTGTAATATCTTCAACATTTGCCATATTTAACGAGCGAATATCCACGCTGAAAATCACTTTTTCTGCAACAATATTAATCCCGCCCGGCAATACACTCATATAGCCAACAGTTGCCACCGTACCATCATTTTTCTCTCTTGCCCAGTCTGCAATTTTAGCGATCACTTTCGATGCTGCATCAACGGCATCTAAACGCATTTCCATTGGTGTTGTGCCTGCATGATCGGCACGTCCGTGAACAGTAAACATGTGGCGATGCAACCCCACAATACCGGTAACTAAACCGATTTCAATACCGTGTGTATCTAATACTGGACCTTGTTCGATATGGGTTTCAATAAAATGCCCGATTGCCCCCTCTTCCCATTTTGCTTTTTGGACTTTTTCGGGATCTAATCCGTAATTACGCATTGCTTCATAAATCGAAATACCATCTTTATCTAGGAATTTTTTACAATACTCTGTATCGCGAAGACCCAACATTGCACCAGAGCCGAAATAGCCTGTGCCGAAACGCATTCCCTCTTCATCGTTAAAACCCACTACTACAAAATTGCGTTTAAATTTTTTACCACTTTCCTTCAATAAACGGGCAGTTTCTAATGCGGTAACCACCCCGGCGATACCATCATAATCTCCACCGTGAAGAACACTATCATAGTGCGAGCCAGACATTACGCAAGGCAAATCAGGTTGTTCACCTTCAAGTACACCAAAAATATTACCGGCTTCATCTTCTTTCACTCGCAAGCCTGCTTCAACCATTAAATCTCTTAAATAATTAACCGCACTTCTGGCTTCTTGAGAGAAAGGCAAACGGGTACAACCATTCCCTGGTGTTGCAGTAAATTGCTTCAAAGTTTCTAAATTTTGCGTAATACGTTGTGTAATTTGCTCCATTTTTTTATTCCTTTTATCGACATTATTTTCATTTCCGGGTGAGTGATGATTCGCCCCTATATCATTTTTTTCGGTTTAGAATAAATACATCAATAGGTGAATAGACCATTGCAGCTACCATCAATATAAATCCAATGTGGATAAACATATTATTAGCTTGATCAATCCCAAACATAATCAATGCAAAGGCTAACATAATGACAATAAAGGCTAAGGTCATTTTGCCGGCTTTGGTTTTAAAAAACGTATTTGCCATATTTACTCCTATTCTCCAACCTAAAGCGAGGCAAAATAAGCCACAATACCAATAAATAAAGTCGGTAATAAAGTGATCCAAATAATCGCCTTCATTACATCGCCCTCTTTACCTAAAATATTGGCGGTTGTTGTGCCTAAAATAATTTTACTTGGGCTAATCGCACTACCAATTGCCCCACCTGTTGTTTGTGCCCCTAAAATCGCTGCTGAGTTCGCATTCAATAATTTTGAAGTTGTCATTTGGAAATCACCAAATAAAATATTCGAACTCATATTACTACCGGTCATAAAGGTGCCGAGGAAGCCGATAAACGGGGAAAGAATCACATAAGATTTTCCTAACACTGCTGCCATTCCTTGTGCCAACACCGCAGTTTGTCCGGTTCCGCCCATAATTTTCGACATAATCACCAAACCTACAACAGCAATGCCGGATGGCATTGTCATTGAAATTGATTTAGCAAAAACCGCTTGAGTTCCGCCTTTGCCAATCCAACCTTTATGTTTGTAATACAATAAACCTATAATCGAAGAGACAAATAAGAACATACTTGCATGGGTGAAAATCGCAATCGGCGAATAAGAGGTATAAGCCTTATTTACAAAGCCATAGCCTGTTATCGTTTCGGGGAAGGCAAAACCAAATTTAAACTGTGATAGGAATTGATTTACCGGCGTAATCACTAAAATCGCAAACGTCATCACAGAAAGCACAATATAAGGAATAAAGGCTTGCAGCAAATTCATATTCGGCAATTTTTCTGTGCTTTCGGTGGTTTTGGTTCTGTCCATAATCGGGCTATCTTCCACTCGCCAGTTATCTTTATACATACTCATTTTGCTGATAACTACGATGGCTAAAATAGACAAACAGGCCGGAATAAAGGCAGAAATGGTAGTATTTACTTGGCTTAAAACTAACTCCCCGCCCCCTTGAATGGTCGCAATAATCACAGTCGCCAATAAGCCTTTTTTCAAGGCTTTACCACGACCATAGAACCAAGAAATGGCTAAGCCAGTTACCACAATCCAGAACCATAAAAAGGCTGCGGACCAAAGTGCCGTTAAGAAGTAATCATCGCTCCCCACTTCTAAACCTGCCGAAACCGCTAATGCGTCCCAAGCTGCGGCTAAAGTACCGAAAGTATTGCCCCAAGCTTGACCTAATAACGGCAATACCACTGCCCATAAAGGACGAACGCCGATACCGATTAATAACGGTGCCCCTACTGCAACAGGCACACCAAAGCCTGTGATACCTTGTAAGAAACTTTCAAAAATCCAGCCCATTGTCATCACAAGTAAGAGCTCATTTGGGAAGAGTTTACTCATTCCTGTGCGAATCACTAAAAAAGCTTTTGCTGCGTCACTAACTTGATACATCAAGACCGCAGTCCAAACAATCAATAAAATCACGAAGGCATTCCAAATACCTTTGGCAGATTCAATCGCAATCAGCGAAACATCTGCTTGGTATAAAAAAATACCGCTGAAAATGGTGATCAACAAACCAACAGGTGCAGCTTCTGTTGCCCCCCATTGGAATTTCACCATCAAAATCACTAATGTGATAATTGGCAATAACGCCATAAACCACATAAAAAAGTTTACCGGAATATCCATTTTTGATTGAAAAACCTAAGTTGTAAAAAAATGTAGAAAAATGACCGCTTGCATATACCCCATACGAGCCATATGGGGTTAAATCAACCGAGCCACGTTGTGGCTCAACGCACCCCAAAGTCGCAAAGCGACTTGGTTTATTTAGCCTAGCACGGCTCGTGCTAGGCTCGCAAAGTGCGGTCAATTTTACGAATAAATCACCGTACCGGTTTCGCCGGCAATCCCTTCCGCTGCTTTATCCAATAAGGTAATTAATGCTCGACGGTTTGCACCGCTTTCGGCAAATTTCAACGCAGCTTCTACTTTCGGTAACATCGAGCCTTTCGCAAATTGCTCTTCGGCAATATATTGACGAGCTTGGTCGGTGCTTAAATCAGATAACCACTCTTGATTTGCTTTGCCCCAGTTAATCGCCACTTTTTCTACCGCAGTTAAGATTACCAAGTAATCCGCATTGAGTTTTTGGGCTAATAACGAGCTGGCATTATCTTTGTCGATAACAGCATTCACCCCGACTAAACGCCCTTGTTCATCTGCTACTACAGGAATACCGCCACCACCGCAAGTAATCACAATATGCCCGGCATTCACTAAGGTTTTAATGGTTTCCAATTCACGAATACGCTGTGGTTTTGGTGATGGTACTACGATACGGTAGCCACGACCGGCATCTTCCATGGTACGGAAACCTTTAGCTTCCAACTCTTGAGCTTCAGCTTCCGTTAAGAAACGCCCAATCGGCTTATCCGGATTTTCAAATGCCGGATCTTTTGCATCTACTTCAATTTGAGACAGAATGGTACTCACTTTTTGGTCGATACCACGAGAAATCAGTTCATATTTAATCGCATTTTGTAAATCAATCCCTATGTAACCTTGGCTCATTGCAACACAAGTGGGTAATGGGATTTCATCACCTGAGCTTTTGGTAAAATCATCCATTGCACGTTGAATCATACCAACCTGAGGACCATTACCATGGGTGATCACAATATTTTTGCCTTGCTCTAAAATATCCACAATCACTTTCGCTGTTTTTGCCACAGCTTCACGCTGTTCTTTTAAATTATTACCGAGGGCATTTCCACCTAAGGCTAAGACAATGGTTTGTTTTGACATGATTCGTCCTTAAAAATCATTATAACCGCTAACCACATCCGAGCTGTATAGAGTTCTATTATCTGAGCCACTCTGTGGCTCAGTAAAGTCCCAAAGGGACTTGGCTTATACAGCACAGCTCGTGCTAGGTCAAAAAAGTTATTCTTTAAATCCTAATTTCCTCGCATACGCCAACACCGCTTGTTCAAAACAAGCAAGTGGTGGGCGTACTGTGCCTGCACCAATTTGACCGAAGCCGGCGACTTTGTGTGCAATACCTGTGTTAATGACAGGCGTAATGCCTTTTTCTACCACTAAACGTGCATCTATACCTAAACAAGCTCCTTGAAAGTTCCAATTCGGCACAATGTAGTTAGGGTTACGATCGATACAGATTTCCATCATATCGTTACTGGTGCGAAGTGCATCTTCATAACCACCTGCCCCCACGAAGCGGGTAACGGCAGGCGCGGCTATCATTGCCATCCCACCTACCCCCACAGTTTCGGTAATGGCAGAGTCACCAATATCCGGGCAAGCATCTTCGCCGTCATAACCTGTGAAATATAAGCCTTGTGGCGTATTAACCGGCCCAACGAACCATTCATCTCCCATACCGGCAATACGAATACCGAAATGCACGCCATTACGACACATTGCAGTAACAACAGTACCATCAGTTACCGTTCTTGCACCATCCATAATCGCTTTACTTGCTGCCATCATAATATTTAAGAAAAACTGTTCGGTATCGGCTAAAAATTTGATTACATCATATTTATCATTTTCAGCTAAATCACTCATTGCGGTAATGCGTGGGGCAACCTCTTTAAAGAATGACATTGAAGCAGCAATGTTACGTTGGTGGAATTCATCACCCATCGCAATCGCTTTTGCCACAAGCGGATTTATCGCTAAGCCGTTTTCCATAGAGCGAATCGCTTTGCCTAAAGTCGGGCCTAACACATCACGCATCCACTCTAAACGAGTGATCACTTCCTCAGAATAAGCACCAAAACGCAATACTTTACCGATACCTTCGTTCATCGTACAGTAAGCAAAGTTGCCGTCTGTGGCATTTTCCACCACCCAAACCGGCATATTGGCTGTGGTAATACCGCCCATCGGGCCAACTGCATTGACGTAGTGGCACGGCATAAATTTGATTTCGCCACTTTCTAATAATGCACGAGCTGAGGCTTCATCTGTTGCCCATTTTTCAAATAACACCGCTCCCACACAAGAGCCTTGCACCGTATGAGGCATATCTTTGTATTGAATTGGCGGGCCTGCGTGTAAAATCACTTTACCTTTGTTCAGCTCTTTAATGACTGTTTTCGCCAACACGTTATCACGAATGATCGGAGCTGCTGCCACCACTTTCGCAATCACTTTACGGTTAGCCTCATCAATATCCAACGCCTCATATTCATTTAAGAAATTCAAGGCTTTGATTAGCTGGATATTACCACCCGCCGGTGGTTGCCAGTTGAACTGCACTACTTGGCAGCCGAATTTTTCTGCTACATCTGCAAAGCTTTTCAGACCGATATTGATAATTTTCGGTTTTTCAGACAATAAGCGTAATAACTGCTCAGAGGCAGGATGGTTTTCACCTTGAATTACGGTTTTGGCTTGAATCGGTTTCACCGGCTCATCAAATTGTAAACCTAGTAAACCTAATGATTTTTCCACCGCAATTTTATTGGTTTCGCATACATCCACACCGGCATCTTTTAATTTACGCACGGTTTCATCGTAACCTTGGTAGTCGCTGCGAGTACCACATACGGTTGCTACGAACGCTACATCACGGTTTTGTGCTTTGGCTTTTTGTTGTAATTCTTCAATAGTCGGAATTAAGGCGGCTGCCATATCTTCGTGTGAGCCGTAGCCTAACACGATATCAAATAAAATCACGCCGGTACTTGCATCATCCACCGCTTCACGCATAGACTCAATACGTTTAGCCGGATCTATCATTGGGTGCGGCTTACCCTGAGTATAAACATCATCGCCTAAATCCACCACAATGTGACCATCTTGTTTAAACATAAAGCCGTCTGTTTTCGCACCTGAGCCTTCAATATTTAACGCATCTTTCAATAACATTGCAGCTTCACCAGCTAGCGTACCGCCTGAATAGTAAGCTTTTAAGGTTTTACCACAAGCGGTCGAATTTACAGTATTTTTTGCAAATGTCGGGATTGGCTCATTACGCACCAAAGCGACCGCTAAACGTGCCGCCTCATCTAAGGTATAAGCGTGGTAGAAATTCTCTTCATGGAATTCCGGTTTCTCGCCTAGGAATAAAGTAATGACCGGCTTGGTGTAACGGCTTAAGCGTGCAGAGATTTTTTCACGCACCTCTTTTGCAGGTGGTTTAGAAATCACGATCAGCACTTTCACCTTGTCGTTTTGTTCCATCGCTTCGATGGTGTCTAACATTGTAATACCGCCGATGTCTTCGTATAAGTCACGTCCGCCTGTACCGATTGCATTTTCCACACCTTCGCCTAAACGGTCAATAATGGTGGTGAGTTCTTGAATACCTGTCCCTGATGCACCAATAATACCGATAGAACCCGGGGTTACACTGTTGGTAAAGGCTACCGGCACACCTTGGATAATGCCAGTACCGCAGTCCGGTCCCATCACAACTAGCCCCTTGCTATGGGCTTTTTCTTTTAAGGCTTTTTCATCTTCAACGCTTACGTTATCGCTAAACATAAACACATTCAAACCTTCATCTAAAGCACGGTTCGCTTCTAAAGCAGCATAAGCCCCCGGAATAGAAATGACTGCAAGGTTTGCATCCGGTAATATTGCGGTTGCTTTATTCCAAGACTTCACTATTTCTGTGCCGGTTTGAGATGAGCTTGCTTGTGATTTTTGTTTTAAAAATTCTTCTACTTTTTCCATTACGACATTGATCAATTCTTCTTGCTCAACGTCTGCTACCACCACCATATCATTGGCAGTGGCATCTAATAATTCGGGAGTATCTAATCCGCTTTGTGCAAAAATATCTTTATTGGCTGGGGTTGCCATCATTACTGACACTTTTTTCACCCCCTCTAAGCCTGAAATAGCATTGGTGAGTAGCATTAATACCACCGAGTCATGGTAGCTACCTTTTTTTACTACGGTTTTTAACATATTTTTCCTTCCTATTTCCCTATACAAGCCGTGTACGGATAAATGAGCCGAGCCACTTATGGCTCTACTAAAAATCCCAAAGGCACTTAGTTTATTTAACCTAGTACGGTGCGTACTAGGTAGTTAGATTAATCTGCAAAGCGGTTTTTATGATCGTAGCGGTCAAAGTGGATATCATCGCTAATTAAATATTCATACACCTTGTCTACAATTTCAATACCGCCGGTTGCATAATATTTGTCACGACGCATTTCTGCTCGTTGCCCCGGGTAATAAACCTTATCATTACCAGGTACTGGGGCCATTTCATTTAATTCATTGATAGACTGTGCCATATTTTCGCGGAACTGCTCTGCACCACAGAAACGTGCCGGGTCAATAACAATGTGCATTTGACCTAAACAGCGACCTTCCGATAAATCGTGGTACATAGATGAAACATGCTTACCAAAAGGCACACCCAATAAAATACCGGAGAAAATATCAACCATCATCATTAAGCCGTAGCCTTTCGCCCCAGCAATTGGCACTAATGCATTCACTTTATTTGGATCGGTAACCGGATTCCCCTCAGCATCTACCGCCCAATCAGGTGAGATAGATTCACCACGAGAACGTTTATCCAGAATTTTACCCCATGCCTGAACCGTTGTTGCCATATCAAACACCACATTTCTACCTTCATCAGCAGGAGCCGCAAAAGAAATCGGGTTGGTGCCATAATAAGGCTCAGAGCCACCATAAGGAACCGCCATTGGGTCAGATTGGCAAAATGAAATCGCTAATAATCCCTCTTTTGCTGCCATTTCCGTATAGTAACCGATCGCACCACTATGAGAAATATTACGGATTCCCACAATCGCAATGCCTGATTTTTTTGCCATTTCAATAGCGTTTTCCATTGCAAAAGTTGCCGCAACATAACCACAACCGTTATCGCCTTCAAAAATCGCGGATGCCGGACCGGTTTCTTTCCACTCAAATTTAGGATTACGAGTAATACCACCTTTAAAAATACGCTCGCAATAATATTCCATCCGCACCGCTCCGTGAGAATGGTAGCCTCTCTCATCCGACCAAGTTAAAATTTCTGCCGTAATCTCTGCGTGTTGATCGTTTAATCCCGCTTTCATTAATTTAGCTTTCATTAAGCCTTTTAATTCTTCTCTTGATAGTTTCATAGTCAATTCCTCAACGTTAAATTAAAGTTCTACATCACGATTACACTCTTTCGAGTAAATATAGACAAAATCTTCATCGCCAACGGCATAGCAGGCTTGTGGGCAATAGGAATCCATAAAGACATAATCATCTTTTTTCACTGGGATCCATTCATCGTCTAAACGGTACATGCCTTTACCGGAAAGAAATAGCATTCCGTGTTCTTGGAAATGGGTTTCAATGTAACCGTGTGAAGCACCCGGCTTAAATAATAAGATGTGCATATTCATATCAAAACCGAAATCAGTGGCAGAAGGGAGCAAATCTTTAATCAAGCAAGTCTTCATGCCTTCATATTCGCTATATTCTATTTGATTTACATTGCCGATGTAGGTTTTTGCATGATGACCTGCTAAGAAAGTATAACGACGGCGATGAATATAAATTTTAGTCGGGCTAGAAGAATGGTTAATAAAACTGAGCACTTTATCAGCAGGTGAGAAAATATAGCCTCCGGTTTCAAGGATCGCTTCGGTATCGCAATTTCTTACCGATAATTGACCGCTTACACAGTAGATAAATACTTCAATGCCATTACCCCCTAATTGTGTACAGCCACCCGTTGGATGAACTGTTGCAATATAATCCGCAAAAGATGCACCTAATGCCGGTGAAGATAAAATACTAATATCGCAATGATGGTAGTTTGGAATACTGTTTTTTACCAAACCATCTGTTTCCAAAATTACAAAGTTATTCTTACGAACTACCGAACGTGTTTCAAGTAATCCTTTGCGATAACCTGTTTGAGCATTCAAATATCCCATGACATTCTCCTATACCTTAAGTGAGTTTGATAACTTGAATTTATCTTGTACTATAATGCACAAAACCGTTGAGAATCCTTATGCTGAAAAAGACACAAATCACCCTAAACTCTATTGAAATTCAACACACTGTACTGCCTATTGAGGCAACACTTTACCAAGATAATGAAACACAACCTGTAGCCAATCTTATCTATTTGCACGGAGGCGGTTTGCTCTATGGCAGTAAAGAGGATTTACCTGCACTTCATCTTAAACAATTTACTCAAGCAGGTTTGCAAATTTTTGCAATAAATTATCCGCTTGCACCACAGGCTCAGCTTGAACAAATTATGCAATCCATTTTATTGTCTTTAAAAGCGTTACAAAATCAATTTGCAACTGAACTTCCCTATTTTCTTTTCGGACGTTCTGCCGGTGGCTATCTTGCTTTATTAGCTGCCACCAAATTAAGCCAACAAGATGAACTGATTCAGCCCAAGGGCGTGCTCTCTTTTTACGGTTACGGTTTCTTAACTGATGGATGGCTTGATAGCCCAAGTCCTTATTATTTAAAATTACCATTAGTGAGTGAAAGCACCTTTCAATCACTAATAACAACTCCCAGCCAAGAAGCCGCATTAAATACTCACTTCAGTGCCTATATTTATGCCCGCCAAACAGGTAAATGGAAATCGCTTATTTATCAAGGCAGAGATAAATTTTTCTACCTTGATTACAGCTTACGCTTGGCTGAATTAAACCTACCGATATTTGCTGCTCACGCAACCAATGACCCCGATGTGCCATTTGCTGAATTTCAGGCACTGTGTGAAAAATTCAATCCAACTCGCTTTGTGATTGCTGCCGACCTCCATGATTTTGATCGTGATGAGCAATCTGTGCATACGCAGGAATTGTTGAAGGCAGCTATCAATTTTGTTCAAAATACCTAGCACGAACCGTGCTAGGTTAATTAAACCAAATCCCGCAAGGACTTATTTTTCTGAGCCACAAGATGGCTCTGTTTATTGGACTCCATACAGTTCGTATGGGATTATTCAGAGAAATTATTTCTCTAAAATCGTCCCTTTTCTAAAACGTGCACTTGATGCCATATATTTCATACCGAAATAATAAACTAATGCGGTTGGAATCGTTGCTGTTAAGAATGAAATATCCGCATTAAACAAACCAATTACTGCACCAACCGAAATAGCCATAATTGCCGCCCAGTTAACGCCTTTGCGATTACCGTTTTCATCATACAACTCAGCAATATCAATTTTGCCTTTGTGTAAAATGTAATAATCAACTAATAACACGGAGAAAATCGGACCAAAGAACACCGTATAAGTTAAGACGAAAATATCCACACCTTTTGAAGAGGCATCGGAGGTAATTAACCAAGGGCAAGTTGCAATTGCTAATAGCCCAATAAGAATAACGGAAGTTTTATGTTTGATCTTAAATGCATCCATTAATGCATAAGCAGGCGGTACTACATTACTTGCTAAATTAGTCGTCATTTGAGCAAATAAAATAAAGATTAATGTGATAACTACTAAGAATTTATTATCTGCTGCTTGTGCAAAGGCATTAATTGGGTTAGCAATACCTGTTGCAGAAGAAATCATTAAGCCGATAACACCCATAAATACAGTAGTTGGCACCATTGCTAAGAAATACACTACACCACGTTTTACTGTAGAATAGCCCGGTTTTAATTCACGAACATAGTCGCCTACATTTAACATCACTAATACATTCACGCCAAAGAATGCCATAATAGCACTCACAAATGGCAAACCCCAAGTGCCTTCTTTATTGATTAAGTTTTCTTCAATACGACCGCCAAACTTAGTCATACACACATAGAACATATAAGCAAGAGAAGCGATAATAATAACCGCACCGATATTTTCCAACCATTTCAAACCATGGAAACCTGTAGTCGAAATCCAAATTTGCAATGCCTGAAATAATAGGAAATAAAGAACCAAGTTATCATAACCAAATAAAAGAATAGAAATTTGGTTAATTGCTGAACCACCCAGCCAGCTTTGTACCCCGTACCAAACAATTGCCGGCACACCCCGTAACATTGCCGGTAAAATACCGCCTTTTGTTCCAAAGGCACTTTTTAATTGAACGGCATAAGGCACACCGCTTTTATAGCTCATTTGATCGTTTAAACATAAACACACAATCAGCAATAATGAACCAATTAACATTGCGACAAAAGCCTGCGTTAAATTTAGCCCTTTTTCCAGTTGACCCGACCCTAGGGCAAAGGTGCCGATAGATACACATCCTCCAAGCCAAAGAAAGAGGTAAGAAAGTAGATCCATAATCCGCTTATTTTCCGGAATAGGTTGTAGATTGGTTTTTTCAGACATGTTGCTGCTCCTGTAAATCGTATAATGTTATTTTTAATAATAAAAGTGCGGTCAGTTTTCGAAAATTGACCGCACTTAAATCTTTAACGTTTGACCGGGCGAATAAATTCACCGTATCCCATTGCATCTTGTTTATACATACCGTTTTCTGCCACCAAACGACCACGAATAAAGGTATGAGTTGCTGCACCTTTTCCTTCTAAGCCGTTAAAACAGGTTATATGGCCTTTAGTGAAGAGTTTTTCTTGCTCGACTTTCCATGGTTTTTCAGGGTCGACAATCACGATATCCGCATCAAAACCAATTTCAAACGCCCCTTTACGACCGTATAAACCGAATAATTTCGCCGGATTCACGCCCATTACTTTCGCAATTAAACTTGGACTGAGTTTGCGTTGATGAACGACCATATCAAACATCATCGGTAAGAAGAATTGAATACCGTTTAAACCACCCCAAGCCTCCCAAATATCGTGAGTCTCATTATTTTTTTCTTCATCCGCCGCCGGCGAGTGATCGCTACCCACGCAAGAAAGCGTGCCGTCAATCACATAATCCCACAGTTTTTCCATATCTTCTTTTTTACGTAGTGGTGGGGTACATTTTGCCGGACCGCCCTTTTCAAACACGAAATCTTCAGTAAAGCCTAAATAGTGTGGGCAAGTTTCACCCGATACCGGCAAGCCTTCATAAATCGCATCTTTAACAAGTTGTGCCACCATTGGATGTGTTACATGGCAAATATGCACTCGACCACCGGTTGCACGCGACATATCAATAATATTTTTAGTCGCGACATACTCCACCCACACATCGTGAGCATCTAAAAATTCACGGATCTTTTCTTGATTGGTTAGGCCTGTTTTCGCCTTTGCTTCTTTAACACGCTCCTTTACCTGACCAAATTCTTCACAATGAAAACCCGACAATGCATTAAACGGTTTTAAAATTTCCAATGCTTTACGCACATTGCCTAAATTTACGGTTGGAAATAAATCCCCATTTGGGCAAGTAAAACCTTTAAATGCAGCCACACCACAAGCTTCAAGCTCAATTAAATCAGCAGAATTACTTTTGATTGAGTTAGGGCTATCATCATAATCGCCCACAATACCGCCCCAAAGAGCGAAATCGATAAAGGAATGTTTACTAACGTTGGCGTGTTTTAATTTAAAGACATCTTTATTGATGAGAGAAGGATCATTATTAAGAGGCATATCAATAAGAGTGGTACAACCGGCTGCTACTGCAGCACGGGAACCTGTTTCAAAATCTTCGCGATAATCAAAGCCTGGTTCATTTAAATGGGCATGACAGTCAATAATTCCGGGATAAACAAAATTACCTTTAGCATCAATCACTTCTTTGGCTTGAGCGTCTAGATCAGGCGATAAAAATGCTGCAAACTTTCCCTCTTTCACCGCAATAGTAGCAGGATAAATTCTATCCGGCGTTACTAACTGTCCGTTTTTAACGATTAAATCATACATAATGAACCTTCTTTTGTTATTGACTTTTGATAGTTTGAAAGGAAAATGCAAAATATGAAACATCATTCCAAGCTTTGTTTATACTAAGGAATAAAGTCATACGAAATCAATAGGTATTTTACAACATGAATATAAAAGAACAAATAATAAACATATCTCTTTCAGCTACCTCTGATTATGCCCAAGAGTTTGTTGGAAATATGCCGATTGTGTATATTCATTCCATCTATAAAAAAGCTATTAACCTATTGATTCACAATAAACTTTTTGCTTTACAGCCCAAAGGCAGCTATCTTTCACCGGTTAGCTTAATTACCGATTTATCGGTAGCTCAATTTCAACAACTTTCACTATTTCCACAACAATATCAGCTTAATCTGCATTATCAAAATTGTGCAATTTTTTGCTCAAAATTGACCGCTTGTATTCCATCAGAAAAGAGCTTACTTGCCCTGTATGCTAATATTGCACAACAAATTCTCCAACAAACAAACACTTTAGGATTCTCACAGCTATTAAAAAGCAATTTTGATGATCTGATTTTATCCAGCTGTCAAAGCTATCTATACGAGGTGCAACACCTCTACCATAACAAAGATATGTGTAACGCTGCTCACAAACTGGCAAAATTTATTGGTTTAGGAATTGGACTAACCCCTAGCGGAGATGATTTTCTTTGTGGATTTTTAGCGGTTTTTCAACGTATGAACTTGACGAAAAACGTTTTTTACCAAACACTTACAGATCAGATCCAACAAAACTTAGATAAAACAAATCTTATCAGTGCAAGATTTCTAGAATGTGCGTTAATGCAACAATTTTCTGTTATTGTGTTAGACTTTTTAAACTTAAATGAAAGTGAATCCATAAACATTTCTCACATCCAAACACAATTTGAAAAGATTGGCCACTCATCAGGTATGGATACGCTTTTTGGTATTTATTATGCCTGTGAACTATTAAGTTATTCAGAAAAATAGCAAACAAAAAACCCAAAAGAATATTACTATTCTTTTGGGTTCTTCTTAGTAAATGGTGCCAGTGGTCGGACTCGAACCGACACGCTTTATGGGCGGCGGATTTTGAATCCGCTGCGTCTACCGATTTCGCCACACTGGCTTAAATTTCGCAAGATTATAGAAAAATATAACCGCTTGTGCAAGCATAAAAACAGCCTTTAAAATCAGTTGATTCAAAAATCGGCACTTGATTCCTCTTTACAAAAATAGTTATGCACACACTCTGTGGATAACTAAGTGCACAACCCTGTTTATAGATATTTAACCTACTGATTTTCATATATTTAATTTTCAAAATTTGGGGCGTTCAAAATTTCCCCTACAAAAAATCCACTACTTGACTTATTATTTTTCCTGTTTTTAGCTGTGTAGTAATTTTATCTCCCCGTTTCAAATCAGTAGTGGAAGTCAGCATTTTTCCGTCTTCCGTTTGTGTGATGGAATAGCCTCGAGTCAGGATTTTCAATGGACTTAGCCCATCAAGCTTAGTGCATAATGATTGAAAACGTTGACTATCTGTTAGCATTTTCTTCTCAATTGCATAATCTAAACGCTGAGAAAATGTTGTGACTAACGCTTGATGTTCTTTAAGTTGATAAGGAAATGGATTTCTCTCAAACCGTTTGACACAATATGCCCACTGCTGTTGTTTTTTAAGTAACAATTGTTCCATTTGCCACTGCAGATTTTTCATGGATTGGCTTAAAGTTTGTTTCTGACGCTCAATCTGTTTTTTAGGATGCTGACTCGCCAAGCGTAAGCCAAGCTCTTTGCTATACTGTTTTTTAGCAGCTAAAAGAGAGTTAATCGTATATTCCAAACGGAATTTAATATGAGCTAATTTTTGCTGCTGCGATTGGAGCTGTCTGGTTGGATGCTGAGCATTTAAGCGTAATATCAACTGTTGGAAATGCCCAACTTTTCGACTCCAAACGCGATCAAAAGCTAAATTAACTTTATCGAATTGGTGCTGCAATTGACGTAATAATTCTTTTTGATCTCGGCTTACTAATTCTGCAGCTGCAGAAGGAGTCGGCGCACGAAGATCTGCCACAAAGTCAGTAATAGTGATATCCGTTTCATGCCCAACCGCACTAATGGTTGGAATTTGGGAACGATAAATCGCTTGAGCAACCACTTCTTCGTTAAAACACCAAAGGTCCTCCAATGAACCACCACCGCGTCCTATAATTAATACATCGCACTCATTGCGACGATTTGCTAATTCGATCGCATTAACAATATCTTGCGCAGCTTCTTTACCTTGCACTAAAGTAGGATAAATGACCACAGATAAACTAGGATCACGGCGTTGTAGAATATTCAAAATATCTTGTAGTGCTGCACCACTTGATGAGGTAATGATCCCCACTCGTTTAGCAAAAGCTGGAATAGTTTTTTTATGCTCTTGAGCAAACCAACCTTGAGCAGCTAACTTTGCTTTAAGTTGCTCAAATTGCTGTTGCAGTAAACCTTCGCCAGCCGGCTGCATACTTTCAATAATAATTTGGTAGTCTCCTCTTGGTTCATACAAGGTAACACTTGCTCGTACCAAGACCTGCATACCGTTTTGCGGGCGAAAATGCACTTTGGCATTTTTCATTTTAAACATCGCACAACGCACCTGAGCCTTATCATCTTTTAGCGTGAGATACCAATGGCCGGAAACAGGCTGACTGAAATTGGAAATTTCGCCGGTTAGCCAAATTTGGCTTAATTCCATTTCAAGTAAATGACGAACAGCATAGTTGAGTTGAGTGACTGTTAAAATATTGCTCATAATCGTAAAATTGAAAAACTTTTTATGCAGTGTAGCGAGAAATTAAGATGAGAGAAAGGGCTAATAAGAAAACAAGCGGTTATTTTTTATGAAAAAATTGCAAAGAAAAAGCCTCCGATAAATCGGAGGCTTGAAATTTGGTTGCGGGGGCTGGATTTGAACCAACGACCTTCGGGTTATGAGCCCGACGAGCTACCAAGCTGCTCCACCCCGCGTCTGATGGAAGCTATAATATAGCAATACAGAATAATAACAAGCAAAAAAGTAGATATTTAGTTTAATTGATTTAAATTAGCACAAAAATAGTATAAAAATCCATTTATTGAGCTAAAATCATACAAATATATTCTTGTTTTATTTTGACTGCATTTTTGCTATTCTTCGCTTTTATTTCACATTTGATTGTTTATAAAACAAGGATTTTACATGAGTTGGAAAGCATATAAAAAAGCCATTGCATTCGCAACAATAGCAGTAGCAACTACTATTTTAGCCGGATGTTCATCGCCATCCGGTACCAAAACAAAAGCCGGTGGATACGATAGCGAAAAAATAAAATTTGGGGCTAAATATAGTGGCCGACAATTTATGCCCTATGGTATCCATTTCCAAAGCGGACGTTTAATTTTAAATACCGCACCGGTTAATCAGCGTGATTTTTTACAGCAGCTATCAAATGTACGCGCTTATAGCAGCCTAGCGGATTCTCACTCTATTGCTTATGGTAAAGTAAGTAGCTGGATTGCCTCAGGAGCGAATATCAACGATCTGGCAAAACATGGCATTACTACCCGTTTAATGCGTGGTGAAGATGGCTATCAAAATGTGCTGATGACCGGTTATTATTCACCGGTTATTAATGCCCGCCGCACACCACAAGGAAAATATCAGCACCCAATTTATGCTATGCCGGCTAATAAACGCTTCTCACGTGCTGATATTTATGCCGGTGCATTGCAAGGTCAAGGCTTAGAGCTAGCCTATAGTGATTCTATGCTTGATAATTTCTTATTGGGCGTACAGGGAAGTGGCTATGTTGATTTTGGTGATGGACGTTTAAATTATTTCGCCTATGCCGGTCAAAACGGCTTTAAATATGCAAGCGTTGGGCGTTTACTAGTAGAAGATGGTGAAATTCCAAAAGAGAAAATGTCTGTACAAGCTATTCGTGACTGGGGTGAGCGTAATCCAAGCCGCGTGCAAGGGTTGTTGGAACGTAATCCATCTTATGTTTTCTTCAAAAATGATCCTACCGGTCAAGTAAAAGGCTCTGCCGGTGTACCATTAGTTGCATTAGCCTCTGTTGCTTCAGACCGTAGCATTGTGCCTTCCGGTAGTGTTTTATTAGTGGAAATGCCACTTATTGATAAAAACGGAAACTGGACAGGAAAACACGAAATGCGTTTAATGATTGCTCTTGATGTAGGTGGTGCGGTAAAAGGTCATCACTTCGATTTATATCAAGGTATTGGCGATAAAGCGGGTCATGTAGCCGGGCTAATGAAACACTATGGTCGTGTTTGGGTCCTAAATTAATTTTTAAGTAGGTAAATATGTTGAAAAAAGCCTTAGCTATTTTATTGCTCGGTTCAAATCTTGTATTTGCAAATAATCCGGAAAATACAACCGCTTTAAACGAACCTAAATATAAAATATCCGATATAGATATGAAGATTTTTATCCGACAGCTTAACAATATTGAACAATGTATTTACCCTGACTTAGGTAAGCATAATTATAAAGAGATTTATAGCAAATGGAGTGTCGCTGAGACACTCACTATCCAGTATTTTGAACACCAAATACTGAAAGAATTGTTAGGTGAGAAACATTTTAATACGATGCAAGCAGATGACTCTTCAATGAATTATTTCAATTTATTGCATACTAAATTAAATCATCAAAAAGCGAATGTTGATAAAGAACTCTGTGAGAATTTTAAGCTTACTTATCAAGATGTGTATAAACGAGTACAAAATACACTCCCTAAAGTCTATAAATAACAAAAAACTCGCAATATCTATTGCGAGTTTTATTCTTCTATTTTGCAATTTAACTCTCATTATGAATTTCTAAGTTTGTCGCATGTTTAGCGGCAATCTCTTTTGCTTTATCATTACGAGAATTAGCAATCGCATCTAAATAGCATTTATCCACATCGCCGGTAATATATTCACCGGTAAAGACTGAAGCATCAAAGTGATGGATATTTGGATTTTCCATCTGTACCGATTGATATAAAGCCGATAAATCTTGGAAAATCAGCTTATCAACCCCAATCATTTCTGCTACTTCATCAACTGAACGATCATAGGCGACCAGCTCTTCACAAGTTGGCATATCAATACCATAAACATTCGGGTAGCGAATTTCCGGAGCGGCTGAAGCAAAATAGACTTTTTTCGCTCCTGCGACTCGAGCCATTTCAACGATTTGTTCTGAGGTTGTGCCACGCACAATAGAATCATCAACTAATAATACACTTTTGCCTTTAAATTCGGATGAAATCGCATTCAATTTACGACGAACTGAATTTTTACGCTGAGCTTGCCCTGGCATAATAAAAGTACGGGCAACATAACGATTTTTAACAAAACCTTGGCGATAAGGTTTATAAAGCACATTAGCAATACGCACGGCAATATCGTTTGACGTTTCCGGAATTGGGATAACTACATCAATATCATCAATAATACGCCCCCATTCACGTTTGATCTTCTCACCTAATAGTTCTCCCATATGCACACGAGCTGCATAAACAGATACTCCATCAATCACAGAGTCAGGGCGGGCAAAATACACATACTCAAAAATACAAGGATGGAGTTTTGGATTATCCGCACAAATTTGCGAATATAATTGACCGTCAAAGGTAATATAAATCGCCTCACCCGGTAACACATCTCGAACAAAATCAAAACCAACAACATCAAGTGCGACACTTTCCGAAGCAAACATATATTCGGTTTTGCCATCAACTATCCGCTGACCTAATACTAGTGGGCGAATACCAAACGGATCACGAAATGCCACCATACCATGCCCGATAATCATTGCAATACAAGCATAAGCACCACGAATAGTATCATTCGTTTTACGGATGGTTTCAAATATATTATCTGGACTTAGGTGTTGAGTTGAGTAAAGATCTAAAAAGTAGGCAAAAATATTAAGAAGAGATTCAGAGTCGGAATTCGTATTGACATGGCGGCGGGCCTCATTAAATAAGCTCTCTTTCAACTGTGCGTTATTCGTCAAATTGCCATTATGCACTAAAGTAATGCCAAACGGTGAGTTCACATAGAAAGGTTGAGCCTCCGATACGCTAGAACTACCTGCGGTTGGATAACGGACATGGCCAACCCCCGCATTTCCTTGCAAACGAACCATATGTTCTTGCTGGAAAACATCACTTACCAAGCCATTTGCTTTACGCAAGCGGAAGCGATTCTCGTCATCTATTGTTACGATCCCTGCGGCATCTTGTCCTCGGTGTTGTAGTAATGTTAATCCATCATAAATCGCCTGATTCACCGGCGAGTTCCCAATAATACCGACAATGCCGCACATATAGAAAGACCTCTTTATTTAGTCGTTTGTAAAAAACTTGAGTTTGTTTGTAACTGTTCAAAGAACCATTTCACAATAAAGTCAAAGTGCGGAATCAATAACGATGATTTCCATAATTCAGTCTGACTTGCTTGGGTAAATGTATCTAAGAAAAATAAAATGGCTGAAACAATTAAAATACCACGCAATGCACCAAAAGCACCTCCCAAAATTCGATCCGTAATAGATAGTCCACTTAAATCAATGATTTTGCTAAGCAAACCGTTTATTACACCGCATACAATTAAGGTTAAAATAAAAAGAATTGCTGCTGCCAAGCCATTACGTAAAAATTCTGAATTCTGCAGGTAAACCGAATTTATCTGGATAAGATAACTACTGAGATAAGGATAAAAAGAGCTTGCCACAAAAAATGCAATTACCCATCCAAGTAGCGACAATGCTTCATTAGTAAAACCTCGCCATAAACTGACTAATACAGAAAAAGCAATGATCCCGATAACAATTAAATCAACCATAAAACACCTTAAAAGCTTAAAGCTCTCCTATTCTACAAAAAAAGAAAACGTTTGCGTAGCCCTATTTTGTTAAATTTTAGCAATCTACGCAAAATAACAAGCGGTTGCATTTTGCAAAAAATTTGCAAAATATGACCGCTTGAAAAGACTGTTTATTCTACAATATAGCCAACATCATCTAAAGTAGGATTATTCGCTCCATTTTTCGCCAGCTCATCACAAATTTCATTTTCCCGATGCCCTGAATGACCCTTAACCCACATCCACTCAATTTGATGACGTTGAATTTCTTTATCTAAAGCTATCCATAAATCTTTATTTTTAACCGGTTTTTTATCGCTGGTTTTCCAATCATTTTTTTTCCAGTTAAAAATCCATTTTTGAATACCGTTTTTCATATATTGGCTATCGCTATTAAGCTGAACCAAACAAGGCTCTTTCAGCATAGCCAAGGCCTCAATCACAGCTCGCAGCTCCATACGGTTATTCGTAGTTTGAAAGTAACCTTGACTGACTGTTTTTTCATAACCGTTATAGCGAAGCAAAATACCGATTCCGCCTTTACCAGGGTTTCCTAAACAAGAACCATCTGTAAAAATTTCAACTAATTTCATCACTTTAATCTTTGAAAACAAAAGCCCCAAAGCATTAACTTTGGGGCAGCTTTTATTAAATTCTAAAAGTTATTAGAATTTCGATCAACTTATTCTTTTGACCTAACTATTTATTTTTTACCTAATTGAGGAATGACACTGTTGTTAGCTGCCAGTAAACCAGCATCGGTATAGACCGCTAATTTACCGCGAGTATCCACAATGTCTAAATTACGCATGGTTAATTGACCGATACGATCAGCAGGTGTAAACGGTGCATCTTCTACCTTTTCCATACTTAAACGTTCTGCTTCGTACGTTAAGTTTGGCGACTCTGTGTTAAGAATCGTGAAATCGTTACCACGGCGTAACTCTAGAGTTACTGTCCCTGTAATTGCTTTAGCTACCCAGCGTTGTGCAGTTTCACGCAGCATTAATGCTTGCGGATCAAACCAACGACCTTGGTATAATAAACGACCTAAACGTAAACCATTAATGCGGTATTGCTCAATCGTATCTTCGTTGTGAATACCGGTGACTAAACGTTCGTAAGCGATGTGTAATAACGCCATTCCCGGAGCTTCGTAAATACCACGCGATTTCGCTTCAATAATACGGTTTTCAATTTGGTCTGACATACCTAAACCGTGACGACCACCAATGCGGTTCGCTTCCATAATTAATTCTACCACATCATCAATACGTTTACCGTTTAATGCTACCGGCACACCTTCTTCAAAGGTCACAGATACGGTTTCTGCTTTAATTTCAACAGATTCGTCCCAGAACGCAACGCCCATAATCGGTTTTACAATTTTCATGCCAGTGCTTAATTCTTCTAAATCTTTCGCTTCGTGGGTTGCACCTAACATATTTGAGTCTGTTGAATAAGCTTTTTCTACCGACATTTTATAGTCAAAACCGTTGGCAATTAAGAATTGTGACATTTCTAAACGACCACCTAACTCATCAATGAAAAGTTGGTCTAACCAAGGCTTATAGATTTTTAATTTCGGGTTGGTTAGCAAACCGTAGCGATAAAAACGCTCAATATCATTACCTTTAAATGTTGAACCATCACCCCAAATGTTTACATCATCTTCTTTCATTGCTGCAACCAACATTGTGCCGGTTACCGCACGGCCTAGAGGTGTGGTGTTAAAATAAGGAATACCACCGGTTGAAATGTGGAATGCACCGCACTGAATCGCTGCAATACCCTCGTGAGCTAATTGTTGGCGACAGTCGATTAAACGCGCATTTTCTGCCCCGTATTCCATCGCTTTTCTTGGAATTGCGTTATAATCATCTTCATCCGGCTGACCTAAATTTGCCGTGTAAGCATAGGGCACTGCACCTTTTTTACGCATCCAAAGTAATGCTGCTGATGTATCTAAACCACCTGAAAATGCAATACCTACTTTCTGACCTAACGGTAGAGCTTCTAAAATTGTTGCTGACATACGAATTCCTATAAATTTTGACTTGTAAGTTTTAAGATAACTAAACGCAAACAGTTGCATTCAAATAAAATATTCTAGCTGAAATACACTAAAACTTCATCTAAAATTTACTGACTCAATTTGCAAAGTTTTGATAAAATTCAACCGCTTACCAAAATACTTTAAATGAGTCAGACTGAAGTTCAAAATAGAGAAAAACAACAATGAAAAAACTGCTAGTTATCCGAAATGATAAAATTGGGGATTTTATGGTCTGTTTTCCAGCATTTGCAATGCTAAAACAATCCCTACCCGGTGTTGAAATTACTGCTCTTGTGCCAAATTATACCGCACCGCTTGCCAAGCTTTGCCCTTCTATCGACAAAGTAATTATCGATACTGCTAATAAAAAAGATAAAACTGAATTTAACCGCATCTTACAAACGGTCAAAAAAGAGCAATTTGATGCAGTAATTTGTTTTGTGTCGGATTGGTACAATGCTAAACTCACTTTCCTAAGTGGAATAAAATATCGCCTAGCTCCGGCAACTAAATTGTTTCAATTCTTATACAACCATCGCTTAACCCAACGCCGTTCGCAATCAGCAAAAGCGGAATCAGAATATAATTTAGATTTAGCTCGTACTTTCTTAACTAAGCATAACATTCAAATTATCGAACCAAGCGCTCCTTATTTACAATTTGACACCGATATCCTGCAAGCACAAAAAGCCAAATTATCCGAACAGTTAAAGATCTCATCAGATAAAAAATGGTTGTTTGTGCATAGCTCCACAGGTGGCTCTGCCAATAATCTCTCGGTTGAGCAATATGCTCAATTAATTCAAGGTATTTTGGCGGAATTTGATTGCTATGTGGTTTTAACCGCAGGTAAAGGAGAAAGTGAAAAAGCGAATGAACTCGCTCAGAAAATCAACCAGCCAAATGTGGTAGTTTATGATAAAAATGAGGGATTAGCGGATTTTTCCCGCTCGCTTGCCTGTGCCGATCTCTTTATTGCCGGCTCAACGGGCCCACTTCATATTAGCGGTGCGTTGAATATTCCAACCGTGGGTTTTTACCCAAGCCGTTTATCGGCCATTCCACGCCGATGGAAACCTATTAATGATGCGGATAAGCATATTGCTTTTTGTCCTCCACCAGATAAAGCATCGCAAATGAATTTAACGCTGATATCCATTTCAGAAGCGTTAAAAACAGTCATTCCTTTTATTGGGAAAATGTGGAGGTAAATTCCTCTCTCCCCTTATGGGAGAGAGGAATTTTTCTTCGTTCAGAAGAGAAATCAGGGAGAGTGGAAAATCCTATTTTCGAGTGCGATTCCATAAATCCGCATATTTCACAAAGGTAGAATGGGCAGAAAGCACCGCTAACAGAAAGCCTTGTTTTCCATCTAAAAAGCCGGCTTTTAATAAATACATTTTTACAAAGCAGCCTATAGCGTGGCTTACGCCATCAAATAAAGTTGCGGTTTTACCGGCATTTGCCCGTTGTATTGCCCATGCTTTGGCATAGCTTGCAGATTTCACTAAATAATGGTGAATATCTTTGTAGGTAAAATGCAGTAAATCGCCCTGTAACTTTTCTACTTTAGCCTCTTTCGGGAAATGAACTTTTTCGTGAACCAATTCATCGCCATATTTGGCAAATTGTGTCGGATACAATCTCACCACATAATCCGGATACCAGCCCGAATGACGAATTTGTTTGCCAAATACTTCGCTTAAACGACTGATTTTATAAACGGTATTTTTTTCATCATTTTTAACCGCTTGTAAAATCGAATTTTTAAGTTCCTCGGTTACCCGTTCATCAGCATCAAGCCATAACACATAATCGCCCATAACATATTGCTGTGCAAGCTGACGTTGCCTACCGAAGCCCGGCCAATCAGTATTAGTATAAAATTTCGCATTGTAGCGAGCCGCAATTTCGGCCGTTTCATCGGTACTGCCGCTGTCTAAAATCACGATTTCATCCACCCAACCTTTTATGGTCTCTAAGCAAGTGGCTAAATCTTGGGCTTCATTTTTTACAATCATTGCAACACTTAACGTTGGCATAATCTTTCCTTAATCTTTTAATGAGATTCTCGCATTTTACTTTAAAAATAACTGTTTTTGTGCTATTTTCTACGCCAAATTTTATCAACGAATCAATGAATGGAAAAAATAATGTCAATTACATTAACAACCAAACAAAAACAATATTTAAAAGGCTTAGCCCATCATTTAAGTCCTGTCGTAATGCTAGGCGGCAACGGCTTAACCGAAGGGGTTCTAGCTGAAATCGACAACGCATTGGAACATCACGAGTTAATTAAAGTGAAAGTTGCCGGTGCCGATCGTGAAACCAAACAACTCATCATTGATGCGATTTTGCGTGAAACTAAAGCGGCAGAAGTACAAACTATCGGGCATATTTTAGTACTTTATCGCCAAAGCGAAGAGAAAAAAATCAGTTTGCCAAAAGCGAAAAAAGCTGTTTAGTTGCAAATTTTTCTATTAATCCAACCGCTTGTTTTCAGGCGGTTTTTTATATCGGTAACTTATTATGTTTAAAAAATTTTCTGCCTACACTTTAGCTATGCTTCTTATTCCTGTAGTCACCTGGCTGGCAAATTGGCAATGGTCTTCGGCTATCCAATATCATGACTTTGATTTTGACTATTTCTTGTTTTTAATTACAGAAACCGGCTCATTCCCTTATGCAGCAATAACCTGCGTCATTTTTACCTTATTACTGGCTTGGGTAGTAAGAAAACGTTATTCCTTATTTCTAGTCATTACGGTTTGCGTAGCCTCTATGCTTTCAACGCAAATTATCAAAAGCGGAATGAAATCAGTATATCAAGAGCCGAGGCCGTTTGTAACCGCATTCTTTGCCGACAAAACAGAAGCATTCTATCAATTAGAACGAGCTCAACGAACTGAGGAAGTTATTAAATATATCGGTGAAAAAGAGAATTTTGTTACCAGACACCAGTCCAAAGAAGTCGGTTATTCTTTCCCGTCAGGTCATACAATTTTTGCCGTATCTTGGTTGCTGTTAGTCGTCGGTTTATGTATGAATATGCGTGGACAAGCGGTCATTTTTGCGCATATTTTTGCAATTAGCTGGGCGGCTTTAATGCTGATTAGCCGCTTGCGTTTAGGCATGCACTACCCTATCGATCTTTTCGTCAGTAGCTTACTTGCCTTTGTGGTCAATTTAGCCTTATTTATCTGGTTTTTACCTTGGCTAGAAAAAAGAAATCCGTTTAACTTATTTCATAAGAGAGTCTAATTATGGCGATTTATTACGGTTTAGATATCGGTGGCACCAAAATTGAGCTGGCAGCATTCAATGAAAAATTGGAAAAGCTGTATAGCGAACGTGTGCCAACCCCACAAACTAACTACGATGATTGGCTTAATACCGTTGAAACTTTGGTGAATAATGCCGATAGCAAATTCGGTGAAAAAGGCTCAGTCGGTCTAGGCTTGCCGGGCTTTGTAAACCGAGAAACAGGCATTGCAGAAATTACCAATATTCGTGTTGCAGACGGTAAAGCTATTATTCAAGATTTAAGTATACGTTTAGGGCGTGAAGTAAGAGCAGAAAACGATGCCAACTGCTTTGCCCTATCTGAAGCGTGGGATGAAAGTAATAAGTCGTTCTCAACCGTATTAGGCTTAATTATCGGCACAGGTTTTGGCGGTGGCTTCGTGTTTGACGGTAAGGTTCATTCAGGCCGAATCGGTATGGCAGGTGAAGTCGGTCACATGCAGCTCAACTACCATGCTTTGAAATTACTCGGTTGGGAGAACGCTCCGATTTATGACTGTGGCTGCGGTAACCACGCCTGTTTAGATACCTATATTTCAGGGCGTGGTTTTGAGTTACTGTTTGCTGATCTGGTTGGCGAAAAGGTATCCGCAAAAGAGATTATTGACCGCTTTTACAACCAAGACACTAAAGTCATTGAGTTTGTTGAAAAATATATTGAATTAATGGCAATCAGCATTAGCAATCTTATTACGATTTTAGATCCGGATATGATTGTTTTTGGCGGTGGTTTATCTAACTTTGATTATATTTATAAAGCCCTACCGAAAGCGTTGCCAAAACATTTAATGCGTTCAGCTAAAGTTCCGGTCATTAAAAAAGCCATTCACGGCGACTCCGGTGGCACGCGTGGTGCAGCCGCATTATTTTTGAAATAAATCTATAAAATTACATGAAAATATCCCCTTCTTTAAACTAAGAAGGGGATATTTTTTAAGATTATTTCTCTTCTTTCGGCAATTTGTATAATTGGTTTTTATACAAATAGCTACCTAACAAAGCATGAGCTAACGCCTCTTTTTTAAATTCCTCAGGTAATGCTTTCGGTGTTAATTTATGTGTAGATTGATCATACTCAAAACCTTCAATCGGTAAATTAGGACGCATCACCACAACATCATTCCCCTTCATCATTGCTTGTGTGGCATCATATTGCATAAAAGCACGATTAGGGTCGATATTTTGAGTTAAATCGTAACCTATCATCGGATATTGCCCACTTACTCCCGCAACCGAAAGCAATGTTGTTGGCATATCCATTTGACTGACTAAGCGATTATCCGCTCTTGGTTCAATATGATCTGCTAATAAAAGTGCCGGAATATGGAAATGTTGAATCGGAACCAAATGCTCACCGACTGCTCGAGAATCGTGATCGGCAATCACTAGAAATACCGTGTCTTTCCAATAATCAGATTTTTTAGCTAAGTCAAAGAAATGTCCGATAGCATAATCAGCATATTTTGCCGCATTATTGCGAGTCTGTTTTGGCTGTTCGTACAGTTCAATTTTACCATCCGGGAATTCAAAAGGATCATGGTTACTTGAACTAAAAACTAAGCTAAAGAAAGGCTTACCCTGTTGATGAAGTGCATTAAAAGTCTCATTGGCCTTATCAAATAAATCCTCATCGCTCACACCCCAGGTTGCGGTGAATTTTGGATTCTTATAATCCTTTTCATCAACAATTTGTTGAAAACCGTTACCATAAAAAAAGCTTGCCATATTATCAAAATGCTTTTCACCACCATAAATAAACGAGGTGTGATAACCTTGGCGTTTCAATAATTCTGCAATACTGAAAAAATTGTTTTGGCTTTTAGTCAATTTCACCACTGCACGAGCAGGAGTTGGGGTAAATCCGGTTGTAACGGCTTCAATACCTCTGACAGAACGGGTTCCTGTTGCATAAAGATTAGTAAAATACCAGCCTTCTTTTGAAAGCTTATCCAGATTTGGAGTAAGTTCCTTCCCACCTAATGAGCCGACAAACTGTGCCCCAAGGCTCTCCTCTAAAATAATGACAATATTTTTTGCTTTACCTTGATAACTTGCTTTATTTTCTGTCAAAGTTGGAAGTTCTTCTGAAATATAATCTGAGGCTGCTCGATTACGACTCTGTTTAACAATATTTAACATTTCCTCAACTGACATTTTTCCGTATTGTTCTGAGGACTTATCTTCATCTTTTAACTGCTGAACAGCATAAAGTACGGAATATCCGGAATTTAATACCAACGAATTCACTAGAGGATCGCTTGAAAACGCCACCATTGCAGGATTAATGCCACGATGAGCAAAGCTTGAACGCCCGCCTACAAACACTATCGCAGCAACTAATAAAGCCAGTAAAGGTCGCATTTTCCAGTTAGGAAAACGTAAATTCTGAGTTGCCCAGCCCGATAATTTCCAATAAATTATTGATGATACAATCAAAGCCAATACACCACAAATAACGCTCACTAAGTGACCGTTAATCAACATAGTAAAGACCTCTTTTGGGTGAACAAGATATTCAATAAACAGGCGATTAGGGCGAAGATCGAAGGTTTCAATAAAGTTAGGGGTTGCTACTTCCATAAAAAGAATAAAGACACTACCAACTGTCAGCCATATTCTTAAAATAGTGCGCCAAATTGAGCCAACCGTATTTTCTTGAAGCAGCAATATACTCAATAAGGTAGGTAATCCAAATAACCAGCAAAGGGCGGAAATATCAATGCGAATACCTTGTAACATTAAGGGAAACCAGCCATTAACGGCAGATACTCTATCAGCTTGCCAAACAGCCAGTCCTAAGCGGGCAATAGAAAATATGAGCAGATTGACCCCTACAAACAGCAAAATAGGGAATAGCACAGTTTTTGATTCACTGCGTTGATTCATTAAAATTCTCCTTTTATATTTAAATATTAGATTGTTATACTTTTACGCTAATCGCATCGCCAACTCTAATTACTCCACTATTTTGTGGCACAAGATGAATACCAAAAATCGGTTTGCCTTGTTCATTGGTATGCTTTTGTTTTAGGGTTCTAAATGGTTCTGCTTGAGGATCTAGCTCTAACGTGGTTAAATCTCGGGTAATCAAGACACAACGGGTGCACAACTCGGATTTGGTAAATAAGACTTCGCCTATTTGAATTTGTTCCCACTGCTCTTCCTCAAAAGCCACATTTCCATCGATGACAATATTCGGGCGGAAACGTGCCATTTCAAGCTTAATCGGTGACCATTGCTGAACTTGTTCAAGCGATTTTTCCGACATCAATGTTACTGGATTACTATCAGCAAAGCTCAGCGGATTGCCAGGAAAACGATTAACCTCTCTTTGGCTTTTAGCCCCGAGCCAACGAAGTTGTACAGCCCTGTCAAAAATTTTACTCAGCCAAGCATTTACTGAATCCGCAGCAACTTTAGAAGCAAAATGAGTTCCCCAAACCTCACTACTCTGTTCTTCTACAAAGTCTTGGTAAAGTGCAACGCATTTTTCACCGCTGACATGGGTAATCACTAAACCACTTGCAATCGGCAAAGCAGTTAAACGGTATAATTCCTTATCTTTACGAGCAGTAATAAATTTGCCGTCTGGTTCGGTAATCATAAACTCACGGTCAAAATTAAGCCCTTTAGGCTCAACAAATGCCTGTGAAACGGACGTACCTTTTGTTGATTTAATCGGGTAAATATTCAGTTCTGTCACTTTCATAGAAACTCCTTATATTGAAATAAATTCTACCATAACCGCAAGCGGTCAAAAAGTAAAAGGAATTTGCAAATCCCCTTACAGAACGGTAAACTTGAGCAACTTTAGACAATCAATAGAGAATACCAAATGGCCAAAAAACCCACTCAAGATTTTGAAACCACACTCAAAGAATTAGAAGAAATTGTAACCCATTTAGAAGCTGGTGATTTGCCACTTGAAGAAGCATTAAATGAATTTGAAACAGCTATTAAATTAGTACAACAGGGGCAAGAACGCTTACAAAAGGCTGAACAACGTATTCAAATTCTATTGAATAAAGATGAAAACGCGGAACTGGCAGATTACGAAAGAGAATAATACTATGAGCTATGATTTAGCCTACGATCTAAATACCCTACAACAGCGTATTAATCACTTTTTATCTGATAAATTAAATCAACACCAAGAGGTAGGCTCTCCGTTGATTGAGGCTATGTCTTATGCTGTTTTATTAGGTGGTAAACGGGTTCGTCCCTTTTTAATCTATGCTACAGGCAGAATGCTTGGCGTTTGTCTTGAAAAATTAGATCATAGTGCCGCTGCCATGGAATCTATCCACGCTTATTCACTGGTTCATGATGATTTACCAGCAATGGATGATGATAAATTACGCCGCGGTAAACCAACCTGTCATATTGCCTTTGATGAAGCAACGGCTATTTTAGCCGGTGATGCCTTGCAAAGTTTTGCTTTTGAGTTACTGGCAACCGATCCTTATTTGACAGATAGAGAAAAAATCGTCCAAGTAGGTGAACTAGCCATAGCTTCCGGTGCAAAAGGAATGTGCTTGGGGCAAAGCTTGGATTTGATTGCAGAAAATAAATCAATTAGTTTGGAAGAACTTGAGTTGGTTCATCGCAATAAGACCGGTGCATTAATTTTATCTTCTGTGATGATGGGCTTTAACCTTTCCGAGCATTCGCAAAATTTAGCGATAAAACAACCGCTTGAAAGCTATGCAAAAGCCATTGGCTTAGCTTTTCAAGTACAAGATGATATTTTGGATGTCATTGGTGAAACCGATAAAATCGGTAAAACAGTCGGCTCAGATGAAAATCTTAATAAAAGCACTTATCCCAAACTACTAGGATTAGAAGGAGCGAAACAAAAAGCAGAAGCACTTTATCAACTAGCATTAGCTTCTCTTGCCAAACTTCCCTTTGATACAACAGCATTAAAAGAATTAGCCTCTTTTATCGTAAAACGAGAAAGTTAAGATAAAATACCCGATACTAAGTGGTTTGCCCCAAAAGTTAAACTTATACATTTATTACTATGGCAATGAACTTATCCAAATAAAATTAAGCTCTGTGGACATTACAGAACTTAGCCATTGAATAAATAGGTCTAACTTTTGGGAAACATTTAATATTCGCTTTTTAGCTATATTTTCTCAACTAATTTCGACAGCAATCCGGCAAACCACAACTATTCTGCGGTGTAAGATAAATGGATTTAGAATGAAACTGCTGCAATGTGCAGCGATGTCCCACACTGATAATAATGCTCTCCGGCAACGTATTTCGTACTGTTTGATAAAGCAAAGCTTCCGTTGGTTCATCAAGTGCGGAAGTGGTTTCATCTAGGAAAATCAACTCCGGCTTACTGAGTAAAATCCGTACAAAGGCAATACGTTGTAATTCCCCCGGGGAGAAAATCACTTGCCAATCATTTTCTTGATCTAAAGCGTGCTGATATTTTTCTAAACGACACCGACTCATCGCCTGTTTAATCTCATCATCACTTGCTTGAATATGTGGATAGCAGATCGCTTCTTTCAGTGTACCTTGTGGCACATAAGGGCGTTGCGGCAAGAAAAGTGGCTGTTCTACGCAAGCACGTTCGGCAATACCAATAGTCTCAAATGGATAAATCCCCGCCAACGCTTTAAGCAAAGTAGTTTTGCCCGAACCGGAATCACCTTGAATAAGCAGAGCATCACCTGCTTTTAATTCGATATTTATCTGCCCAAACAGCACTCTGCCTTCACTATCTTTCACACCAAAATCTTTTAGATAAAATCCTTTTGAGCAAGCTAAAGGATGATGCACCGGCATTGCATCGAGTTTATCCAATGTAGTGAAAAAGCCATAAAGACGATTTAAGCGAGCTTGGTAGAGAGTAAAATCATCGTAAAATAGGCGAAAAAAGGATAGTGCACGCATTAAGCGGTTGAAAGATTGCACAGTTTGGTGCATATCCCCAAGGGTTACTTGCCCAATGAAAAAGCGAGGGGCTTGTAACATCAACGGCAAAATCATCGCAATTTGAGTCACACCGGTGTTGAAGCCATCTAACCCTAACATTTTACGTACAATTTGCCAGCGGTTGGCAATCATAGTGCGAAAACGCTGCTGTAGATGTTCGCGCTCACGGGCTTCGCCCGAATAAAAAGCAATACTTTCCGCATTCTCTCGCACCCGAATAAGTGAATAACGGTAATCACCCTGATATTTTTCTTTGTTGAAATTCAACCGAATTAAAGGCCTACCAATTACGACTGAAAGCAGTGTGGCAAGCATAATGAAAATATAGATGAAAAATACCACACCCTTTGGAATTTCAAAGCCAAAGATGGCAAGAATGCCCGATAATCCCCATAAAATAAGGGTAAATTCAATAGTCGAAACAATCGCATTGATCACACCACGCACTGCATCAAGCGTGCCGTGAATAAATTCCGTAGCATCTTGTTCAATCCGTTGGTCGATGTTATCAGGCAACTCTTTTTCATACTTCACCAAATAGTAATTCTTATTGGCGAGCCAACGTGCCAGCATTTCTGAATTTAACTTTTCCAACCAGCGAATTTCCAGCACTTGTTGTAAAAAATAGTTGATGACCGAATGAACAATTTTAACGATCACCAACATTAAATTGATTAAGGCAAAAAACCAGAAAGCCTCGACTTCCATTTTCTGCATTGAACTATATAGCCCGTTATAGAAAAAGGTATTCAGCACGCTGATCTGCACTTCCATCAGCACCATGAAAAGCAGCAATAAAATTAGTCCGATGGTTTTGACTTTATTCGACTTTTGCCAAACAGGGCGAGTAATATGCCAAAATCGCTGCCCAAATTCAGTAAATCCTAATAATCGACCAAAAAGATACAGCCCAAAAGATGTACAAAAAAGTGCGGTGATTAACCACGAAAAACTATTATTTAATTCGGTTTGCCAGTTCATAATTTATAAATCAATGATTGCTTTTAAATTGCGACTCTACCGAGAATCACCATTTAAAAACAACATAACAAGCGGTCATTTTTGCAGATTTTTTTGCAAAACTGACCGCTTGCTTTAGGCTTTAATTAGAATGAATATTCCACTTTTGTCCAGTAGGTACGAGGCATACCGACTACAGCAAAACTGCGATCGTACTGACCACGTTGAATTTGCCAATAGTGTTTGTTAAACAGATTTTCTACTCCCGCACGCAAAGTGAGTTCCTGTTTTCCAGCAAATTTCAGGCTATATTTTCCACCTAAATCTACCGTAGTGTAAGAGGGTAAGCGGTAAGTTGCAGCGGTATCTTGGTAAGATTTGCCATAGTGTTGTAAACCCGCATTCAAAGTTAAGTTTTGAACAAATGGCGTATCCCACTCTACCGCAGCTTTAGCAATCCAACGAGGGCTTGTCACTTGCACGCCGTTTACGATAGTGTCGGCATAGGTTGGAAAATCAAATACTTTACCTTGATTATAACTGATGCCTAAACTTGGACGAAGCGTGTTTTCCAGCAATTTGGCATAAAGATTTACCTCCACACCACGATTGCGTTCTTCACCTTGCTCTTTCCCAGCACGTGCTGCAAGTGCCGCTGTATTACCACGAATAATCCCCGGACGGCTTAATTCATAAACACTTAAACTTGAGCTAAAAGTTTTATTCCAGTTTTTACGCACCCCTAATTCAATTTGCTTGGTTACGCGTGGGCTATTCATTTCACCTGTATCAGGGTCTGCATTACCCGGTTCTAAATCTTCCAAATAGTTAGCGTAATAAACCAGATCACTATTTGGTACATAAGCAATCGCTGCCATCGGGCTGAAGCGATCAGCTTTTAAACGTACATCGGTGGCACGGTTAAGTTGCTCAATCCATTGGAAGCGTCCACCAAGAGTTAAGCGAATTTGATTATCGATAAAGCCAAGTGTGTCAGAAAAAGCTATACTTTGGGCAGTAAATTTATTATCAGCAGCTTGCTCAAGGCTACCGTGATTTGGTTCATTAATAAATTCTGGCGTATAGATATTGCTATTAAATCTGCCACTACGTTGTTTAGCCGGGTTGTTATCGTGATCTCGTTGGCGTTGAACTAAATCGTAAGCGATGCTCCAAGAATGAGAAATTGAGCCGGTTTCAAGCTCTCCTTGTAGTTTTAAATTGCCACTGGTAGTACGAGAGCGGAAATCCATTGCCGTCGCATTAACAGCTCGATAATTCCCTTCGCTATTTAGCATCGTTAATTGGGTAAAATTGCCGTAGTATTTAGACTCCATATGCCCAATGCCCCCTGAGAGCATCATCCGCCAAGGTAAGTCGTATTCAAAAGTGATTAATGCGGTTTCATCATCAGTGGTTTGGCGAGACCAGCTAGGCACTAAATTAGTTTTACCACTCGGTGCAACCGGTAAAGCAAAAGTTAAATTTTGCATATCTTGCACCCTTGCACGTCCGCCTTTAGTCGCTCGTTTGCTTTGGAAATAATCCACACCGACACGCAATTTATCACCACGATAATCTGCACCAAGTGCAATCTCTTTTGCCAGTTCACTGTAATGTTGGCGAGCGGTATTGCCATCACGATAAACGCCACTGACACGAACGCCCCATTCGTTATTCGCCCCGAAGCGTCTGCCAAAATCAAAACTCTCTTGCAAACGACTATTTGAGAACCACGCCAAGCCGATTTTATTGATCGGCTCATCCGTTGCTCGTTTAGTTTCAATATTTACTGCCGCTCCTGCAGCACCTTCAGGATCCATTCCCACCGTTGCAGTTGAAGCCCCTTTAATTAACTGTACTGAACCTACCGCTGAAGTAGCAGTATTGTACGCTCCGTATAAACCAGACAAACCATTAACGCTAAACTGACGAGCATCTAGCTGCAAACCTCGCACATAAATGCCACCCAGTGTATTGGTTTCACCACCAAAATTTATAATTGATGCATCTGTTTTTGCTAAGGCATCCACTACATTACGTGGCGATTTATCCGCAAAAGCTTGTTCATCATAATTCACGACCGTAATAGGCGAAGTGAAAGCAAGCTGTTTACCGAGTAGGCTTAAATCCACCACGGCTTTTTGATTATCTGCCGCTTTAATTTTTTCTAATTCAGCAATAACCTCAACCTCATCAAGTTGAGCGTCTTGCTCTTGAGCAAAAGTAATAGGGGAAAGGAATAACGCAGAATAAATAAAGCTGTGTTTGAATTTCATGGAGCTTCCTTATAAAAATTTAATTGAGAATTGTTTTTAATATAATTTATTCTCAATAAAAAAACAAGCTAAAACGGTTTAGTATAGAAATATAGCTTTCTTTCAAGCAAAAAAATCCCACAAAAATGTGGGACAAAAATAAGATGAATAAGAATAAGAAAATATGAAAAGGCATAATATTGCTCTGCCCTAATAATTAGACTCAAAGCTAGCTGATTAAGGTGCAGATCAAACACTATATTTTCTAAGATTAAACGTGAGGTTTCGCCTCAGGCAAAGTGCCTTCTATTTCATAAACTACATCACCATCTTTAAAGAAAACATAACCACCATTTTTCATTTTAGTCCAATTCTCATTTTTGGTGAGAGGCTGTGTTGTGATAACAGTCACCTTATCGGTAATTTTCGTATATTGGCTAAAATCAATAGAAACATCGTCATCACGCAGAGCCTTACCAAAAGGGGCTTTACGACAAACATAATGGAGATTTGTGGTACAACGAGCAATCATCCAATGTCCGTTAGAAAGAATAAAATTAAATACACCGTGTTCAGCAATTTTTGAGGTAATTTTCACCACTGCATCAAAAATCTCTTTTTCGCTTGGTTTAGCCGGATACATCTCTTTTAATTCAGAAACAATTCTGCAAAATGCCGCTTCAGAATCAGTAGTACCAATCGGTTGGTAATGACAATCTTCGCAAACACCAACTCCTTCTACTGTACCATTATGAGCAAAGACCCAGTTTTCGCCCCACAATTCTCGAATAAAAGGATGCGTATTTTCAAGGTTAACATCACCTCGTGTTGCTTTACGAATATGTGCCACAACATTTAAAGATTTAATTTGATATTGACCGATTGACTCAGCCATAAGTGATGAGGCTCCCGGGCGGTTATCGCGAAAAACACGTACTCCCTTTCCCTCAAAAAATGCGATTCCAAATCCGTCTGTATGATGATCAGTTAAGCCTCCCCGGCGGCGAAAACCATCAAAAGAAAAGGTAATATCAGTTGGCGTATTACAATTCATTCCAAGTAATTGACACATAATAACTTCTTAAATAATAGGTAAGTAAAAACACAAAAAATAATAATGCAATTTAAACGGATTAATGCTGAAATTCAATGGCATTTAGCTAAAATATTATGCTTTCTGTTTATATTTTATATCATTATATATTCGTTTAACTTTTCTCTTTCTTAAACAGCGATAATAAAAAGATAAAACCAGCACAAATCACAACAGAAGGCCCTGCCGGAGTATCTTTCCAAGCCGACAATAACAGCCCACCTGTTACTGCAACTATGCTCAATAAAATGGCAATAATCACCATTCTTTCAGGCGTTCTAGCAAATCGCCTTGCAGTAGCCGAGGGAATAATGAGTAATGAGGTAATAATTAATGCTCCGACAAATTTCATACTCAAAGCAATAGTTAATGCAGTTAAAATCATCAACAATAAACGCAGACGTACAACATTTAGCCCCTCAATTTGAGCTAATTCAGCACTGATAGTCATTGACAGTAAAGCTTTCCAATAGAGCGCTAAAATGGACAAAATAGCAGCCGCGCCAAGAGCAATAAAAAGAACATCGTTGGAATTGATCGCCAATAAATCGCCAAATAAGTAGGACATTAAATCCACTCTGACATTATCCAGTAAACTAATGGTAATAACCCCAAGAGAAAGACTGATATGCGCAATAATACCAAGTACAGTATCTACCGAATAATGGGTTTTCTGCTCCAACCAAACCAGTAACAACGCCAACACAATGGTCATCACAATAACAGCAAGATAGGGATCAATTTGCAAGAAAATGCCTAATGCTACCCCAAGTAAGGCAGAATGGGAAAGAGTATCACCGAAATAAGCCATTTTTCGCCATACCACAAAAGCACCAAGCGGTGCCGTAATAAAAGCTAAACAAACGCCGGCAAGCCAAGCGGGAAATAAAATATCAAACATAATTCAATTTAGGTGAATAACAAGCGGTGATTTTTTACTAAAAATTTGCAAATTTTTGGCCAATTTCAACCGCTTGCAACTATTTATAACGTTGAGTCCGGCTGGCCTCATCTTGTGCTTTCAGCCATGCCATTTTTTCTTTAATTTGCTTTTCCATTCCCCTTTCTGTCGGAAAATAGAATTGAGTATCTTTTAATTCAGGTGGAAAATAATTTTCTCCGGCTGCATAAGCATTTGGCTCGTTATGGGCGTAGCGATATTCTTCACCATAGCCTAAGGATTTCATTAAATTCGTTGGGGCATTACGTAAATGCTCAGGTACATCGTAATCTTTCGCCTCTTTAGCCAACCGTTTTGCCTCATTAAAGGCTTGATAGACCGCATTGCTTTTTGGTGCCACCGCAAGATAAATAATCGCCTGGGCAATCGCTCTTTCACCTTCATAAGCTCCCACTCGGGTAAAACAATCCCAAGCCGCAATCGCAATCTGCATAGCCCTTGGATCCGCATTTCCCACATCTTCCGAGGCAATCGCGAGTAATCTTCTGGCAACATAAAGCGGATCACCACCGGCCGTTAAAATACGAGCATACCAATACAAAGCACTGTCTGGCGAAGAGCCTCGAATAGATTTATGTAATGCAGAAATCAGATCATAATAACGATCACCACCTTTATCAAAACGGGCTTGTCGTTCACCTAAAACTTCGATCAGAAGGGTCTTGTTTAGCAACTTAGTCTCGCTTGTGCTTTCCGCCATATCCACCATTAACTCTAAGCAGTTGAGGGCAAAACGAGCATCACCATTAACATAGTCGGCCAGTAGTCTTAGCACATCATCTTCAAACTGCAAATTTTCATTGCCAAGACCTCGCTCTTTATCAAACACCGCTGTTTGCAAAACTTTTTCAATTTCAACCGCTTGTAAGGGCTTAAGAATATAAATTCTTGCACGTGAAAGTAATGCATTATTCAGCTCAAAAGAGGGATTTTCAGTAGTCGCCCCGATAAAGATAATGGTACCGTCTTCAATATGCGGTAAAAAAGCATCTTGCTGGCTTTTGTTGAAACGGTGGACTTCATCTACGAATAATAAAGTTCTTCTGCCCGATTGACAATTCAGCTTTGCCCGCTCAATTGCCTCTCGAATTTCTTTTACCCCGCTGGTAACAGCTGAAATACGTTCGACCTCAGCATCAAAATGGTGAGCAATAATTTCTGCTAAAGTAGTTTTACCGGTTCCCGGTGGGCCCCAGAAAATCATGGAGTGGCTATGCCCAGCCTCTATAGCTCTGCGAAGCGGTTTGCCTTCGCCAATCAAATGAGATTGACCGATGTATTCGCTTAAATTTCGAGGCCGCATGCGAGCTGCAAGCGGTCGAAAATCTTCTGCGAAATCAAAAGACAAACTGTTCATTTAAACCTCATCTCTTAGCGTAACCGTAATTGGCGGCGAATATGACGCATCAGCAAGAAAATCCATGGCCATAAGATACCGCTTATCACTGCACCTAAGAGCTCTTGAGAGTTAAATTCTGCACGATGCAACAGAAATTCAATAATAAAAATCGAGCAACGGATCAAAATAATATAAGCAATCACCAGTAAACTTTGTAACCAAAGGGAAAGATTACGCAAAATTAAATGATATTTCGCAACAAAGTAAATAGCGATCGATAGTACTAAAGCATGTATGCCTAAAATGGAACCAAGAATCAGATCCCACACAATGCCAGCAATAAAAGCTGTACCAACACTGATTTTATCCGGCAATGCAAGTACCCAGTAAATTAATACTAATACAATCCAATTTGGGCGTAAGCCTTGGAAACCAATAGGCCAAGGCATGATTTCCAATACAAATGAGACAACAAAAATGGCAATTAACACCAATAGCTGAAAAATCGGATTTGCTCTCATTTATTCAGCTCCTTGTTCGGTGTGATAATTTTCATGATTTTCGATATCCGGTTGCTCAGCCGGATTTTCAATAGTTTCATCCGCGTCTATCTGTTCTTCTTTTGCATCTAATTGAACTTCAACTTTCTTATTCGACATCTGTTTTAAACGTTCAAAAGGATTAATGCTGTTACGTCTTTCCTCTACGACCTCACGTACTTGTTCCGGCGATAAACTTTGGCTGTAATTTTTCTCTTCTGACGTTGGCCAAAGCAAAAGTAAATAGCGTAGCCTGTCGAATGAAGCTAGAGGACGCGCTACAATACGTGCAAATTGGCTTTTGGTATCGTTTTCAACAGTTTCTACAATCGCCACCGGATAACCTTCTGGGAAACGCCCTCCCAAACCTGATGTAACTAATACATCTCCTTTTACCACATCAATAGAACGTGGCAGGTTATCAACAATCAGCTCATTATTTCCGCCTGTACCATTTGCGATACCACGTACATCATTACGTAATACTTGAATAGGAATTGCGTGGGTGATATCGGTTAAAAGTAGCACTCGGCTTGATTTCTCACCCACTGAAATGACCTGACCTACCACACCTCGTTCATCAATAATCGGCTGTCCGACAAAAGCACCGTCCAAACGCCCTTGGTTTATTACTACTTGTTGGCGATATGCATCCATTTCGGCAGCCAATACCTCTGCAATTTTTTTATATTCATCTTGGCGAAGAGGAGAACTTAGCAACAGTCTTAAACGCTGATTTTCCACTTTAAGCTGATCAAGTAATAATAAATCCGCACTTTTTTCTCTTAATTGCTCTTTCAATAAATTATTTTCCATTTGCAATTTATTGTTATCGATAAAATTGCCACTAACGCCATCTAATATTGAGCGAGGAGTATTTGCAAAATAATATAATCCACTCACTGCAGTTTCAAGCATATTACGGGCTTGAATCATCAATGAGCTACGCCCATCAGAAAGAATAAGCGCAATAGAAAGTATTATCGCAATAATCAGACGCATGCCTAAAGAAGGCGTTTTAGCAAAAATCGGTTTCATTAGAGAAATATTATGTGAAATTTATGGGAATATATAATGAAAATTGACAATAGATCAGATCCATTGCCAACTTTCAATTTAATATCTGCTTAGAAAAAATACTTAATCATCGCTACTAAACACATCGCCACCGTGCATATCGATCATTTCTAATGCTTTACCGCCACCACGAGCAACACAGGTTAACGGATCTTCAGCAACAATCACTTGTACCCCGGTTGAATCAGAAAGTAGGCGATCTAAATTATGTAATAATGCACCACCACCGGTTAACACCATACCACGCTCAAAAATATCTGCTGCTAGCTCAGGAGGGCATTGTTCTAATACTGCTTTTACTGCTTCTACAATACCGTTTAATGGTTGCTCAATAGCTTCTAAAACATGTTTTGAGTTTAATTCAAATGTACGTGGTGCACCTTCTGCCAAGTTATGACCGTGTACTTCCATGGTTTTAACATCTTCATCAGACTCAATTTTTGCACTGGCGATTTCTTGTTTGATACGCTCTGCGGTAGCTTCACCGATTGCAGAACCGAAATGGCGACGAACATAAGCGATAATCGCTTCATCTAATTTATCGCCACCAATACGAACTGAGGTTGAATACACAATACCGTTTAAAGACAGTACTGCAACTTCAGTTGTACCACCACCAATATCAATAACCATAGAACCCATTGCTTCATGTACCGGTAAGCCGGCACCGATTGCAGCAGCCATTGGTTCTTCAATTAAATATACCTCACGTGCACCGGCACCAATTGCAGACTCTTTAATCGCACGACGTTCTACTTGCGTTGCACCGGCAGGCACACACACTAATACACGAGGACTTGGACGCATAAAGTTATTGCTATGCACTTGTTTGATAAAGTGTTGTAACATTTTTTCTGTAACGAAGAAATCAGCAATTACGCCATCTTTCATCGGACGGATTGCCATGATGCTTTTCGGTGTACGACCTAACATTAATTTCGCATGAGTACCAACTGCTGCAATGCTTTTTAATGATCCCATTCTATCTTGTCGGACTGCAACAACTGAAGGCTCATCTAATACAATACCCTGCCCTTTTACATAGACTAAAGTATTTGCTGTTCCGAGGTCGATAGAAAGATCATTTGAAAATAATCCTAAAAATTTTTTAAACATAAAAGAATCCGTCAAAATAAAATTGTTTAATAAATCAGGCACGTTTTATCGTGCGAATATTGCTGTTAAATATAGCAAAAAATAGGTCTATTCAGCAATGAAAAATTTAATTCTCTAAAAAATTTGCTCAATTAGCTGATAAGCATACACAATCAAACTAAAAGCAATAAAATACATAATCAGCCCTGTAATGGCATCTAGGATCTGCCAGGTTCTGCGTTTAGCAAAATAAGGTGAAAGTAACCTTGCCCCATAGCCAACGCCAAAAAACCAAAGAAATGAACAAATCAATGCCCCAGCTAAGAAATACATTTTGCCCTCAAAGCTCAGCTTTCCTCCAATACTACCCACAATCACCACTGTATCAATATAAACATGTGGATTTAAAAATGTAATGGCAAAGGTAATCATTAAGGCTTTTTGAAGGCTTGTTGCCGTTTCTCCACTTGCCGTTAAATAGTCTGTACTTTTAAATACGCTGATAAAAGAACGGCTGCCATAAGTCAATAAAAACAGCGCCCCTAATAGAGAAATAATTAGACTTAATATCGGCAATTCAGAAATGATCATTCCAAGTCCTAAGACGCCAACAGTCATTAACAGCACATCACCTAAAAAGCAGAGAGATGCAATCCAAAAAACATGCTGTTTTAAAATACCTTGTTTCAGTAAAAAAGCGTTTTGTGCCCCGATAGAAACAATTAAACCAAAGCAAACTACAAAACCTTGAATAAAAATATCCACTTTTTTCTCCAAAATGTATAACAAGCGGTCGATTATACAGAAAATTTTGCAAAAATTCGGTATAATTTATGCAGAAACTCTTTTGACTTAATAGGAAATTTTTTATGAGTAATATTATTCAGACCCCATCGTGCGTTGTGATTGCCATTGCTGGAGCTTCAGCATCAGGAAAAAGCTTAATTGCCTCAACCATTTATAAAGAATTAAAAAACGAATTGGGGACGGATAATATCGGTATTATTTCTGAAGATGCCTATTATAAAGACCAATCTCATCTCAGTATGGAAGAACGCATCAAAACCAATTATGACCACCCTAATTCAATGGATCATCATTTATTGGTTGAACATTTACGCCAATTAAAACAGGGTAATGCCATAGAAATTCCTGAATATGATTATACCGAGCATAACCGCAAAACTACCACCCGTCATTTTGAACCGAAAAAGATCATTATTTTGGAAGGGATTTTGTTGTTAACAGATGAAGAAATTCGTAATGAACTCAATGTGTCAATTTTCGTTGATGCACCATTAGATATCTGCTTTATCCGTCGCTTGCAACGAGATATGGTAGAACGTGGTCGCTCAATGGACTCGGTGATTACCCAATATCGCAAAACTGTTCGCCCGATGTTCTTACAATTTATCGAACCATCTAAACAATATGCCGATATTATTGTGCCAAAAGGTGGAAAAAACCGTATTGCGATTGATATTCTCAAAGCACAAATCAAGCAACTACTGAAATAGGAGCGACTCATGCGTTTATGTGATACAGATATTAAACGTTACCTAGATGAAGGCAAAATTACCATTACCCCTCGCCCGGCTGATGACAAAATTTCCGGGGCAACGGCTGATGTACGTTTAGGTAACTCATTTCGCGTATTTCGTGAACACAACACTCCATATATTGATTTAAGCGGGCCACGAGAAGAAGTTGCCGCCCAACTCAATAAAGTCATGAGTGATGAAATCATTATTGAAGATGGAGAAGCCTTTTTTCTACACCCCGGTGAACTCGCTCTTGCAACAACACTTGAATCCGTCAAACTGCCGGCAAATATTGTCGGCTGGCTGGATGGGCGTTCCTCTTTAGCAAGGTTAGGCTTAATGGTTCACGTTACCGCACACCGTATTGACCCGGGTTGGGAAGGTAAAATTGTGCTGGAATTTTTTAATGCTGGCAAATTACCTCTTGCCTTACGCCCCAATATGGCAATCGGGGCATTAAGTTTTGAAATCTTAAGTGGTGATGCAGCCAAACCATACAATGCCCGCAAAGATGCAAAATACAAAAATCAACAAAGTGCGATTTCAAGCCGAATTAACCAAGACTAAAAAATCATATTATTTGCAATAATATTACAATTATGTTAATTTCAAGTTGTTTGATTAAAATACAATAAGGAGAAACAGTATGTTACATTACGCAGTTGTATTTTTTATTATTGCCATTATCGCAGCGTTATTAGGCTTTGGTGGTATTGCAGGTAGTGCCACAGAAATTGCGAAAATTCTCTTTTTCGTATTCCTAGCGATCTCTGTTATCTCATTTTTCTTCAAGAGAAAATAGCAAGAATCAAAACACTATTTTAAACCACAGCCTTGGCTGTGGTTATTTTTTTGCAAAAAACCAGAAAAAAATAACCGCTTGTAAGCACAAAAAAAGCGGACTTTTGTCCGCTTTCCCTTCAAGAATAATTAGCTGTTTAATGCTCTTAAAATATCGTCCACACGCTCTTTCGCATCACCAAATAACATTTGGGTATTTTCTTTAAAGAACAGTGGGTTTTGCACACCGGCATAGCCTACTGCCATTGAGCGTTTGAATACGATAACGTTTTGTGCTTTCCAAACTTCAAGCACCGGCATGCCTGCGATTGGACTTGATGGATCGTCTAATGCAGCTGGGTTTACAGTATCATTTGCACCGATAACCAATACCACATCCGTTTCTTCGAAATCTTCGTTGATTTCATCCATTTCTAATACGACATCATAAGGCACCTTGGCTTCCGCTAATAATACGTTCATATGGCCCGGTAAACGACCTGCAACAGGGTGAATACCAAAACGTACATTTACGCCTTTTTCACGCAATTTCGCGGTAATTTCTGCAACCGGATATTGAGCTTGAGCAACGGCCATACCATACCCTGGAGTAATAATAACAGAGCTTGCGTTTTTCAACATTTCTGCAACTTCTTCCGCGTTGGTTTCACGGTGCTCACCATATTCTTCATCACCTTTGCTTGATTGCACATCATTACCAAAGCCGCCTGCAATCACACTGATAAATGAACGGTTCATTGCCTTACACATAATGTAAGAAAGAATTGCACCTGAAGAACCTACCAATGCCCCGGTGACAATTAATAAATCATTGCTTAGCATAAAACCTGCTGCAGCCGCAGCCCAACCGGAATAAGAGTTAAGCATTGACACCACAACCGGCATATCTGCACCACCGATAGAAGAGACCAAATGCCAACCAAACACTAAAGCAATGATCGTCATAATCAATACCGGGAAAATATTCTCCGGATGATTAAGGAAGACAATCATCAAGAACACAGATACGACGATTGCCGCTAAGTTCCATTTGTGTTTGTGTGGAATATTTAATGCCGCAGAAGAGACTTTGCGACCAAATAATTTGCCGCTTAATTTACCGAATGCAACAAGTGAACCGGAGAAGGTCACCGCACCGATAAAGATACCTAAGAACACTTCTACATTATGAATGTTCGCAAGAGTCGCTTGCTCGGCTAAAAATGCGGCTTGCGCTACCTCATCTAAATTTGCCGGCATTAATGCATTGGTATGTAAGCCGTAGCTGTTAAAACCAACTAATACGGCAGCTAAACCAACAAAACTGTGAAGAATTGCAACCAGCTCAGGCATTTCGGTCATTTCCACTTTAAGGGCTTTTTTCACCCCAATGAAGCCACCAATTGCCATTGCAATTAAGATCCAAACGGTGCCGTGTGATTGTGGTCCAAAAATTGTTGCCACTAAAGCAATTCCCATCCCTACAATACCATACCAGCAGCCTGCTTTTGCCGTTTCATGTTTAGAAAGACCGGCTAAGCTCATGATAAAGAGAATAGCTGCGATAATATAAGCAGCGGTAACAAATCCAAAAGACATAGTTTCGTTTCTCCTTAACCTTTTCTAAACATTGCAAGCATACGTTGCGTCACTTTAAAGCCACCAAAGATATTAATGCTGGCAACTAATATTGCAATAAATGCTAAAATATCAATAAAGAAATTACCGGTAGGTTGAGCAATTTGTAAAACCGCACCTACGATAATAATACCTGAAATCGCATTGGTTACCGCCATTAGTGGAGTGTGTAATGCGTGGCTGACATTCCAAACCACATAGTAACCCACTACACAGGCTAATACGAATACGGTAAAGTGCGATAAAAATGCAGCTGGTGCAACTGAAGCCAGCCATAGGAATAATGCACCCGCCCCAGCCATTACGCCATATTTCACACGTGGATCTGCAGGTTTTTCTTCTCTTTTGACCGCTTGTGGATTAGCTGCCGCTTGTTTTTGAGGCTGAGCCGAAACTTGAATCGGTGGAGCCGGCCAAGTTAATTCACCATCACGCACAACGGTTACGCCACGTAATACCACATCTTCAAAATTAATGTCGATTTGACCATCTTTGTTCGGAGCAAGTAATTTTAATAAATTAACTAAATTAGTACCGTAAAGTTGGGACGACTGTGTTGGCAAACGAGCCGGAAAATCCGTATAACCAATCACTTTCACTTGGTTATCGGTGACAAAAACTTCACCTGCTTTCGTATATTCACAGTTACCACCTGTAGCAGCAGCTAAATCCACAATCACTGAGCCAGGTTTCATAGAATCAACCATCTCACGGGTCAATAGACGCGGAGCCGGCTTACCCGGAATCGCTGCCGTAGTAATGATAATATCCACCTCTTTTGCTTGAGCGGCATAAAGCTCCATTGCACGGCGGTTAAACTCTTCCGACATCACTTTTGCATAGCCGTCACCGGAGCCACCCTCTTCTTCAAAATCAATTTCTAAGAAGTCAGCGCCCATTGATTTTACCTGTTCTTTTACTTCCGGACGGGAGTCAAAAGCACGCACAATCGCACCAAGACTGTTTGCCGCGCCAATTGCCGCTAAACCGGCAACACCTGCACCAATAACTAACACTTTCGCCGGTGGTACTTTACCTGCTGCGGTAATTTGACCGGTAAAGAAGCTGCCAAAGGAATTCGCTGCTTCAATCACGGCACGATAACCCGAAATATTTGCCATTGAGCTTAAAGCATCCAAGGCTTGCGCTCGAGAAATACGTGGTACTGCATCCATTGCCAGGACATTGATTTTTTTAGACTGCAACTTTTCCATCAATTGTGGATTTTGTGCCGGCCAAATAAAGCTAACCAAAGTTGCACCTTCTTTGATTAAATCAATTTCAGCCTCGGTTGGGGCATTTACTTTAAAGATAATGTCCGCATTCCAAACCTCTTGCTGAGTGCCGATACTTGCACCTGCATTAACAAATGCATTGTCTTCAAAACTGGCTTTAAAGCCTGCATTCTCTTCAATGAGGACATCAAAGCCAAGTTTTTTAATCTGCTCAACGGTCTTTGGCGTTGCCGCCACTCTGGTTTCACCGTCTAACAGCTCTCTTGGTACACCAATAAGCATAAAGACTCCTGTAATGTTGTGATTTAAAAGCTAAATGAATAGCCCGTTTAAGTTTAAAGAATCTCTTAAATGTACCACTAAATAAAGCAGATTGGTAAAAAAATCTCTAAATTTAAAGGGATATTACTGATTTTTTTCAAATTTCCAGCGATAACAAATTTTGCTACACTATTGAAAGATAAAAATTTAACAAAAAAGAAACAAACTCCAATGCAGATTCTCGATCAAATTCACATTATTCTTGTTGAAACGTCACTCCCGGCCAATATAGGCTCAGCAGCCCGAGCAATGAAAACAATGGGCCTAGCTCAGCTACGTTTAGTTGCCCCAAAGCATCCAATAGATGAACAAGCATACGCCCTTGCTGCCGGTGCTAAAGATGTGCTGGATAACGCCCAAATTTTCTCTTCTTTTGATGAGGCAATTGCCGATTGTCAGCTTGTAATAGGCACCAGTGCCAGACTTCGTCATTTGCAAAGCACCTTAATTGAGCCGAGAGAATGTGGTGAATTAGTGCTACACCGTGCGACACGAGGCAAGGCCGCTATTGTCTTCGGGCGAGAGCGAGTTGGGCTAACCAATGAAGAGCTGCTCAAATGCCACTATCACCTGAATTTTCCAACTAACCCCGATTACGGCTCATTGAATCTTGCAATGGCAGTTCAATTGGCAAGTTACGAAATCCGAATGGCATATTTGCAAAATTCTCAAGAAAAACGACCGCTTGCAGAACAAAAAGAGTACCCTACCGCACAGGCGTTAGAACATTTTTTTGATCACACTGAACGCGTGTATAAAGAGTTGGGCTTTATTCGTAATGAAGCTGTAATGCTAAAACTTCGCCGTCTTTATCAACGAGCAGAATTAGAAAGTAATGAACTGAATTTATTGAGGGGAATGCTCACTGCGGTTGAAAAATCCAAATAGAAACCAACAAAAAACGGTAAGGAGTGTACCTTACCGTTTTCTCATTTTTTAATACATTATTTCTTTAAATTCAATAGTTTATTTGAACTCTCTAGAATACTATCAAAGGTCGCATCGCCTTTTAGTTGCTCTTCTGTCATCGGTTCGATTTTCCAGATATTTTTTGCATAATCCATCACTGAACGGTCTGATGAGAAGTAGCCCATATTCGCAATATTGATAATCGCAGAACGAGTCCAAGCCTGCTTATTCCGGTAGGCTTGCGCGACTTTTTCCTGAGCTTCTACATAACTACGGTAATCTGCACAAGCTTGGTAGTAGTCGCCCGAATTTAAGATGAGATCTTGATAACGGTATGGATCTTCTGGTGAGAATTTACCACTTAAAATTTGAGAAATCGCCTCATTCAGCTCACTGTCTTTTTCATAGTAGTGATATGGCGAATAGCCATTGCGGCGAAGTTCTTCCACTTGTTCCACTTCGTTACCGAAAATAAAAATATTTTCTTTACCCACACACTCTAAAATTTCTACGTTTGCCCCATCTAGTGTGCCAATCGTTAAAGCACCGTTTAAGGCAAATTTCATATTAGAAGTGCCTGATGCCTCAGTTCCTGCAAGAGATATCTGTTCAGACACATCCGCTGCCGGAATAATCATTTGAGCAAGAGATACACCATAGTTTGGAATAAAGACCACTTTGATTAAATCATTAATGCGAGGATCGTTATTTACTACATTTGCCACATCATTGATTAAACGAATCACTTTTTTCGCCGCATAGTAAGCGCTTGCCGCTTTACCGGCAAAGATGAATACTCGTGGAGTCCAATCAGCACTCGGATTTTTCAAAATGCGATTATACAATGTGATAATGTGTAACACATTCATTTGTTGGCGTTTGTATTTGTGGATTCGTTTAACCTGCACATCAAAAATCGCCTCCGGATTTAATTTAATGCCTTGGGTTTCTTCCACATATTTTGCCAAGCTGCGTTTGTTTTCGGTTTTCACTGCCGCAATTTCTGCTTGCACGTCCGCATCGTCCGCAAACGCATTGAATTTTTCAAGCTCACTTAAATCGGTTAGCCATTTATTACCAATACATTTATCTAAAATATTCGCTAAGCCCGGGTTAGCGATTTTTATCCAACGGCGAGGTGTTACACCGTTCGTCACATTTGTGAATCGGTTAGGGAAAATGCGGGCGAAGTCAGCAAAAATTGATTCCACCATTAAATCTGAGTGAATTTTCGCAACACCATTTACTTTCGTTGAAGCAACTACTGCAAGCCATGCCATACGCACTCGACGATCACCTTGCTCATCAATTAATGAGACACGAGAGATAAAATCGTTATCATCCGGAAATTGGCTGCGAACTTGCTCTAAGAAATGTTCGTTAATATCAAAAATAATCTCCAAATGGCGAGGTAAAATTCTTGCTAACATTTCCACCGGCCAGGTTTCCAACGCTTCACTCATTAAGGTGTGATTGGTATAGAAGAAAATTTTGTGTGTCATCGCCCAAGCCTGTTCCCAAGAGTAGCCTTTTTCGTCAATTAAAATACGCATTAATTCAGGCACAGCAAGGGTTGGGTGGGTATCATTTAAATGAATTGCCACTTTATCGGCTAAATTCACACAAGAGCCAAACTCCGCTTCATGGCGGCGAATAATATCTTGCACTGATGCTGAGCATAAGAAATATTCTTGGCGTAAACGTAATTCTCTGCCGTTGTAAGTCGAATCATCAGGATACAGCACACGAGAGACATTTTCCGAGCTGTTTTGTTTTACCATCGCAGCAAAATAGTCGCCACGGTTGAAATCAGATAAACCAAAACCTTTACCAGATGCGTGAGCAGACCATAAACGTAAGCTATTGGTTGAGGTCGTCTCAAAACCCGGAATGAGTTGATCGTGAGCTTGTGCCATAATTTCTTCTTCCGGCTGCCACACTACTTTTTTACCTTCACGCCAAGTTTTCCCGCCAAAACGCACTGGGAAGCGCTTACTCGAACGTAAATATGGCCATACAAATTCATTTTCCAACCATTCATCAGGCTGCTCAACTTGCTCACCATTACGAATTTCTTGTCGGAACATACCATATTCATATTGAATGCCGTAACCGATAGCCGGAATCTTCATCGTAGCCAAACTATCCATATAGCACGCTGCCAAACGCCCCAAACCACCATTACCTAAGCCTGGATCGCCCTCTTCATTGATTATTGCTTCCAGATCTTGCCCTAACTCTTTTAACGCAGCGCCAACAAGCTCATAGACCCCTTCTGAAATCATTGCATTACTGAAAGTCCGTCCCATCAAAAACTCCATTGACAAGTAATAGACTCGACGACTTCCATTCGCCACTTGGCTGCGGCGGGTTTGTAACCAATCTTCGGTAGATAAATCACGCACCACTCGAAGTGTGGCATTTAGCCAATTGCGTTTGCTTGCATCACGAGGCTCCACCCCCAATGCAAAAACCATTTTGTGTAAAATAGCATTTTTGACATTTTTAATCATTTCAGGACTTAATGACTGGCTGCCCATTTGATATATTCCTCTCGCTTTTTATACAATTACAAGCGGTCAAATTTGCAAGATTTTTTGCCAATATGACCGCTTGTTGCAATGTAAATCTAAATTAAATAATTTCGTGATATAAATTTTGATACTGCTCTGCCACTTTTGCCCAACCAAAATCTTGTGCTAACGCATTTTGGCGAACACTTGACCATAATTTCTGTTTCTGCCATAAGCTAATAGCTCGCATTGCGGCATCTAAAAATGCAGGTGCATCAGGATAATCAAACACAAAGCCTGTTGCTGTGCGGTTTTCAATGCTTTCTTTATGGCTATCAAACACCGTATCCGCTAAACCCCCAGTGCGACGGACAAGCGGTAAGGTTCCGTATTTCAAGCCATAAAGTTGAGTTAAGCCACAAGGCTCAAAACGACTTGGGACTAAAATCAGATCGCCACCAGCAATAATTTGATGCGATAAAGCTTCATCATAACCAATTTTCACGCCGATTTGGTTCGGATATTTATGTTGGAAATAGCGTAAGGCATTTTCTAAATCCGGCGAGCCACTACCCAGCACCACAATTTGCACATTATGCTGCATTAAGGTATCAATATTAGCCAATAGGAAATCCGCTCCTTTTTGTTCGGTTAAACGGGTTACCATTACCATCAATAGAGCTTCTTTATCTTCCGGCAAACCAAAAATACGTTGCAATTCTGCTTTGTTTTTCGCTTTACCGTGCATATAGTTCGGGCGGTAATTGGCAATAATATTTGGATCGATTTCCGGATCCCATACCTCACCATCCACCCCATTTAAAATACCACGTAACCTACCTTGATATTGACGGGTTGCTAATAAACCGTGCAAGCCTGCACCGGCAATTTCTTCAGTAATTTCACGAGCATAGGTTGGGCTGACGGTAGTAATACGGTCGGCAAAATATAAGCCGGCTTTTAGGTAGGAAATTTCACCGTAGAATTCCAAACCTTCCGCGTGGAAAAATTCCCACGGTAAGCCAAGTTCCGCCAAATGGAAAGCGTTAAAACGCCCGAGATAAGCAATATTGTGAATGGTAAATACACTTTTTACCGAACTTCCCCAGCTTTTTAGGTAAGCACAGGCAAGACCTGCCTGCCAATCATGAGCGTGTAGGACATCTGCTCCCCCCCACCAATGATCTAGCCCTTGTGCTAACTGCGCACCAATATAGCCCAACAAAGCAAAACGTTTATAATTATCGGGATAATCTTGATAATTACTGTCGTGATAAGGGTTACCCTCACGCATAAATAGATGTGGGGCATCAATTACATACACACCCACACCATTAAAATAAGCAAATCTAACCGTTACTAAACCAGCAAAAGTCCCGATTGTGGCAACTTCTACTGTTTCACCCAATGTTTGGGTAACTTTAGGATAGTAAGGAATTAATACTCTAACATCATTACCCGCTTGTTGTTGCGCAAAAGGTAATGCCCCCATTACATCAGCAAGCCCGCCAGTTTTAATAAGAGGGTACATTTCAGAGCAAACATGTAAAACTTTCATTTTATAACCATTGCAAATTTTTTATAAAAAAAGACCGCTTGAATCACAATACTTCGGGTGTTCCAAACCCGAAGCATTATATCATCAATATTTAAATTGTATATTTAATATCCGAACACACTTCTTTTCCGGCAAGCTTATCCAGCATTTTTTGTGTAACTAACACAATACCTTCTTTACTCACACGGAAATGTTTCTCATCATCTTCCAAATTCACACCGATTTGTAATCCATCAGGCAGCACGCAATGACGGTCAATCACTGCACGTTTGATAATACAGTTTTTCCCAATTGTTACCTGTGGCAGAATAACCGCATGTTCGATCACTGATTCAGCCTCAACATGAACACGGTTAAACAGTACCGAGTTACTGATTTCTGCATCGGTAATCACACAACCACCAGCAATGAGGGAGTTGTCTAGGGTTCTGGCACGAGCTCGATTATAGAAAAAACGAGCCGGTGCAGTTTGCTGCGGGCGACCATGAATTGGCCAAGATTCATCATATAAGTCTAATTCCGGTTCTTCAGAGACTAAATCCATGTGAGCGGCCCAATAACTATCAATAGTTCCCACATCACGCCAATAAATTGCCCCACTTGCATTACGCCCTTTGCAAGAACGTTCAAAAGGATGAGCATATAACACGCCTTGTTCAACCGCTTTTGGAATGATATCTTTACCGAAATCATGTGAAGTTCCCGGTGTTGAAGCTTCTTTTTCCAGCATTTCATAGAGATAATCTGCATTAAAAACATAGATTCCCATTGAGGCCAGAGATGATTCAGGCTTGCCCGGCATTGATGGTGGGTCAGCCGGTTTTTCTACAAATTCTTTGACTTTTAATTTTTCATTTACCGCCATCACACCAAATTCTGTGGCCTGCGAACGAGGTACTTCAATACAGCCGACAGTACATTTTGCCCCTTTATCCACATGATCTTTCAACATTTGGGTATAATCCATTTTGTATATATGATCTCCGGCTAAAATCACCACATATTTCGGACGATAGTGCGATTTCATCATCGCCATATTCTGATAGACAGCATCAGCAGTACCACGATACCACGTGTTTTCATCTAATTGCTGGCGAGCCGGTAACATATCAATATATTGATTACGTTCATAAGGCAAGAATGACCAACCTCGTTGTAAATGACGCAACAATGAGTGAGCAGCATATTGGGTGATCACGCCAATTTTCAATAAGTTAGAGTTAATACAGTTCGATAAAGCGAAGTCGATAATACGGCGACTTCCACCAAAATAGACTGCAGGTTTTGCACGTTTATCAGTCAATTCATACAAACGAGACCCCCGTCCACCGGCTAAAATTAAAACTAAAGTATCGTTAGTCAGATCCTGTCTGGCAACAAGTGCCGTTGATTCTTGATTAAGCATGTTGTGTCTCCAATGTTGCTGTGTGAATTGCATCACTTTTTTGAAGTACGCATACTCCCATATCATTGAGTGTAACTGCTTGCGTGTCTGTCATCAAAGTTCCTGTTATTTGCCCTAAAACCACTGTCCAGTTGCCTTCAGGCAATCGAAATTGCTGTTTCTGGCGTTTGGCATTAACCAAAAACAACCACTTATCCTGTAATAAAATTGCCATTTCTTTTAAGGCATTATTATGCCAATCACTAATTTGCATAGACTGTGCCGAAACATTCAGCCAACTGACCGATTGGCTATCCCACCATTTATTTTGTTTTGAGAGTAGCGGGATTTTTTTGCGTAGCGCAATTAATGCCGCTACATAATCTATCCGTGCTTGGTTGGCTTTTTCCCAATCCAACCAAGCGGTTTCATTATCTTGGCAATAACAGTTATTATTACCCTGCTGGCTATGTCCCATTTCATCGCCGGCAAGCAGCATCGGCACACCGGCAGATAAAAATAACGTCGCCAATAGCCCACAAGCGGTCATTTCTCGCTGATTTTTTACCGATTCATCATCGGTTTCGCCCTCAACGCCATGGTTGTAGCTGTAATTCTCATTATCTCCGTCACGATTTTGTTCGCCGTTAGCAAAATTATGTTTTTGGTTATAGCTGACTAAATCTTGCAGATTAAAGCCATCGTGCGAGGCAATAAAATTAATGCTTCTAGAAGATGTGTGCTTAGAAAAAATATCATCGCTGCCGGCAAAACGGCAGGCAAACAACCCCAAATCACCTTTTTGTTGTAGCCATAAACATCGCATATCATCACGGTAACGATCGTTCCATTGATAAAAGGATTCCGGAAATCTGCCTAATTGGTAACCCTCTGTGCCGATATCCCAAGGCTCAGCAATCAATTTAGTATGGGCTAATCTCGAACAACTTTTGATTGCTTTAAAAAAATCTGCTTTTTCGGAAAAATGAGGCGTTCTACCTAAAATTGAAGCTAAATCAAAACGGAAGCCATCGATGTGACACTCCTCCACCCAATAGTACAAGCAATCGATTGCCCAACGAAGTATATAAGGATTGTTTAAATTTAATGTGTTTCCGCAGCCTGTCCAATTCTCATAGTCACCTTGCTCATTTTGCCAATAGGCATGGTTATCAATCCCTCGAAAACTCAGCATTGGACCATTTTTATCGCTTTCCGCGGTATGGTTAAATACCACATCCATAATCACTTCAATATTCGCTTGATGAAGCGTTTTCACCATTTGCTTAAATTCTAGCAATGGATTTTGTTTATCTGCAGCTAATCTCGGATCTACGGCAAAATGACCTAACACATTGTAGCCCCAATAATTCACTAAGCCTTGCTTCTGCAAATGGGTCTCATCGATGTGGTAAGTAACTGGCAGTAATTCCACCGCAGTAATGCCAAGTTTTTTCAAATGTGCGATTGATGCCGAGTGTGCCAAGCCTGCAAAAGTACCTCTTATTGATTGTGGTACATTAAGATTAAGCTTACTAAAGCCTTTAACCTGCAACTCATAAATAATGGTTTCTTCCCAAGGGGTAAAAAGCTGACAATCCTGTTCCCAATCAAATTTTTCATCAACAACAATTGATTTTGGAGCGAAATGGGCATTATCACGCTCATCGATCCAAATGTACCATGAGGCTGCTTCAACGCTACTTAAATCAGGTGTGCCTGTAATCGCTTTAGCGTAAGGGTCGAGTAATAATTTATTTTCATTAAACAAAAAGCCGCGATTTTCATCTACTACACCTTTTACCCGATAACCATATTTTGTACCGGCACCGATTCCTGGCACAAAAACATGCCACGTCCCCTCTGTGCAGTACATTGGAACACGGTGTTCTTGGTTATGCTCATCAAAAACAGACAATGTTATAGCGGTCGCATTTTCAGAAAAAATTGCAAAATTTGTGCCAAATTTGCCCGCTTGTACAGAAGTCTGACTGCCAAATGGAAAAGGCTTTCCTTTAAAATAGTGCATCATCTTTTATTATTTCTTATGATTTTTTAACGGCTTCTTCGCTTTAATCACTTTTGTCTTGGTGATAAAGATAGTTGAAAGCGGTGGTAAAGTAATATTGATTGAATAAGCTTTACCGTGCGATGCTACCGATTGACTTTCAAATCTATCAGTATTGCTCACATTACTACCACAGTAACAGCCTAAATCAGAATTTAAGATCTCTTTATATTCCGCCAATTCATTCACGCCAATCCGGTAATCCTTGCGTACAACAGGGGTGAAATTACTGACTACTATCACGCTATTGCCGTTTTTTGCTTTACGCTCAAAGGCAAAAACAGAATTGTCGTAGTCATCCACCACTAGCCATTCAAAGCCTTCAGGAGAATAATCTTGCTCAAAAAGTGCCGGAGTCTCTGTATATAAACGGTTAAGTGCTTTTACCCAGCCTAACACACCTTTATGCCACTCGCCCCCGTCTTCTCCAAGCAAATGCCAGTTCAAGCTTTCTTCAAAATTCCACTCTTTGCCTTGTGCAAATTCATTGCCCATAAAGAGTAATTTTTTACCCGGATAGCCCCACATATAGCCATAATAAGCCCGTAAGTTAGCAAATTTTTGCCAGCAATCTCCCGGCATTTTACTCAGTAGTGAGCCTTTACCATGTACCACTTCATCATGCGAAAGCGGTAGCACAAACTTCTCACTATATTGGTAAGTCATCCCAAAGGTCATTAAATTGTGATGATAACGGCGATAAATAGGATCTTTTTGCATATAGCGCAAAGTATCATTCATCCAGCCCATATTCCACTTATAGTTAAAGCCAAGTCCGCCTTGTTCGGTTGGATGCGATACACCGGCAAAGGAAGTCGACTCCTCTGCAATCGTCGCCCCACCGTGACTTTCCTCTCGTAAAATATTGTTAGTATGGCGTAAAAAATCGATCGCCTCTAAATTTTCACGTCCACCATATTTATTAGGGATCCATTCGCCATCTGCACGAGAATAATCTCGGTAAATCATGGAAGCAACCGCATCAACACGCAAGGCATCAATGCCAAAACGCTCAATCCAATAAAGTGCATTACCGGATAAATAATTATTTACCTCATTTCTGCCATAATTAAAAATCAAGGTATTCCAATCTTTATGATATCCCTCTTTGGGATCAGAATGCTCGTATAGATGTGTGCCGTCAAAATAAACTAAACCATGTTCATCGACAGGAAAATGCCCGACGACCCAATCTAAAATTACGCCGATGCCTTTATCGTGGGCTTTTTGGATAAAATAGCGTAAGCCTTCAGGGCTACCGAAACGGCTGGTTGGAGAATAAATTCCGGTGGTTTGATAGCCCCAAGAGCCATCAAATGGAAATTCTGAAATCGGGAGCAATTCAATATGGGTAAATCCCATATCTTTTACATAAGGAATGAGTTCATCGGCTAATTCTTCGTAACTTAACCAGTAATTATTGACAATATTTCGGCGCCAAGAGCCTAAATGTACTTCATAAATAGAAATCGGCTTATCTACCGCATTACCTGTGCGACAAGTTTTCTCAGCAGGTACAACACTTGGTAAACCTGATACAACAGATGCGGTTTCGGGTCGGAATTGAGATGCGAAGGCGTAAGGGTCGGATTTTAAGCGTAACACACCATTGTTATCCAGTATTTCAAATTTATAACAGGCCCCTTTAGCAACATTTGGAATAAAAATATCCCAAATGCCTGAATCCGGATGGAACCGCATAGAATGGACAAGCCCATTCCACTGGTTAAAATCGCCCACCACAGACACCCTCTTTGCATTCGGTGCCCAAAGACTAAAGTGGACACCTCCTACTTCGTTTTGAGTAATTGGATGAGCGCCTAATTTTTCATAAGGACGAAGCTGTTTCCCTTCGGTAAACAACCAGTTATCCAACTCTTGAATATGGGTTTTGAAACGATAAGGATCTTCAATATCAGCTTGGGTGTGTGGATACTGTACCAACAAGCGGTAAGAAAAATCAATTTTTTTACCAATCAATTCAGCAATGAAAAAACCTTTATCATCAATTTTCTGCATAGCTGAAATAACTTTGCCTTGCAGATCGATAACTTGACAAGAAAGAGCGGAAGGAAGAAAAACTCTAATAATAACGCCATTATCAATTGAGTGAATACCTAGATAGGAAAAAGGATCCTTGCAATATCCCTCAGATAGTTGCGTAATAAAAGTTAAATCTTGCTCAGAATAACTGTAATACTGCATAGGCACTCCCTGCTTAACGCTATCGTTAATTTTACCTTCTACTCTACCACTAAATAACAATAAAAGAAGTATATTTATTCTATTTTTTGACTCAGATCACAAAATATTTTTAGAGCTAAATCGTTTTAGCCACTTACCTCAAAAGCATAAAAACTTTATAAATTTGTGAGCTAGATCACATTTTTAACCATTTTTATCTGTATTTAGCTATAACGGTTTAGCAAAAAATAGAGTAAACTAGCCCGCAAATTTACAATTTAAATCCACCTGAATTGAAGGAGCTAAAATGCTTAATTTATCGGCAAAAAATATCCGTTTAAATGGCTCGGCAAACAACAAAGAAGAGGTTATCCGCCTTGTTGCAGCTGAATTAGTGGCAAACGGCAATGTAGCAGAAGGTTATGAAACCGGCATGCTTGCTCGTGAAACCCAAACCTCTACATTCTTAGGCAATGGTATTGCTATCCCTCACGGAACTTTAGATACTCGCCACCTAGTAAAAAACACCGGAGTGCAAATTATCCAATTCCCACAAGGAATTGAGTGGGGTGAAGGCAATATCGCTTATGTTGTCATCGGTATTGCTGCCAAATCAGACGAGCATTTAGCCCTACTTCGCCAACTCACGACAGTCCTAAGCGATGAAGCAGCGGCTGAAACACTAGCAAAAACCAAAAATCTTGATGAATTTATTGCCGTACTCAGCGGTAGCAAAAATCTTCCAGTCCTATCTGAAACCTTAATTTCATTGAATGTGGAATCTTCAAGCCTGATTACCCTATCCGCTATCAACGCAGGCAAATTACAAGAACAAGGTTATGTTTCCCAAGCTTTTATCAGCGATGTAGTTTCCTCTAACCCATTAAATTTGGGCGATAATCTATTTATTGTTGATTCTTCTAAAGGCAACCAAGCAAGCGGCCTGGCAGTTGCCCGTAATACACAAGGTCAAACCTTAATCACCGTTTCAGATACCGGTAATAACTTACAATTGGTTATAGCACAATTTTTAAAAGCTGATGTTCGTCAACAAATTGCAATGGCAACTGCTGCACAATTAGTTTCTCTACTAAAAGGAGAGTCTGGAGAATTAGCTTCAAACAGCACAACACCAACCGCTGACGTTTCAAGTGGCAAGCAAGTGATTGGTATATTTACTGTACGAAACGAAAACGGCTTACATGCTCGCCCGGCGGCAATGTTAGTACAGACAGTGAAACCTTTTACCGCCAAAATCACAGTAGAAAACTTAGACAGAGCTACCGCACCGGCAAGTGCGAAAAGTGCGATGAAAGTAGTAGCATTAGGTGCCAGCCAAGCTCACCGTTTACGCTTTGTAGCAGAGGGCGAAGATGCACAACAAGCCATCGAAACATTACAAAAAGCCTTTATAGACGGTTTAGGTGAAAACGTTTCATTTGTACCAACTGTTGAAGACAGCATTGAAATTGCCGGCGCTGTTGCTACACCAGCTCAAACAGAAATTACCACCGAATCTTTAACAACAGAAAATCAAAAAGAAGCTTGCTTTGTGATCAAAAACGAACACGGTTTGCACGCTCGTCCAAGTGCTGTTTTGGTTAACGAAGTGAAAAAATTCAATGCCAAAATCGAAGTGCAAAATGTTGATAAAAATTCACCGCTTGTGAGTGCAAAAAGCTTGATGAAAATTGTAGCACTGGGTGTAACCAAAGGTACGACATTACGCTTTGTTGCCACTGGTGAGGATGCCGAAGTTGCTCTTACTGCTATCGGCAAAGCCATTGAATCAGGTTTAGGCGAATAAACGAGGAATCACTATGCGTATCGCAACTGTTACCCTAAACCCAGCATTTGACTTAGTCGGTCGTTTAAAACGTATTGAAATTGGCGAAGTGAACACCGTTGAGACCTTAGGCTTATACCCTGCCGGTAAAGGTATTAATGTAGCAAAAGTATTAGCAGATTTAGGTTTAAGCCTTTCTATTACCGGTTTCTTAGGTGCTGAAAATCAAGGCGATTTTGTAAATGCTTTTGAGCAAAATAAGCTCAAAGATGAATTTTATCGTATTCAAGGCAAAACCCGCATCAATGTCAAAATTACCGAAACTGAAGCCGATGTAACCGATCTTAACTTTTTAGGCTTTGAAATTTCCACCCAAGATTGGCAGAACTTTATTGCTGAATCGGCTAAATGGAAAGATAAATTTGACCTAGTTGCAGTCTGTGGTTCTCTACCTCGTGGCATTACGCCCGAGCAATTTGCCTCTTGGTTGGAGTCTCTCCATCAACAGGGCTTAAAAGTGGTGCTAGACACCAGCAATGCAGCATTAACGGCAGGCTTAAAAGCTCATCCTTGGTTGGTTAAACCAAACCGCCGTGAGTTGGAAGTCTTTGTTGGCAAAGCCTTAAACAGTACAGAAGAGATCATTCAAGCGGCACAAACATTACATTCTCAAGGCATTGAAAATGTGATTATTTCAATGGGCGAAAAAGGTTCACTTTGGCTAAATAGCGAAGGCGTACTACAAGCTCAACCTCCTCGTTGCGAAAATGTGGTCAGTACCGTAGGAGCAGGCGATTCTATGGTTGCAGGCTTAATTTACGGTTTATCGCAGGGCTGGAATAAGGAAAAAACTTTACGTTTTGCTTCATCAACCTCCGCCCTTGCCGTATCACAGAGCAATGTCGGTATTTCAGATCGTAATGTGCTAGATCAGATCTTTAACGATACCCAAATTAACGTAGTTTCTTAACCAAAATACAATTTTATTTAAACAAAGGAATACATAATGAACGTTTCTTTTATTTTCCCACAAACACTCGGCAACGCTCGCCGTTTTTTAGTGAATGAAGTGCTGGCTGCGGCAGCAAAACAGCAAGGTCATCAAGTGGTTGCTGCCAGCCAAGCTGATTTCCTTGTGTTATTTGATAACGCAGTTCCGGCAGAAGCGGCAGGTAAACGAGGAGCGGTTTTAGATTTAGACCAAGCCTTCGCTCAACCTGAAGCCAGCCTTAAACAAGCGGTCGAAAATGCAAAAACTTTTGCAAGTGCTACTTTCTCAACTGATTTCTCATCCGGCTCGGCATCCTCTGCGGTGAAAAATATTGTTGCTGTAACTGCCTGCCCGACCGGCGTGGCTCACACCTTTATGTCAGCAGAAGCAATTGAAAATTACGCAAAAACTCAAGGTTGGAATGTGAAAGTCGAAACCCGCGGACAAGTAGGTGCAGGCAACCCAATTTCCGCGGAAGAAATTGCAGCGGCTGATTTAGTCTTCGTTGCCGCTGATATTGATGTAGATTTAGATAAATTCAAAGGCAAACCGATGTACCGCACCTCAACAGGCTTAGCCTTGAAGAAAACTGCTCAAGAGTTTGAAAAAGCCTTTGTACAAGCAAAAGTGTATGAAGGCGGAGCAACCAAAGCAGCAAATACAGAATCTGCAACAGGTGAGAAAAAAGGCTTGTATAAACATCTAATGACAGGCGTTTCTCATATGTTACCGCTAGTAGTGGCAGGAGGCTTATTAATTGCTATCTCCTTTATGTTTGGGATTGAAGCTTTCAAAGATGAAACCATCGCGGCTGGCTTACCAAAAGCGTTAATGGACATTGGTGGCGGTGCAGCATTCCACTTAATGATTGCAGTATTTGCGGGCTATGTTGCCTTTTCTATTGCAGATCGTCCGGGCTTAGCTGTGGGTTTAATCGGTGGTATGCTAGCCACAACCGCAGGAGCGGGGATCTTAGGCGGTATCGTTGCCGGTTTCTTAGCTGGTTATACGGTGAAATTCCTAAATGGTGCAATTCAACTTCCACCGAGCTTAACCTCGCTCAAGCCAATCCTTATTTTACCGTTATTAGGCTCAGCGATTGTCGGCTTGGCGATGATCTATATCATCAACCCACCGGTGAAAGCCTTAATGGATTCATTGGTTGAATGGTTAAATACAATGGGGCAATTAAACGCGGCATTTTTAGGTATCGTGTTAGGGGCAATGATGTGTACCGATATGGGCGGCCCGGTAAACAAAGCAGCTTATACCTTCGGCGTTGGCTTAATTGCTTCACAACAATACACGCCAATGGCGGCAGTTATGGCAGCGGGTATGGTGCCACCAATCGGTATGGCAATTGCTACTCTGATTGCGCGTAATAAATTTAATACCAACCAACGTGATGCCGGTAAAGCTTCTTTTGTCTTAGGGTTATGCTTTATTTCAGAAGGAGCATTACCATTTGTTGCAGCAGACCCAATTCGTGTAATTGTGAGTTCAATCTTAGGTGGTGCAACAGCCGGAGCAATTTCAATGTCATTAGGCATTACTTTACAAGCTCCGCACGGTGGTTTATTCGTGATTCCGTTTGTATCACAACCATTAATGTACTTAGCAGCTATCGCAATCGGTTCATTAGTTACCGGCGTAGTTTACGCAACCATCAAACAAAAAGCGGAATAATCCATTTCAACTAAAAAACGGAGCCTCTAGGTTCCGTTTTTTATCTTTTCAATGCCAGCAAGCGGTCATTTTTCTGCAAAATTTTGTAAGTTCGCTAGCCATAGCTTATTTTTAACTATACAATGCCCTCAATTTTTCACTTTCTTTTCACATCATAGGACTTAAATAATGAAAAAGATTTTATGGATTTTAGTGATCGCTGTAGTTGCAATCGGTGGTTATTCATTAACGAAATATAACGACTTAATGCGTGCAGAAGAAGACATCAACTCAGTATGGGGAAATGTTGAATCTGCTTATCAACGCCGTGCGGATTTAATTCCAAACCTAGTCAACACCGTTAAAGGTCAAGCTAACTTTGAAAAAGAAACTTTAACCTCTGTTATTGAAGCGCGCGCTAAAGCGACAGCGGTAACCATCGACCCAAGTAATGCTACCGAAGAGCAAATGGCAAAATTCCAAGAAGCGCAACAAGGGGTAAATTCTGCACTTTCCCGCTTATTGGTTTCTGTTGAGAAATACCCTGAGTTAAAAGCACACGAGGCCTTCTTAAACCTTCAAGCTCAATTAGAAGGTACAGAAAACCGTATTAATGTTGAACGCAATAACTTCAACGAAAAAGTAAAAGAGTATAACAAACAAGTGCGTGAATTCCCGACTAAATTAGCTGCGATGATCATGGGCTTTAAAGCAAAACCACAGTTTAAGTCCGAAGCAGGTTCGGATAAAGCACCGGTTGTAAATTTTAACTAAAATTTGACCGCTTGTATTAACCTAACTTAAAGCAATAAGCCTCTCAATTCAGCGCTTATTGCTTTATTTTTAAGAGGAACAAATGGGATTATTTTCTTTTCTTTCCAATAAATTGCCTATTGATACAGCTATTATTGAACAAGCAATCGTACATTTAGAACGGCAGACATCGGCAGAATTACGTGTTGTTGTTGAACGAAAAGCAAACATTGATAAAGTTGAAAATGCCGCGGTTTTACGTGCAAACCAACTCTTTGATGAATTAAATATGCAAGAAACTGCAGAACGTAATGGTGTGTTGCTTTATCTTTCATTTAAGCCACATTATGTAGCAGTGGTTGGTGATGAAGGCATTCATCAAAAAGTTGGCGAAACCTTTTGGCAAGATGTTTACAAAGCAATGTGTATAGATTGCCAACAAGGGGATTACACTCAAGCCATTTGCCATGCAATACAAACACTAGAAGGCCCGTTAGCCCGCTATTTCCCTTATCAAGCAAGTGATCGAAACGAACTTTCCAATGAGGTGGTGATTAAATGATAAAATCCATTTGCAAAATTCGTCACTTTTTTGACCGCTTGTTATTTCTCTGCTTAGCATTATTTAGTGTGAATGCTTCGGCAGTAACCTACCCTGAAGCGCCAAATCCGTTTTATTACATTACAGACTACACAAAAAACACCTTAAGTCCGCAAGAATGGCGGATATTGGAAGATGCGTTAATTGCTAATCGCGCCAAAACCAGCTCACAAATTATTGTAGTCATTGTGCCAACTACCGAGGGAGAAGCCGTTTCTACCTACGCTCATACCCTTTTTAATAAATGGGGAATTGGCCGAACTAAAAACAATGAGAACAATGGTATATTGCTATTAATTGCTAAAAATGACCGTAAACTCTTTATTGCAACCGGTCGTGGTTTAGAAGGTGTATTGCCGGATGCGATTGCCTCAAGCATTATTCGTAATGACATTACTCCATTCTTCAAACAAGAACAGTATGCAGCCGGTATAGCACGTGGTTTATCAGCAATTATGGCAGCCATTAATGGTGAATATGCCCCTTATGCCAGCTATGGTGAAGAATCCCAAGAATTTGAAGATATTGAAGGACTACTATTCTTCCTATTTGCTGCTATGGTGATTTTTCTTATTTTCCGTCCTCGTAGAAACACAACTTACATCAGCCCCGGCTCAATGGATCAATTAGGGCAAATATTACGAGAAAACCAACGTAGAAACGGGGGATTTAATGGCGGCTTTGGAGGTGGATTCGGTCGAAATTCAGGTGGATTTGGCGGAGGTTTCGGTGGAAGCCGAGGCAGCGGTGACAGCTTCGGTGGAGGTTCCTCCGGCGGTGGCGGTGCAGGAGGAAGTTGGTAACGCCTGCTGACTCGATAAATTTATTTAGTCATAAAAATCTGCACCTTTAATCAGTTAGTTGTTTAATCCGACTTTTGGGGTGCAGATCAATCTTGCTTTAAAAAGTTATAAAAATTAAGGATTAATCCTTAATAACTCAATATGGTACTTAACAGCTTGCTTTGCTTTTTTTCCTTCTTCCTGATACCCCAAATGAGCGGGAATATAAAATTCATAAATAGAGCCAGCAGGCATTAGCAATAAACTTTGTTGCAAGCCGGAGAACATCTCACTAATCGGTAAAATCACCGGTACATTATTCAGCGTCCCTTCTAACAATTCACCTTGGCTATTGTAAGAAGTAAAGCGAACCTCCACTTCATCACCTAAAGCCGGCCTTTTTCCAGTGCTCTTTTTGATGACTTTATATTTTAAACCTTGCTCGGTAGAGTGATAAATTGAATCGCCCAATGCCATAGTAGGTAAGCTTATAGTGCTTATCAATAATGCCATACTTAATGTATCAAGTATTTTCATTATATTAAATCTCCTTCTTAAGAGTATAAAGCAAAAGTATTGTTGCATTTCGACAATGTTTTTAGTTTAAAGTTTAGTATGTGGCTAAATATTAAAATTCTTAGCGTTATTTAAATCTTAGAAAGTACAAGCGGTAATATTTGTAATATTTTTTGCAAATATCACCGCTTGTTTTGTTTTATATCATTTAATTCAAAAATTTAATTAAATCTATTTGCTATTTTTGTCGATTTTCGGCATATTTAGAAAGAGTTAGAGATTATTTTATTTTATGTTTACCATAGGAATTTTTTATGAGTCATCCATATTCAACTATTCAGCATAATATTCATATGCTAGGCGAGTTTTTAGGGGAAACTATTCGCGATGCACAAGGTGATTATATTCTTGAGCTGATTGAAAGCATTCGCGTGCTTTCCAAAAAATCCCGTGCCGGTGATGAAGCAGCTCGTGAGCAACTATTAGATAAATTAGCCAACATTTCTAATGAGGACGTATTGCCGGTTGCCCGTGCCTTCAGCCACTTTCTGAATTTAACGAATATTGCTGAGCAGTACCAAACTATTTCCCGCCATCATATTGATGAATCGCTAGGTAGCCGTTCATTAGATTCACTTTTCCTACGTTTAAAAGCACAAAATATTCCTGTTGAAAAAGTAATTAAAACCGTTGAAGGATTAATGATTGACTTGGTATTAACCGCTCATCCAACGGAAGTCACACGTCGCTCTCTGGGGCATAAACACGTTGAAATCAATAAATGTTTAAATCTACTGGAACATGACGATTTAACTGAGGCAGAATCTTATAAAATCAAACGCCGCTTAATGCAGCTTATTGCACTAGCTTGGCATACCAATGAAATCAGAACACAGCGTCCTACCCCTGTTGATGAAGCGAAAAGTGGTATGGCTGTCATTGAAAATAGCTTATGGAAAGCCGTACCTGAATTTTGCCGCCAGCTTAATTTTTATCTGGAAAAACACTTTGGCGTACAATATCCTGTCAGTTTAGCACCTGTTCGCTTCTCTTCTTGGATGGGAGGAGACCGTGACGGTAATCCGTTTGTGACTGCCGAAACTACTCGCCGAGTATTAAGAATGAACCGTTGGAAAGCGGCTGAATTATTTTTACAAGATATTAAAGCTTTGGCAGAAGAGCTTTCAATTACACAATGTACTCCGGCATTTCGTGCAAAATATGGGGAGCATTTAGAGCCGTATCGTGTCTTACTCAAACAACTTCGCCAAAAATTGATCAATACCGGTATCTATTATGCCGAATTATTGGAAGATAAAATCTCAACCGTTGATGAAGATGATATTCTCACGTCTGATGAACAACTATGGGAACCGCTATTTGATTGCTATCAATCACTACAAGCCTGTGGAATGCGAATTATCGCCAATGGCGCATTATTGGATTGCTTGCGCCGAGTTGGCTGCTTTGGTTTAGGTTTATCTCGTTTAGATATTCGCCAAGAAAGTGGTCGTCATGAAGCAGCAATTGCAGAAATTACCCGCTATATTGGCTTAGGCGATTATTCTCACTGGACCGAAGATGATAAACAAGCTTTCTTAGTGCGTGAATTAAGCTCTCGCCGTCCACTCATTCCTACAAACTGGACGCCGAGCCCGGAAACTAAAGAAGTACTAGATACCTGTAAAGTAGTTGCAGAGCAACCTGAAGGTGTCATTTCTGCTTATGTGATCTCTATGGCTCGTGAAGCTTCCGATGTACTAGCCGTGCACCTTTTATTAAAAGAAGCCGGCTGCAAATTTACTATTCCGGTGGCACCTCTGTTTGAAACCTTAGGGGATTTAGATCACAGTGAAAAAGTGATGACCGATCTCTTTAATATTGGCTGGTATCGTGGTGTGATAAATAACTACCAAATGGTCATGATCGGCTATTCCGACTCCGCTAAAGATGCAGGAATGCTTGCTGCAAGTTGGGCTCAGTATCGTGCACAAGAATCTTTAGTGAATCTTTGTGAAAAATATAATATCGAGCTAACCTTATTCCACGGTCGTGGCGGTACAATCGGTCGAGGCGGTGCTCCAGCTCACGCAGCACTACTTTCTCAGCCCCCTCGTTCATTGAAAAATGGGTTACGTGTAACCGAACAAGGTGAAATGATCCGCTTTAAATTAGGCTTGCCTGCAGTTGCAGTCGAAAGCTTAGAATTGTATGCAAGTGCAATTCTTGAGGCGAATATTTTCCCACCACCGGAACCAAAACAAGAATGGCGAGATGTACTGGCAAAAGGTTCGGATATTTCCTGCCAGATCTATCGTAATATGGTGCGTGGCGAGCCGGATTTCGTACCATATTTCCGCTCGGCAACGCCGGAATTAGAGCTTTCTCGCTTACCTCTAGGCTCACGCCCGGCAAAACGTAATCCAAATGGTGGGGTGGAAAGTTTACGTGCTATTCCTTGGATCTTTGCTTGGATGCAAAATCGATTAATGTTACCGGCATGGTTAGGCGCAGGGCAAGCATTACAGCAACTCATTAATGATGGTAATGAAAATTTACTTAAAGAGATGTGTAATGAGTGGCCATTCTTCTCTACCCGAATTGGGATGCTGGAAATGGTATTTAGTAAAGCGGATGAATGGTTGGCGGAATATTACGATCAACGTTTGGTCGAGCCAAATTTACACCGTTTAGGTAAAGCACTGCGTAGCCAGCTACAATCAGATATTAAAACGGTTTTAGCTCTTGCTCACGATGGTCAATTAATGGCAGATTTACCTTGGATTGCAGAATCTATTGCACTACGTAATGTATATACCGACCCGCTAAACTTACTGCAAGTTGAGCTTCTACACCGTATTCGTAGTCAAGGCGAAAATGCTGATCCGGAATTAGAACAAGCCTTGATGATTACCATCACAGGGATTGCAGCCGGTATGCGTAATACGGGTTAAATTGCATTGCAAGCGGTTAAATTTGGTAGAAAATTTGCAAAATTTCAACAATATCTGACCGCTTGGTAAAAACACAAATATGAAAAAAGCGAGAACATTGTTCTCGCTTTTGTTTTAGTTAATACCGTAAGGCTCTGTATAAGGAATAATGCCTCGTTTTAACATTCTTGATACGCCATTACTATAACTCGTCCCGAAGCGTAACTCAAAGTTAATACCGAATTTGTTATCATAGTACAAATCGTTGATAGTATCTGGCGAACCTACCGGAGTAGAAACCAATCTGCGAGCAACATAAACATTCGCAGCCCAACAGCAAGTGTTATAATTTAACGAAAGCTGCCCTTCAACCGGCTTATTCAATGCAATATCTTGGTAGTAACTTGTCATCATTGAGATCTTATCCGTTAATTCCCAAGCAAAAACTGCACCTACCTGTTTAATAGATTGACCATACTTATTCGTATTTAAGTTCTGATTAATATAATCCTTACTTGCATAACGATAATTTAATTGAATCAACTTATCCGACTGAGGCTTATATTGTAAAGACATATTTGCCAAAGAGGTCTGCTTCAGACGAGTATCATATTGATAGCTACCATGCCAATTCCAATTTTTATGAAATTTCCAGTTAGACTCTGCTGACCACGAGGCAGTACGTTTATTGATACTATTCTCTACACTATCATCAATTTTTGATGGACCCAGATAATAAGTCTGCCCTAAACTGAAGTTAAAAACCTCTTCTCCGCTTTTATCATTAAAGAAGCGGGTTGTTCCACCAGCTGTAACTAAATTGGCAGACGAAATACGGTCTAAACCACTATAACGGCGATCATTAAACAGTGAGAAATAATCATTTTGTAACAGCGCGGAATCATAGCCTAAGCTTACACTTTGGTGTCTCTTTGAACCAATATCGCTTTGGTTTTTATATGGGCGGTAAATATATTGCACTCGAGGTTCAAGTGTTTGGTTAAAACCTGAAAATAACTGTTTATCCGACTCTAAAACCGTTTGGAAATCTAATTTAAACTGAGGGATTACACGACTTACACTTTTCTTTATTTCCTCTGTACTCTCACTTCCTTTATTTTGCATATAGTGAGTTGCATATAATTTTGTTTCTACATTCAAACTACCATAGCGGTTTGCAAGAGGAAAATTAAGTGTTGGTTCTGCATGAAAACGCCATGCTTTCGGCATCAACCTGCTATCATTTTCAAAACGTGCAGCTTGAGCAAAAAATTTAAAATCACCACCTTGAATTAAATCATTTTTGTAGTAATTAAAATCAATTTGCGGTAATACTCGGTAAGGTCCGATATTCAAATTATCGAATGTTTGGAATTTTTTACCTGAAATCGACAAATTATAGTTTGGTTGATAGTAGCCTAACTTAAAGTTCTGAGTCGCATAGCCATCTGTGCGGTTACCATAAGCCGAATCAAAATCCGAGAAATAACGTCTATCACTTACGTTGGTGTAATCAACCGAAAAACGCCAATCGGTTAAAAAGCTCATGCTATGACGCCAATGTAACAAATAACGTTTACGATCTTTATCTTCCGGCTGATATTCAGTTAAACGATCTCTTGCCATATATTCACTGGCTACCAAACCTTGACCGATTTTCGTTAAATATCTAAACTCCGGACTGATTTGCCAACCACGACGTGAGTAATAAGTTGGAGTAATGGTTGCATCCATATTAGGTGCAATATTCCAATAAAATGGTTGAGAGTAAGTCCAACCGTTTCTACTTGAACGCTCAAAACTTGGAATTAATAAACCACTGCGGCGACGATCACCAATTGGGAATTGTAAATACGGAGAATAAAACACCGGCACACCTAATACTTTAAAGCGAGCATGCCACATTTCGGCATATTCATCTTTGACATGCTGGATCATCTCATTGGCTTCAATCGACCACGAGTTATCATCCAGCAAGCAAGACGTGAAACTTGCATTTTTTAACGTTCGCTTCTCATTACCAAACTCGCCCAACTCTGCCGTACCACGGCCTTGTCTGCCAACTAATTGATAGTTAGCATTAGCAAGATTAGCCTCTTTGGAAAGTAGATTAATTGTTGCATCAGCGCCCGTTGCTTGAATCAGATCATCTTGATAATTAAAATTACCTTGTAAATATGCCATACGGGCATTTTCGCCATCTTGTTCCACACGAACTTGATCTGCAACAATAGAACGATTCCCCTGCTTGATACTTACATCACCGCTGTAAGTCGCATCTCGTGGCTGATTAATCACAGCACTATCTGACTCGATGGTTACAGGCATGCTAAGTTGATCGCCTTCTACCAATTCACCTTGAAATTGAGGCACGCCAAGTAAACATTGTTGCCTTAAATCAGCGACTGTATAGTTGCTATAACAAGCTGCCATCACAGCAAGAGAAAGTAAGCTATAACGCTGTTTCATACTTTTTCCTTTATGAATTAGGGAACAAGCGGTCAAAAAACAGAGAAATTTTACAAATAGTTCAAGGTTTAGAGGTTTGTAAAATTTTGCCTAAAAACGACCGCTTGTTCGTTAAATAATACGAGAAAATTGCTGTCTTCTCGCTAATTGCCTTGAATACACATCAAAACATAAGCAAATATTGCGAATGAGTAAACGTCCTTGAGGAGAAACCACAATTTCATTATCACTCAGTGTTAATAAACCATCTGCTGCCAATGGTTTGAGTAAGTCTAAATCTTCAGCAAAATAGGAGTTGAACTCAATACCGTATGCGTTTTCAATAGTAGTGAAATCCAATTTAAAATTACAGATCAATGCTTTAATCACATCACGGCGAATACAGTCATCTTGACTGAGTGCAATCCCTTTATGCAAGGCAATGCCTGTTGCTTCAACATCTGCATAATATTGCTGTAACTCTTTTTGGTTTTGGGCATAAGTATCGCCTAATAAGCTTATCGCAGATACTCCCATACCTAATAAATCACACTCTTCTTGAGTCGTATAACCTTGGAAATTACGGTGTAAAATGCCTTTTTCTTGTGCAATCGCCAACTCGTCGTCCGGCTTAGCAAAGTGATCCATGCCAATAAATTTATAACCGTTTTCCCCTAAAAATTCGATCGACTTTTGCAAAATCGTTAATTTAGTTTCAGGTCCGGGTAACATATTTTCTTTGATTTTAATTTGTGCCGCAAAACGACTTGGCAAGTGTGCATAATTAAAGACACTCATACGATCCGGATTCAGCTCAACTACCCGCTTTAAGGTATACATAAAGCCCTCTACGTTTTGCTTTGGCAAACCGTAAATCAAATCCACATTCGTAGAAACAAAACCTAGCTCTTTAGCTCGTTTCATCAAATCAAAGATAAATTCCTCATCTTGCTCACGATTTACCAATTGTTGGACTTCTTTATCAAAGTCCTGAATCCCCATACTGATACGGTTAAAGCCAATCGCTTTTAGATGATCAAGCATATTTAATTCAATTTCACGAGGATCCATCTCAATGCTGATCTCGGCTTCATCACTAACTTCAAAATTGGAACGAAGCATTGCCATTAAACGGGCAGACTGATCTTCATCTAAGTAGGTTGGTGTACCACCACCCCAGTGAATTTGAGTAACCAGTCGATTTTTAAATAACGGTGCACGTGTTTTGATTTCCCGTTCAAGATAATCTAGATAAATTTCAACTTTGTGACGATGGCGTGTAATGACTTTATTACAGCCACAGAAATAACAAAGCTTATGACAAAACGGAATATGTACATAAAGGGAAAGCGGTCTCTCCGGATAACGAGCCGCTGCCGCTTTAAAATCATCGTTAGTATAATTCTCATTAAACTCCAATGCTGTCGGATATGAAGTATAACGAGGTCCCGATTGATTATATTTTTGAATAAGGGCTAAATCCCAAATAATTTCTGACATTAGATTGCCTTTTTCATTTCTTCAATATCTTGTAATAGTTGGTAACACTCAATTTTGATATCTGATTCAAGTTCAACTTCTTTGGCTTCACGTTCCAAATCCAGCTTCATCCGTTCATTACGTTTTAGTTTTTTTCGCTCGTCTAAAATCGGCATATTTTCCACCACTTGGTACAACGCCCACATCGCTGTATATTGGCTTAATTTTCTACCTAAAACGTCTAATAACGGTTTTAACCTTAAAACCCCTTCAGATAAATCACATTGTTCTGACATCATTGCTTTGGCAATCACATCAATACTTTCTAATATACGCAAATAACGTTCTTTTTGTGCCTGTTTTGCCTCTTCAAGCAGCGCTTTTTCCCGTCTTTTTTGAATTCGCAATTTCAGCATTAAATGTATGGCATAACCTGCCAATGAAATTAGAATTAAAGCAGCCAACACAATAAGAAATATTTTTAGCATCATAATCGGCTATCATCCTTGCTGATAATTAGCGAAATTTATTAATATCCATTGTTTCAAATTGACGAAGTAAGGCATCTCCTGCATCGCTGTCTTCATCTTCAAATTCGATACCCAATTCAGTCATCAACTCATCAATACGATCTAAACACTCATTCATAAATTTCTGATCTTCAAGAGATAACGTTTTACCGGCTTCTAAATCATCTAACAGCTGATTTAAGCATTCATTATTTTCTAACTGCTCTAGCTCTTGCTCTGGCGAAAGTGTTGGTTTTTGTGGCTCAATCAGCACAGGCTTGATAGTACGCCCTTTTTCCGGCTGATTGACAAACTCTACCATTAATGGCACTTTTTTACGACTGCCGATACGTGGATCTTTTACCTCTTTCACGCTTTCTTTTTTCTTCTCCGCTAGGTCTGCATTACGAGAGCCCGTCGGTAACCCCTTGTGCTTACGTTTACGCTTTTCCTCACGGGCTTGAGCATCTAGCTCATAACGAGTAAGTTTACGCTTTTTACCACCACCTAATTTTGGCGTAGGCTGTGTTGGCTTATCACTTTTTCTAGCCGGCATAATGTCGGTAATACGACGTGTTTTTTTAGTACGACTCATAATTTGTTCAATGTTGCTTAAAATTAATATAAAAGATTATTCTACAAGGAATTGCTGTCTGTTGATAGTCTAGATTTACAATCCAAAAAATAAAAGCATGGCTCATCCATGCCTTTATTTGCTATTTAATGATAGGTTTGCATAAAAAGCTTGTAAGCTTTTAAAAACTTTTCAAAATCGTCCAAACCACAAAATGCGATGCTTTCTTGATTATAAAACTGAAATCCATCCTCGATTTCGTCTTCTTCAAAAGCAGTATCTAAATTATTTGCCTTTGCCATCACTTCGTCATAATCAAAATAAATGCTGTATTCTTTGCCTTCAAAAACGCATTCATAATGATTTGGGAAAGCGGCACGACATTTTTCTATTTCCGCAAAAATGGTGTCCAGATCTTTCTGATTTTCCGTAATTTCACAGTTTAACCAACGAGCAAAAGCCTCGTGATCCATTGAGCATTTTGCAACAACCCCGTGAATACTATGAGTAAATTGATATTCCATACACCTTCTCCTCTTATTTTGGCTATTATAGCCTAACAAGCGGTCATTTTTGCGAAAATTTTTGCAAATCAATTCAATAATAAATGCCACATCTTCGTAACAAAATTTCGCTCAGCCTTAAATTCCGTCCCCGCTACAACACCCTGTTTGCGTAATAAATTTAAATGATGAATTTGATTGCGTAATGAGGTATAGCAACGTTTTAGTTCTTTTCCATCTTGCTGGCTTAAAATACCGGATTCTACTGCACTATCGAAAATTCTGACATTATCTGACCACACTGCCATTTGAGGTTTTTGGTAGCTGTGTGCCAACACCAAATATTGGGCGATAAATTCAATATCGGTAATTCCGCCTTGATCGGTTTTAATATGGAAACTATCCGGTGAATGAGATGATAAATGCTGGTACATTTTTTGTCGCATTTCGCAAATTTCTTGGCGTAATTGACCGCTTGTACGAGGCAAGCATAGAGTTGTTTGGCGAATTTGTTCAAATTCTTGTTTAAGATTCTCTGAGCCAAACACACATCTTGCTCGCACTAACGCTTGGCTCTCCCAAGTCCATGCTTCGTTTTTTTGGTAGTTATCATAGGCCTTAAATGTGCTAACCAAAAGCCCCGCCTCTCCTGATGGACGAAGTCTCATATCTACTTCATATAAAATACCGGCACTGGTATTCAAATTAAAAATCGAGTTGATTTTCTGTGCCAATTTTAAATAAAACTGATGGCTGGAAATGGCTTTTTTACCGCCTACTGTTTGGCTATCTTCAGGGGAATTATGCAAAAAAACTAAATCTAAATCCGAATTATAACCTAGCTCAATCCCACCTAATTTGCCGTAGCCAATTACTGCAAAACCTTTCTCACCGGCTTCTAAATGTTCCGGCTGCCCAAAACGATAGGTAACTTGTTTCCACGCCATATTCACCACTGCATCAATAATCGCTTCGGCAAGATAAGTGAGATGGTCGCTGATTTTCATAACAGGTAACACTCCTAAAATATCTGCTGCCGCAATACGTAAAATATGGGTCTGTTTAAATTGCCGCAAACCGTCAATTAAAGCTTCTTCATCTTCTTCAGGAATCCGCATTAAGTAATCTTGGAGTGCTAAACGGTAATTTTCTAATTCCAGCACTTGGCTCAATCCGCGATAACTAATTAACTCATCCAACAACATCGGATAACGGGCAATTTGCTCAGCAATCATAACCGACTGCCCACAAAGCGTTAAAAGTTGAGGCAAAATTTGTTCGCCTTCCAGCATCAGTTCAATATAGGTAGTGCGGGTCGTGATTTTATCTACAATATTGATAATACGAGGCAGTAGTACCAGATAATCTTCACGTTGAAAAATGCTGTCAGCAATTTTGGGCATTAAATTACGCAACACATTTCGCCCACGTCCGCCAATCGGGCGTTTTACCCAATCTTGGAATGTGGTCGAAAACAAACGGTAGATTTCCTCATAATCACTGTCGGTTACCAATGGATAGTCTTTTAACAGCAAGGCTAAATCTTCGTATGTAATCTCATAGTGTAAAATATCTTTCCATTCGGCTAATTTTTCATTTAGCGGATTATTTTCATCTTCGCTCTCTTCCTCTCCGATGATTTCGTTAAAGATCTGGCGAACTTCATTTTGGTAAGCCGTTAAAACCATTAAAAACTGCGTCCAATCTTCAAAACGGTGTTCAACCAAACGGCTTTCACCGCTTACTAAATCGCGCTGCCAGTAGCTTTGGCAAGCAAACATCACACAGGCTTGATCTTCAAGATCAATCGGCAAGGTTTGCGTTTGCTTATCATCAATTGCTTGCAATACATTTTCAATTTGGCGATAAAAAATATAGGCGTTATATAACTTCATCGCCTTTTCTTCACTCAATAATGTCAATTGGCTTAAACGTAGTAACACGGTCAAAAGGCTACGTTCTTGCAGAATTTTATCCCGCCCGCCACGAATCATCTGGAAGGTTTGGGCGATAAATTCCACCTCACGGATTCCCCCCGCACCGAGCTTGATATTGTCGGTTAAATTGCGGCGAACCACTTCTCGGCTGATTTTTTCTTTCATTTCTCGCAGAGATTGAATCGCACTAAAATCCAAATAACGGCGATAAACAAAAGGGCGTAACATCTGTTTTAAGTAGCGATGATTCGGGTTTTGGTTATCTTCACCTAAAATTTTGGCTTTAATCATCGCATAGCGTTCCCAATCCCGACCTTGTTCTTGGTAGTAATCTTCCATGGCGGCAAAACTTAGCACTAAAGCGCCACTGTCGCCAAAAGGACGAAGCCGCATATCGGTACGGTAAACAAATCCATCTGCGGTAATATCGTCCAACGCTTTAATTAAACGCTGCCCCATTCGCGTGAAAAATTTGCTGTTCTCAATCGGTTTTCGCCCACCTTCCGTTTCGCCAGCATCAGGATAAGTAAAAATCAGATCAATATCGGAAGAAAAATTAAGCTCTCTCCCACCTAATTTTCCCATGCCTAGAATCATTAGCTCTTGCTTCTCACCCAGACTATTCATCGGTGTACCGTATTCTTCACAGCACTTATCAAACAGCCAATCTCGGGCAGCTAAAACTAAACTTTCGGCTAAATCGGATAAACGTTGAAATACAAATTCTACCGTTGCCAGCTTATTAGATTGAATAAAACTCAGTTTTGCCATTTCACGGTGGCGGAACAGGCGTAACTCACGAGCAAGAGATTGTTCATCTTCAATCTGAGCCAAGATTTCCGTTAAATGCTCAGAATAATTATCGCAGTCTTGTGCTGTAGGTGGCTGTGTTAGCCATTCATGTAATAAATCGGGCTGTTTTTGTAAGGTTTTTTTTACGAAATTGGAGAGAGAAATGGCGACCACAAGCGGTTGAATTTGCTCAGGATTTTGCAAATCTACCAATTGTTCATTTAGACATAACTGAGATTGAGCAAGAAGATTGGAGAGCATAAGAATAAAATGTATATTAGTGAGAGATTGTATTTTTTATTTGGAAGATCTGCTCCCCTCTTTAGAAAAGAGGGGAACTAGATCAAGATAATTTGCAAAAAATCTGCAAAATATTATCGCTTGTTAATTAAAACACTCTTTTAAATGGTTTGATAATTACCTCACCATATACGCCAGCCTCAACATAAGGATCTTGGCTTGCCCACTGTTGGGCCTCTTCAAGAGAATTAAACTCAGCAATCACTGTAGAGCCGGTAACGCCAGAACCATCCTCCGTCGGATTTGGACCCGCAGTAAATAACCTACCTTCTGCTTGAAGTTTTTCTAAGCGAGCCAAATGTGCAGGACGAACTTCCAAACGTTTTTCTAACATATTCGGGTTATCTTGTGCAAAAATCACATAGTACATAATATTCTCCTTATTCAATATCAGTTGAATTAATTAATGATAGTGCTTCATCAAGCTCCGGATTATTCTCTCTCGGCACTGCACGAGGTTTTCCATCTTTATCAATAGCAACATAGGTAAATAACGCTTCTGTAACACGGAAACGCTCACGTGCGCCTTCATAAACTTGTTTGATAAAGACTTCCACTTTTACCTGCATAGACGAGCGACCTACATGAATTAACGTGCCGTAACAACATACAACATCACCGACTGAAATCGGCATATGGAAAATCATTTTATCTACAGAAACTGTTACCACTCTGCCTTTAGCCAATTCTTTTGCTAAAATCGCCCCGCCTAAATCCATTTGCGACATAATCCAGCCGCCAAAAATATCCCCATTGGCATTAGTATCCGAAGGCATTGCCAAGGTTCTTAAAATTAACTTCCCTTGTGGGTCTTTTTCGTAAGGTTTATTTTTCATTTTGCTGTTCCTGTTTTTCAGCATTTTTTAAATAAGGGTAAATCACAAATCCGGTTGCAATAGTTGCAACCAACGTTAAGCCGATAATGCCGAAAGATTTAAAATCAACCCAAATCTCTTCAGAGAAATATTGACTGATATAAATGTTCAACAACATACAGAGTACAAAGAACAACGCCCAGCCTAAATTGAGCTTATTCCAGACTTTATCTGGTAATTGAAGTTCTTTTCCCAATAATTTTTTAATTAATGGGGTTTTAAACCCAAACTGACTCACCAATAAAACTAAAGCAAAAAGGGAATAGACAATCGTCACCTTCCATTGTAAATATTTGACTTCGTTAAAATAAGCACTTAATAAGCCAAAGAAAACAACGGCTCCCCCCATAATAGCTTGCTGCTTTTCTATTTTTCCATACAACACTTTTAAAGCAACCATTTGAGCAATGGTTGCAAGAACCAGCACAATAGATGCCATCTGAATGCCGGACATTTTGTACACAACAAAAAATAGAATCAGCGGAATAAATTCAAGTAACTGCTTCATGAAATCTCCTAGTAATTTGCTGGTGATTGGCGATAAACTTGATAAAAACGGAAGCTGAAAATCGCTATAAATACACTAATTAACGTACTTAAAATGATTGTAATAAGCACACCAACAAAACTGCTCCCAAAACCCGAGAAGATTCGAGATAAAATCCCCGGTACTACATAAGAAATTACGCAGAATAACACTAATGGTAACATTCTTCCACGCGATAGTTGTAGGGTAAATTTAATCGTTTCCATTAACCCTTTTTGTGGTTTTTCCAGCAGATAAACATAAATAACAAGGCATAATTTAAAAAACCAATAAAAGCCGATTATAATCATCGGGAATGCCAGAATCATCATATCAGCACTTCCCATAGCAATACTGGCCCCTAACGAAAGCGGTAAGATCATCACAAAATTCAATAACAACACCGGAAAAAATGCTTTTAATGCCTCTGCTGTATGCTGAAAAAAGTGCCGATAATATCCATTATTAATCGATTGAATATTTAAAACTATTAATAAACTGATAAAAGAATTTGCTACACCTAATAAAATAGTTGGCAGCATGTTCGGCAGCTCAATTTGTCGAGAATCAATTTGTTGTTGAGAAATAGAACTCGGCTCATGAGGAAATAAAAAAATTACGGCAAGTTGTACAATCACAATAGTCACTATAGCAATCAGCGCGAAACGCTGCTGATTACGCATAAAATTCCAGCTTTCTTGTAATAAATCCGCAAATTTAATTTGCATAAAATATCCTTTCAATTGGTGTAAAAAAAGTTAACCTAAAGTATAGCAATTGTTAGACAAGACTGCATTAATCTATTGTAGATTTTCGCTAGTTAGATAAAATGAGGAAAAATTTTTAAGAGAATGCTATGTTAAATCTATTTGAAGCCGGACAACGTTATCTGAATACTCTGCCCAATCAAAAAAAATTAGCGAATTTTATACCTGACTATCACATTATTCGTTTGGTTAAGTTTTCCTCTAAAGCGATGCCGGCTTTTGCCTGCTTTGCTATAGTCTGGCAATATCTCTTTTCTGATCCGACTCAATCTATCTTAGCTAACGCTGTGATTACTGCAATATTCGCTATTTCAATTCCTTTTCAAGGGCTTTATTGGCTGGGAAAAAGAGCGAAATCCCCGCTCTCACTCTCATTATTGGCATGGTATGAGTCTCTCAGACAAAAACTGATTACCGCTCATGTCAAACTAGAGGAAGAGCAAGCACTTCCATCTTTTCAAGATTTTGCTAATTTACTCAAGCTAGCAGAAGAAACTTGGGGAGATGCTTATTTTGATGAACTTTGATAAAAAAATCCCCTTTCATCATGAAAGGGGCAAAATACTTTTGTTCTAATTCTGGAGGTTTGAATTACTGTTTTATAAAAGGAGACAAATAAAACAAGAACAAAAGAAAATCTAAATTTTGGCTCCTCCTGCGGGACTCGAACCTGCGACATATGGATTAACAGTCCACCGTTCTACCGACTGAACTAAGGAGGAATAAACATTTCGAATAATAAGCTAAAGCGTTTTAGCCGTCAAACAAAATAATGAACACAGGTTCACAATTTACATTTCTTGACTTTGAATTTACATTATATCAGCACAAACCGAGCAATTCGCTTGTTTTGGTAATGCCATCTCTCTAACTGAGAAATGTAGACCATCAATCATTAATAATTTACCGGATAATGTTTTACCGATATTCAATAAGACTTTTATGCTTTCTAATGCTTGGATACTACCAATCACCCCGACTATGGGTGCAATAACACCGGCTTCCACGCAACTTAAAGTACCATCCCCAAATAATTGACTTAGGCAAAGGTAACAAGGTTGCTTGTCTTGGTAAGTAAAAACACTTACTTGCCCTTCAAAACGAATAGCCGAACCTGATACAAGCGGTCGTTTTTGTCTAAAACATTGCAAATTAAGCTGATTACGAACAGTCACATTATCGGTGCAATCCAAAACTAAATCAACTTTCTTAATCAATTTTGCCCAATCATCATCATTACATTTTTGATTTATTGCCTCAATTTGAATAGTTGGATTAATCGCAGTAAGTCTTGCTTTGGCAGATTCAACTTTCGGCTGACCAATTGTTTGATCTGTATGTAAAATCTGACGTTGCAAATTAGAAAGCGATACCGTATCAAAATCCACTAAAATCAAATGCCCAATACCGGCAGAGGCAAGATATTGTGAGGCAGCACAGCCCAAACCACCAAGCCCTACAATTAACACTCTGCTGGCTTTAAGCTTTTCTTGCCCGTCAAAATCCACATTTTTTAGGATAATTTGGCGGTTATAACGCAGCATTTCGTGATCAGTAAGTTCCATAACATTCTATGATTATTAGTTTAACAACGAATTAAACGGCTGAATCGTGACTTTTTCTCCAGCTTCCACATTACCACGTTCTCTCTCAAGGACGATAAAGCAATTACTTTCATTAAAAGCACTAAAAATATGTGAACTCTGAAGACCAACCGGGCGAACTTCTAATTCACCATTTTCATTTACATAAAAATAACCACGCTGGAAATCTTGCCGACCAACTGCTTTTTTCAGTTTTTCAGCGCTACAAGCGGTTAAATTTTGCGTTAATTTTGCAATTTTCTCTGCAGATAGCCCCGATAATTTAGCTAATGCAGGTTGCACTAACTGGTAAAATGTAACCAAGGCAGAAACCGGATTACCTGGTAAGCCAAAAAACCAAGCTTTCTCTAATTGCCCAAATGCAAATGGCTTGCCCGGTTTCATTGCAATTTTCCAAAAACCGATTTTACCTAATTTTTCTAATACTTCTTTGGTAAAATCCGCCTCACCGACAGAAACTCCACCGCTGGTAATTAATACATCCGCAGCATCTTGTGCAGCCCTAAAGGTTTGCTCAAATTGAATAGGGTCATCGGGTAAAATACCATAATCTAAAATATCACAGTTTAACTTTTCTAACATTAAGCGAACTGCAAAGCGATTGGTATCATAAATTTTCCCCTCACTCAGAGGTTCGCCGACACTGGTTAATTCATCACCGGTTGAAAGAATTGCCACTTTTAATTTACTAAAGACAGGCACGGTTGCAATACCAAGCGATGCTAAAAGCGGCAAACTAGCTACATTCAAGAGAGAACCTTTCGCTAATACTAATTCGCCTTGATTAATATCTTCGCCAACTTTACGAATATTACTGCCCTTTTGGGCAATATTGTTAAATGTAACGGAACCATCAGCATTCAGTGCAGTCTCTTCTTGCATCACCACAGCATCACACCCTTTGGGGATCATTGCTCCGGTCATAATACGTACACATTCGCCTGCTTTTATTTCACCTTGAAAAGGATTTCCTGCAAAAGACTTACCAATAACCGTTAGAGTTAGGCTTTGCTCTAAATCAGCCGCTCTCAGTGCATAACCATCCATCGCAGAATTATCAAAACCGGGTACATTAATTGGCGAAAAGATATCCTCAGCTAAAGTGCGATTCGCACAAGCATTTAAGGATAATCGCTCTATAGCGGTTGGTTGAGGTAAAGTCTCAAGTATGTTTGCCAGAGCATCAGAAAGAGGTAAAAGCGCCATATCTCTCATCCTATAAGTAAAACAGTCTAACTAATTTGAACAAAGAAATCTCTCACACCAATCAATAAATTATTCATAGCGATTGCCGCTAAAATCAATCCCATTACCCGGCTAATAATTGCAGCACCTGCATTACCGATTAAATGCTGAATGCGATTTGCTACCAGGAAAAGAAGGTAAGTAATTACTAATACTAGCAACATAATGCTTGCAGTAGTAGCTTGTTCAAGCAAATTAAAACGATGGTTATCGGTAAGCAATACTACCGCCATCATAGCCCCCGGTGAGGCAATCGACGGCACCGCTAGAGGATAAACTGCTAATTCGTTCAAATTACTACTCATCTTCATCTCTTTTTCCGGCTTGCTTTCACCAAAAATCATCGTTAAAGCAAACAGCAATAGCACTAATCCACCGGCCGCTTGGAACGCCGGCAACGGAATTTGCATAGATTCTAAAAGAACCTGCCCACCAACTAAGAAGAAAAGCAAAATACCGGCAGAAATCAACACAGCGTTCAACGCAATTTTACGTCTTGCATCTATCGGTAAGCCAATAGTTTTCGCCAAATAAACAGGAACGGAACCAATAGGGTCAATAACTGCCCAAAGAACCACAAACTGTACTACTAATGAATCAAACATATTTCCTCCCGTTATATTAAATTTTGCAAAATTTTATCATAAAACAACCGCTTACCAATAAGCTACAACATCAAATTTATTGATTACTCAAAATTCCTCTCTGATAAATTTATCCCTAGTTAAATTTTATAAATGAATCGCTATAAAAAGAGATAAATATGACACATTTTTATTCGTTTTTTCTGCTCTTCATTAAACTTCATTAAAAATTAAGTTTAATTCAATAGGTTGCGTTGAATTAAACTTAATTTTCACTTTAACATTGCCCTTGGCTTAAATTTACTATGCTAAAATATTGCGAAATATTAACATAAATAGACTACTATAATGATTTTTTTTACAGACTTAATTTTAAAACGCGGACATTCTGTCCTGATCGATAACAGCTCTTCCACTATTCACACGGGGCAAAAAGTGGGCTTGGTAGGCAAAAACGGCTGTGGAAAATCCTCCCTTTTTGCGTTACTGAAAAATGAATTACAACCTGAAGGTGGTGATGTCTCACTACCCAAAAATTGGGCTATTTCTTGGGTGAATCAAGAAACGCCGGCGCTTGATATTTCTGCTCTTGATTATGTGATTCAAGGTGACCGTGAATATACACAATTAATGGCTCAGCTAGATGAAGCCAATACTCAAAATGACGGTAACCGTATTGCCACCATTCACACCCATTTAGATACTATTGATGCTTGGACAATTCAAGCTAGAGCCTCAACACTACTGAACGGCTTAGGCTTTAGCACCGAACAGCTGCAACTGCCGGTAAAATCCTTTTCGGGCGGTTGGCGAATGCGCTTAAATTTAGCTCAAGCGCTGATTTGTCGCTCTGACTTGCTCTTATTAGATGAACCGACTAATCACTTAGATCTAGATGCCGTGATTTGGCTGGAACGTTGGCTAACCAATTATCGCGGCACATTGATTTTAATCTCCCATGACCGCGATTTTCTTGATCCGATTATCGACCGAGTGATCCATATTGAACATCAAAAACTGAACGAGTACACAGGTAATTACACCTCCTTTGAAATTCAGCGGGCGACCAAAATTTCACAACAAAATGCTGCTTACCAGCAACAGCAACGTAAAGTTGCGCATTTACAAAGTTTTATTGACCGCTTTAAAGCCAAAGCCACCAAAGCAAAACAGGCTCAAAGCCGTATTAAAGCGTTAGAAAAAATGGAATTGATTGCCCCGGCTTATGCAGATTCGCCTTTTGAATTTGAATTCCGTCCGCCACTTGCTTTGCCTAGCCCGCTATTGATGATGGAAAAAGTGAGTGCCGGTTACGGTGAAAAAACGGTATTGGAATCGGTCAAACTCAATCTTGTGCCGGGTTCTCGCATTGGCTTGCTTGGGCGAAACGGGGCAGGAAAATCGACACTGATTAAATTATTAGCGGGCGAAATTCCGGCACAAACAGGCAAAATGCAATTGGCAAAAGGCGTGCAACTTGGCTACTTCGCTCAACATCAGGTGGATACTTTACGCTTTGATGAAAGCCCGCTATGGCATTTACAAAAAATTGCACCGGAAAAAACCGAACAAGAACTGCGGAATTATTTGGGCGGTTTTGATTTTAAAGGCGATAAAGTGGTGCAAGCAGTACAATCCTTTTCAGGTGGAGAAAAAGCTCGCTTAGTGCTTGCCTTAATTGTGTGGCAACGCCCGAATTTATTGTTATTGGATGAGCCGACCAACCATTTAGATCTTGATATGCGACAAGCCCTAATTGATGCTCTCACCTACTACGAGGGCTCATTAGTGGTGGTTTCGCACGACCGCCATTTGCTTCGCAGTACAGTGAATGAATTTTATTTGGTACACGATCATAAAGTCGAAGAATTTAAAGGCGATCTGGACGATTATCAAAAATGGCTGAATGAGCAAAATGCCCTCGCTAACGAGCCAAAATCGGTACTTGCAAAAAATTCGGAAAATTTAACCGCTTGTTCCACCCCAAATACCAATGAAAACAGCTCGGCAAACCGCAAAGAGCAAAAACGTTTGGAAGCCGAACTCCGCCAGCAAACCGCCCCACTGCGTAAAAAAATCACCCAGTTGGAAAAAGAGCTGGAAAAAGCGACCGAAAAGCTGAATAAGTTAGAAACAATGCTTGCCGACAGTGAGATCTACGAAGCAGAAAATAAAACGAAATTAACCGATACTCTCGCCAAACAAGTCGAAGCAAAAAAACAACTAGAAGATATTGAAATGCAATGGCTAGAGGCACAGGAGGAGTTAGAAGGGATGCTTTCGGAATAGCCTAAAATCAAAATAAGGCATTGAGCGATTAACTCAATGCCTTACTTGTTATTATGTGTATCTAAAAATTAGATCAAACCCGCTTGCTGTAATGCTTTTAACACTACCGGTTGTGCAGATTCAGATAAGGTAGTTAACGGTAAGCGTAAGTTTGGCTCACTGATTAAACCTAATTTATACGCTGCCCATTTTACCGGAATTGGGTTAGATTCAACGAATAAGTCGTGATGTAATGCCATTAAACGATTGTTGATCTCTTCAGCTTCATCAAATTTTCCGGCTAGAGCTAAATTACACATTTTTGCCATATCCGCTGCTGCAACATTATTAGTTACAGAAATAACACCTTGACCGCCTAATTTCATTGATTCAAAGCCTGTTGCATCATCTCCACTTAGGAAAATAAAATCTTCACCGGCTAGTTGTTTGATAAGCGGTAAACGACTTAAATCACCCGTTGCTTCTTTTACTGCAACAATATTTTCAATTTTTGCCAATCGACCAATCGTTTCAGGTTTTAAATCACTCCCTGTACGTCCTGGTACGTTGTATAAAATTTGCGGTAAATCGGTACTTTCTGCAATTGCTTTATAGTGCAAAAACATACCTTCTTGAGTTGGTTTGTTATAATAAGGTACAACACTTAAACAGCCGGCAACACCGCTATTTGCTAAGAGTTTGGTCATAGTAATTGCTTCGCTGGTTGCGTTTGAGCCGGTACCTGCAATCACAGGGATACGACCATCAGCGAATTCGACTGTTTTCTTGATAACCTTAACATTTTCATCAATGCTTAAAGTGGTTGATTCACCGGTTGTCCCCACAGACACAATACCATGAGATCCCGCTTGAATATGATACTCAACTAATTTTTTCAAATCTTGATAATCTACTTCACCATGTGTCATAGGTGTTACTAAAGCAATAATGCTACCGTGAAATAAAGGGGTTGCCATAATCATCTCCTGTATTTTTTATTATGTTTAATATGCTCTGCTAGATTGCAAAATTCAGCCTCAATATGCAAGCATTTTTTGCAATTATTCTCAAAATTAATCGTAAAGGCTTTTATCCTGTTCATGCGGTCTGGTTTTAAAACGACGATGTAGCCACATATATTGTGCCGGGGCATTCATAATTTCCCTTTCCACTACCTTATTCATCAAGGCTGCCGTATCAATCTCATTTTCACATTGACTGAAATCGACTACCGGACTGATTTTTATTGTATAACCGGAATAATCTGCATTGCGAATCGGGCTAAAAGGAATCACCACTGTTTTTGGTGCTGAGCGGAGCAACATATAAGTTCCACCTGTTGTACAAGTCTCATTTACCGCAAAAAACGGCACAAATACGCTATTTCGTCTACCGTAATCATGATCGGGGGCATACCAAATGGTCTCTCCAGCTTTTAATGCCCGAATCATTCCTCTTAAGTCTTTTCGGTCAATCATCGCCTTATTTGAGCGAATGCGCCCTCGATACTGTAACCAATCTAAAAGTGGATTATCATTAGGTCTATAAATACCTACTCCTTGATGGTGCAAACCAATAATTCTTGCGCCTAATTCCAAGGTCAAAAAGTGAACTCCGACTAATAAAATCCCTGTATCACTCCCCTGCTGCTTTAAATATTCAACACCCTCAATTTTCGACCACTTCAAAATGCGTTTATCCGACCAGAACCATGCCATTCCCGTTTCAATAATCGCCATCCCAACCGACTTCATATTCTCTTGCACTAATTTTTCAATTTTTTCGGCAGAGTAATCAGGAAAACAGAGTTCTAAATTACGACGTGCAATTCGCATACGTCGCTTACCAAAGCCTAAATTCGCAAATAACTTCCCTAAAGCTAAGCCAATCTTCACCAAAATTGGATAAGGTAAGCACAAAAGTAATTTAAAAACACCTAACCCAATCCATAGCATCCAATATTTCGGGTGCAAAAATTGTTTTTGGAAAGGAGGTAATTTTTTCTTCTCGTTCATAATCTTCTCACATATTAACTTACTGAAACATTATATCGAAAAACGGTTAAAAATGTTAACTAGATCAAATTTTTAGAAACTTGTTTGAATTTATACTTGAATTTTAGAAATGAACCGCATATTTTGAATAATAGAAATTCATCGGCTAAAGCCTTAACTAAACAAAGAGGAAAATGTTATGTCATTAAATATTTCAAGCAAACAAATGGACATTACCCCTGCAATCCGTACTCATATTGAGGAGCGTTTAGCTAAGTTAGAAAAGTATCATACCCAACTCATAAATCCGCATTTTATGCTTGTAAAACAACCAAATACTTTCCAAGTTGAAGCAACTATCGGTACCCCACTAGGGGACTTAGTTGCGAAAGCCGAACATGAAGACTTATACAGTGCAATTTTCGACGTGAAGAAAAAATTAGAGGGTCAGTTAATTAAACTTAAAGAGAAAAATGAACATTAATTTTTCTTAAACATTTTAGGGCTAAATGAGAAATCATTTAGCCTTGTTTTTTATGCAAGAACAAGCGGTATAAAAAAGAATATTTTTTGCATAAATTTTCTACTAAATAATTGCTAAACCTGCCACTTATTTGATAAAGTAAATAAAAACCATTATCAAATAAGGAAGTTAAATATGTCTCGCTCTTATCTTCGCTTTACTCCATCCAAATTGGCAATGTTAGTTGCCGTTTCATGTACATCACAATTTGTGATTGCTAACGATGTTGCCCATCTAGATGAAATCAAAGTTTTTGCTGTAGAAATCAGTGATACGATTGTAAACACTACCGTTAAACAACGCCAAATTCAACAGCAACAAGCCCGTGATTTAAAAGATCTGTTGAAAGGTAAAATGGATGTCTATGCTACTCAAGCCCAAATGACCAGAGCTAGTGAGGGCGTAAATATTAGGGGCTTGCAAGGCAACCGTGTGACGACAACAATAGATAACATTCCGCTACCAGAAACCCAAGAAGCAAAACACTTTATGGCATATGGTTCAGAATTTGGTCGTGGAGATTATGTGGAAGTCACTGCATTACGTAGTGCATCTGTCCAATATGCAGGCTCAGCAAACAGCTTATCTGGCAGTGTAAATTTCTCGACACTCACTCCACAAGATTTACTCAAAGGTAAAACTTACGGTGGGTTTATCGGTACCGGCTATAATAGTGTAGATAATTCTCTTTATGGCACAATTGGCGGTGCTATTGAGACCGATGCTTATCAAGGTATGTTAATGACAACCTTACGAGATGGCGATCACCCTATTAACAAAGGTAAAAACGGAAGCACCGGAGATAACCGTACTGAACCAAACCCGTCCGATCATAAAAGCCACTACGTTCTAACCAAGCATAATTACAAACTGAATGAGCAAAACACGCTAAACTTTAGCTTTGAACATTTAAGTAAAAAAGTGGATTCAAATTTACTTGCTCAAACCAACACCCGTATTGATGCCGGTAGTGGTGTACAAATTTACGGCAATACTCAAGATAAAATCAGCCGTAATCGTTTTTCTATCAGTCACGAACACCACAATGACAAAGGTTTTGTGCAAACGGCAAGTAGCCAACTTTACTATCAAGACAGCGGAACGAAAAACCATCGTTTCCGCCAAGGTAGCAATAATTATCGCCAAGAAAACACCACTTCAGGGCATAAAGTCTTCGGCTTTAATACCGATCTAATGAGTTACATTGATACCAATATTCCACACGTATTACGTTATGGATTCGGTTACAGTCACACTAAAGCCACCAACCATTTACGTTATGAACGACCAGGCTATATTGGCTCAACATCAGGTTCAGCCTACTTTAACGGTAAACCAACGGCAGATACTACACAACATAAATTTACAGCCTATTTGGAAGATGAAATCGGCATTGGCTCATTCTTCATCACGCCACAAATCGGCTTAGTACACTACCGTGTGAACCCAACATCAGCAACGTCTTCTCAAGTGGATGAATTTACTCCTACTAAACGTAGCGAAACCAAATTCACCCCAAAAATCAGTTTAGAGTGGCGCTCCTCAAATGAATTTACCCCTTATGTGCAATATTCTCGTGGTGTACGCACATCATCGCCACAACAGCTAACCTCTTATTTCTTTGAAAACCCAACCTACCGATACTTCGACCCGAGATCCAATAGAATAGTAACCGGCTCTAGCACCATCGCAGTAATTGGTAATCCAAATCTGAAATCAGAAACAGCTGACAACTTTGAGTTAGGAATTAAAGGTAAATCAGATACCATTGATTACTTACTCACCAGTTACTACAACCGCTACAAAAACTTTATTGACTGGCAAGCAAATTCCGCTCTAGGTTGTATGCGTGGCTGTAAATACACCAGCTTCGTACAATACCAAAACCTAGAAAAAGCTAAAGTCTATGGTGTTACCTTTGATGCGAAATGGAAATTCTATGAAGATTATTACCTCTTAGGTGGTGTTGCTTATATGCGTGGCAAAGCGGAAAACAACAGCGTGAAAACGCCAATCAACAGTGTTCAGCCACTTAAAACCAAACTTGGCTTAGGCTATGAAGGCGAAAAATTTGGGGCAAATGTAGTTTGGAGCTATACCCGAACTAAAGCAGGTAAAGACATCGAGCAATCCTCCGCTTACCTCTACAACCCAAGCAATAGCTATGGTTTAGTGGATATTGGTCTTTACATTAAACCTATTAAAAATTTAACGCTGACTGCTAATATCAACAACGTATTTGATAAAAAATATTGGAACTGGAATGATATTTCTTATCTTGCCTTGTTAAGTAAAGCAAGTGTAGATCAAGGCCGTGGCGCTAATGGTATTCCATTAGCAATTAACCAAGCTAACGCAGACCGCTACTCTGCCCCTGGGCGTAACTTTAATGTAGGCCTACGTTACGAGTTCTAATGAAAAAGAAAGCCATCTACTGAAGATGGCTTTCTTGTATCTACAAGCGGTTATATTTAGCTGTTTTTTTGCAAAAAAATTGAAGAATCCGACCGCTTGTCTTATTTCACACGGAACACTTTTACGTTGCTGTAGCCGTTTTCTTTCAGATAAAGAGCTTGCAATTTACTCATCACGCCACGTTGGCAGTAAAGCAGATAATTTTTGCTTTGGTCTAAAGCTGCAAATTGGCTGGAAAGTTTATAGAACGGGAGTTCTTTCACATCTACACCCTCTAAGCGAAATGGTTTCTCATCCACTTCCTCAGGACTACGAATATCCAAAATCACATCATTACTGCCCAATTCTGTCGTCGTTTCAACCGAAACAACCTCTTTCTCCGTTTGCTGAGCAATTTCGCGAATATCCAAATAGCTCGCATTTTGCACTGCTTGTTCGAGAATTTCAAAATTGAACTTACCTTCCTCTTCTACAATTTTGCTTTCAATTGCTTTTACTGTCGGATTTTTGGAAATCACACCACAAAATTCCGGCATTGATTTAGCAATATCATCTGTGCCAATTTCTTTAGCCATCGCGATAATTTGTTCTTTATCGTGGGTAATTAGCGGACGCAAAACTAAAGTATCCGAAGCTTTATCAATTAATCGCAAATTGGTAAGCGTTTGACTGGAAACCTGCCCTAATGCCTCGCCGGTTACAATTGCTTGAATATCAAAACGCTCGGCAATTTTACTTGCCGCACGCACCATCATGCGTTTTAACACTACCCCCATTTGACCGTTATTGACTTTTTCTAAAATCTCGCCAACCACATTTTCAAAATTAATTGCCACAAAGCGAACCTTGTGGGAGGTACTGTAACGGCTCCAAATATGGTATGCCATCTGCTTCACGCCGATTTCATGCGCTGCACCGCCTAAATTAAAGAAACAATAATGCACGCGAGAACCACGGCGAATCAACATATAGCTTGAAACACCTGAGTCAAAGCCTCCAGAAATCAACGAAAGCACATCTTCTTGGGTACCGATTGGATAACCGCCTAAACCTTGATAACGAGCTTTAATTAACAACATTTTGTCGTATTCAATATCAATACGAACAGTAACATCCGGATCTTTTAATTTGACTTTTGCACTTTCAATACGTTGATTTAAACCGCCTCCAACATAACGCTCAACATCTAAAGAACGGAAATCGTGCTGACCTTTACGGCGAACTCGCACACTAAAAGTTTTCCCCTCTAGCTCATCTTTCACGGCTGCATAAGTTTGTTCAAAAATATCGTGCATATCGGTAAACGGGGTTTCTTCCACCTCTAAAATATGATGAATTCCTGGAGTTCGTTGTAATAACTCCAATACAAGAGGGGCCTCTTCCGCAACTTTAGCCCGAACTTCAATAAAATCCCAATTACGCACAACGGAGATATTTTCTGTCTCTTTTAATAGCACATTGCGGATATTAGAAGTCAAAATTTTGATAAAGCGTTTACGTACGGAATCGCTTTTAATCATGATTTCAGGGAATAGTTTAATAATAAATTTCATATAACAATCAGTTTGCTCGCAAAAAAATGGAAGCTATTTTAGCTTTTTATTAATAAAAAGCCTAGAAAGTTAAAAAAGAAAATCCCCAAATGAAATAATCTTATCCTTGCATAACTTAATATTTAGTCCAAATCTTATGAGCAGATTAAAACCAACTGCTTACAGCTAATAAGCAACTTTATAATCCCCATTAATATAACTCCACAATAATAATCGAGATAAATATGGGAAAAATTTGGATGATGTGGGAAGACGTGGTAAGGGAAATGAAATAACGTTACACATAGAGAAAAGAAAACCCCAGTTATTTTTTCATGATAACTGGGGTTTTCTTTCTAGCGATTTTGCATAAACATATCAAGTTGTCGTTTGGCGATCTCCTCTTTTTGTACACGTTTCACAATCCTATAGATCCACTGAATGGACAGACCATATTTTTTCGCTAAGTAAGCATGATTTGCACCATTAAACTCATTAAAAATCTGTTTTTCACGTTTAGAAGAAAACAAATCTTGAGCTTTAGGCATATAGATAAATAATCCACCCCAAGCCTGAGTAATGCGCATTGCTGTAATCATACCGATGTTTTCAGCAAGTTCTTCTGAAATATCAAACTCTTTCGCAGCTACCGCTATATGCTTTGCTAAGTCTTCTAATAAATCAGGAGCTTTGGCATGAAAGTCCTGATTATCAAATTTTGCATCACTCATACTTGTCTCCTAGGCGTCTCTGCCATTGCTTTAGCGTTTCTAAAACAAAAGTCGCTTGCTGATTATTTAACTGATTCCAACGCATATCTATGCCCATTCTGACAACATAAGCATTTAAAGCGTTATTCGTTGCCTCATCAGCTGTGGATTTCCATACTGCCCACAACTTACGTTGTAATGGTGTAAGTGTAGTTCTCATTTGTGGAAGTCTTATTTTTGCCCCTTTTTGTTGCAGAGTAGCAATCAACTGACGTAATTCATTTTCTTTTAGCTCTTTACTTGATGATTTACCAAACTGTTGTCTTAACAAACTTCGATAGGTTTCCTCATCCATTCCTAACTGCTCTTTTCCAATATGGATTAATTGAATTAATTTAGTATGCATTTTGTCCCCCTAAGCATTGCTTTTAGCTTGCGTAAATTTGCTAAGCTACGTAATCGATCGCTTTCTTCTTCCTCTGCTGTTTTGGGTGGTGGCGGAGGAAGTTCTTTGTATTGTCGTTGCGGTAATGCGTCAAAAAATTGCTTTGGTGTGGGAAACCAATCACAATTTTGAGACATCCACATAAAAGCAGCTTCTATACGCCACTGGTCTTGCTCTTTCTCCCATTTTCGCTTATAGCTAATAGTACGAAACCAAGTTTCCAGCGTTGGTTTAACCATATCTTCCGTAGGTGCGTTTTTAAGACGTAGCACCAACAACATCGCAAATCCTTGAGCTAGTACCGGTTTTAACCATTCATTCCCCATTCTAACGCTCCTTTTACTGCATTCATTTTGCTGCTAAGCTGTCGGTTTTGTTCGGTATGTTGCAATACCACTGTCGAACCGACAGCTTTATAACCGGCAATAATTTCCAACAAATAACCGTGAGATTTCATTGGTAGCTTTAAGGTTTGGCGACTTGCTAACATCTGATGAATTGCATAAATCCATGCCTCAACAGGGGCGGCAAACTCACGTCCGTCACGATTGATTTTGCCCGCTTGAATCATTGGCGTAAGCTCATTCAGTAAAGTTGCCACACGCTCAAACGTTAAAGATGATTTGAGAGGACGAAATAAGCCCAAATAACCTATTAATGCTTTGCCTAATTCACCATTAACCAACAACGCAGCATTTAAAGCCTCACTCGCAGCCTGATTAGCCACTAAGGCATCTAATGAATGCACCGCACCACAGGCACTACATTTCACTTTCATTGTTTATCTCCACATACAACAAAACCACCCGAAGGTGGTTTGTCATTATTTAATTTGACCCAATTTCATCAAAATCCCTTTTGCGTTTTCCACATAAACGGAGGCGTGAGTCATCTCTTCCCGATAAACTGCTTTTTCCGCCTGTTTTAATTGCGTAATGGATTGTTGAAGTCTCATAATGAGATCGTCTTTACTCATTTTCGCACCTCTTCATCATTGGGTTTAATTACAAATTCTTCTTCATTCTCTCGAATGGAAATACCACTGATTGAGCGTGCGGTTTTCGGGTCAGCAAGTAATGCCTCCTTATTGATTTCTTCTTTCACACGCAAGAACTGTAAAAAGCCCGTGTTTTTAATCGCTTCAATCACTTTTGCCACACTTGAAATTTTCACCGCAGGCGGTTTTTGTCGCCATTGTACTTCACCGGTATTAAAATAAGCGGTCTTCTGTTTGCCTCCGTTTGTCAGTTCATCACGTCGGCTTTCGCAATAGGCTTGTACAGCTGCCTGTAACGGCTTAACCTTATCCTTAAGTGCGGTCAGTTGTGCCGTATATTTTTCATCAATCGCCGCTTTCTCGTCCGCTTGCAGGGTGGAAAGTCGTACCTGTTCACGTTCTAAATCGCCGATTTCCTTAATCGCCAACGCAACATCATCTACTGTTTGCAGGTTTAATTCGTGAACGTCTGCCTTAATTCGTACTGTTTTTTTTGCCATTTTGTTTCTCCTTATCATAAAGTTTCGCTTCAATGCTTTTTTTGCCATTTTCATCTTCAACTAAGTCAAATTGTTCAACACCGTGTACTAGGGCTGATGCAATAACTTCTGGTGAATTAATTACTAGTTTTGCAAAGTCATAACAAAAATCAGCAAATGCTTCTTCATTAGCACGAGTGATGCTTCCTAATATTTTTTTACACATTCATAACCACCTGTCCGTTTACCTTTGGAATACCTAAACTTTCCGCCATATTCATCGCTGCCGTCAGCAAATTACCCACCGCTAATGGATACAACAAACTCTGCGATGTTTTGTTTCTGCCCACCGTCGTTAAACGTTGGCGAACTGCTAAGAAAGCGTCTTCTTCAAAAATATCCCCCAACTTTTTGCCTACTCGGTCGAGCTTGTGTTGCACATAGTTTTCCAGTTCGCTGTCGAGTGGGGCGAGTTCCACTACTTCGCAACGCTGCACCACTTCACGCACTTCCGTGTTGCGTTCAGAAAGTTTCACTTTCAGCTCAGGCTGACCAATCAACACAATAGAAAGCAACTTCTTGAAACCATCTTCCAACTCAAAAAAGCGTTTCAAATGTTTCAGCGTCGGAATCGGCAACGCGTGGGCTTCTTCAATAATCAGGACATTGCTGTAACCTGATTTACAGATCTCTTTCAACACTCGGTGCAACTGGCGGAAACGTGCTTCAGGCGAACGCTTCACACTTTCCAACGGCGCAAGGGTGGAAATAATCGCTTCGGCAATATGTGCTGCTTTCAGCGTTTTACCTTTTACATCATTGTCTTCCATGGCGATGATATAGGGCTCAATCACCGTAATCGGTGCGTTCTCTTGGTTGATGCGGTCAATCAAATCACGTCGAAGTGTCGATTTGCCTGCACCGCTTTCGCCCACCACCGCCATAAAACCACCGTGCTTGGCGGTTTGGAATAAGGCTTCACGTACATACCGCACGTCTGCCGAACTAAACACATCATCCGCACTGCGTACATCTTCAGCAAATGGATCACGAAACAGCCCAAAATGTCGTTTTGTGGCTGGAAATAAAGCCTGTTTTGCGAGTAACATAATGTCCTCCTTAATCTCTTTTGTGGTTTTGGGGATGGAAGCGGCAGGCTCGGTCGCCAAACTTTTCCCTGTCGCTTCCACTTCAAGCAAGTCTGCAAGCGGTTCAATAATACTTAAACCTTGCAAAACTTTACTCAATCTTTTCTCAAATTCCGCCCACTGTTTCACACGCTGGTTATGATTAACCAATTGCGAAACCGTCGCAGGCGAAACGTTCATCTTTTGTGCCAACTGCCGCAGGCTCACGCCCTTATCAATCAGCACCTGTTTTAACTTCAACATAGCGTCTCCGTTCATCAAAATTATGCAGCCTTAAGCTGCAAAATTTTCGTTTCAGGGTTCAGGCTGTCAGGCAATTTCTCGCCTTGCAGCCAATCTTCCAACTGTTGCACAAGTACACCGTCTGGGAACTTCGCCGCCAAATGCTTATAGTTTTTGCCACTCCATTTCGGAAAGCGAGCTTTAAGCTGTTTGGCACATTCCACAAGCCCAACCGGCTTCTGTTCCACACGTCGGGCGTTGGTAGTAAGCTCGTGCTCTTGTCCTGTTTTAGGCATAAACCAGTTCAAATCCGTTTCTTCAATATGCTTGTAAGGGTTGATTTCGCCGTTAAATAACGGTTTATTCGCCTTTTTCGCACGTTTTAAAGCGTCTTCATTGTCCACACCGTAAGCCAAGTGTTCTGCCTGTTCTTTGTTGATTTCAAACTCTGTTTTGCGTTGTGCCTTGTATTCTTCGCCAATCATTGCGGCATCTACGCGGAAACCGTATTCATTGACTTCAACAGGCTCTAACACCACCCAGTAAGGCTTCGATTCTGCCTTGCCGTCATCATCAAATGACCGCTCAAAACACTGCACCTGCACACATTCAGGACGATACGGATTTTTGCCCACCGTAATCTTCTCGCCTACACGAATATCGGGAACATCACGCACATCGTAGCGACGGCTTTCAAAGCTGATTTCCAATTTGTCGCTGACCACACGTTCGCTTAATGCGGTAATCATCAATTCTTGGCAAATCTCACGGCTCGGTGGAATAATCAACTCGTCCTCCCGAATGTATTGCCACATCTGATAGCGTGTTTTGCCGTGCCGTGAATGCTTCTTCGTGCCGTTGAAATACCGCATCCATTGGTGAGCCAGTTGATTTAACTCATCTAGCCCCGATACATTCATAAACCGCAAACCGCTTTCAAATTGCCGTTCCACAATGTCGTTGCCTTTTTCCACTTGTCCTTTGGCCCGGGCGTTGTGGGCTTTCGGAATTTCCACCTTTACGTCTAGCTGATGCAATAAATGGCTAAACATTTGCGACGTATTCGCTGTGCCTCGGTCGAACATTAAGATTTTCGGCACGCCATAAAATGGCTCGGATTTGTTTGCTTTCGGCTGTATGGCGTTGATAAAACACTGGCTCACGTTTTCGGCAGTTTCGCCACCGTACACATATTCCACATAAATCACGCCTGACGTATGGTCGGTAATCACATACCGCCACACTCGTTGCGGTTCCACCTTCGCTACATTGGCAGGTTTGTTTTTGTAAAACTGTTCCTGCTCCATAATGCACAACCCATTGCCTTTGCCTGTTTCCTTTAAGTAATACAGTACACACAACGACGGGTCGATTTGCCACACATGGTTAGGGTGTCTGCTCTGCAACTGCACTACTGGGGCAGGGCGTAACATTTGGTCAGGGTGTAAATTCGCATTGCGTAAAGCTCGCTCAATGCTGGTGGCAGAATAGGGACGAACTTCGCCTGTTTTCTCGTCCACAAATTCCGCTTTGATTTTGCCGTTGGCACGCAAAATATCAAGTACACGTTCAAGCGTCATCATCGTCTTGCCATTGTTACGTCGCATATGCAACCACACTGCATTGATGATCCGTAGTTCCGTGTCATCTAACTGATGTTTCCCTTTATCGCACCGCACTTTGCGACCGCTGGCAGGGCGAAACGGCTTAATCTGTCGCAAGAAAGCCGCACGGCTTAAGCCTGTTTGCTCACAACCTTTTGCAATCTCGCTCTCCGTCTCGCCAAACTTTGCCGTCTCCACACGGTTTGCCCAATGGGATAGCACACTCGGTAAAATTGCCATTGCATTCGTCCTTACTCCACCGTCTCTGCATTGCTGACTTCATCAATAATCGAAGCCAAACTCTGCTCGTCGTCTGTATTATCTGCCCAAGGCGAATCCGCCCTTGCCCATTCAGGAATGTGAGAACCTGAAGGCGTATCGTCCAAGTTAAAGCGTTCTTGCAGTTCGCTTAAAATCAACTGATACTCGGCAAGCACGCCACTCATAAACTGGCGATGGTCAATGCCATGTTCTTCTTGATGGGTTTGCAAGGCTTCAAAGGCTTGGAACACTTGCCCACGCAAAATAGCTTCCGCTTTATAGCTAATCGCTGCTGCTTCTTCACGTAACACACCGCCACGCTGTTCAGGTGTTTGGGTTTCAATCAGCTTTTGTTTTTTTGCCAAATCCACATCAAGGCGGTTGATTTTTTCATCTTTATTGGCAAGCACTTTTGCCATCGCATCTTTATCTTCTCGGGCTTTGCGTAACGCCTTACGCAATTCTTGCACGCTCATTCTGTCCACTTCGTCCAGCTTTAAGCCTGCCACTGTGCCACCTTCGGCGAGTTCTTTTAAATCGTCATCATCTTGCGTCACCAGCTCTAATAACTTCGATTTACCTAACTGCACCAGCTTCGGTGTGGTATCTTGTAATCCTTCACCGCAGAATTTCAGCGTGGCTTGCATAAATTTGCGTGCTGTTTCAGGGCTAATATCTAGCTCACTTCTGACTGTTTCACTAAATTCGCCATGGTCTAAATGTTCTTTTAAAATAATTAACGCTCGCCCTAGCTCTAGCATTTGTTCTGTAATAGAACGCTGGCAATGTTTAGCTCGGTCAATAATAAGTTTCTTATCAAATACTTCGCCGTTGCCCCATTTATCCATAATGGCAATACTGTGGCGAAGATAACTTTCATTCGAAAGAGCGGTCGATTTTTCGGTTGTTTCTGTCATTTTTATGATCCTTTTTATTTTGTTCTAAATTTGTCAAAACGGTCGACGTCGACCGTTTTAAAATGCCCCAGCCTTTACGCGCTGATCCATTTCTGCCATTCGGGCTTGCATTTTTTCCGTATCACGCTGGTGGGTAACAGCAATCTGTAACATCTGAATACTTAAGGCAAAGCGTCCTGTTTCTTCCAGTTTCACTACCAACCCTTCCGCAATTAACGCCTGTAATGAACGTGTAATGTTCACAGGGCTTTCATTTAATCGGTCGGCTAATTCTTTATTGCTTAACCCTGTTAGAGTTCTGCCTTTCAAGGCTTTCAAAATTCGCAAAGCACGCTGTGTGCTGTTGATTTTCTCACTCATTTTGTTTCTCCTTCTTCCGCCCAATCCACAGGTTCAATACGTGGCACTTTGTATTCCTGCATTCGCAACACAAAGTCAGGCACTAAATTACATTCCGCTTTGCTACGCACGATGTAGCCGTTGCGACGTAAAAACCACATCGCAAATCGCTCTAACATTCTTTTCATATCAAATTCTCCTTGCTATCCTTAAGGCTCCCTCACACTCCAAAAGGACAACCAATGACTATAATTAAACTACCGATTAAACGGTTGGCTGATTTAGAAGCCAAAATTGGTACACTTGAACAACAAGTTGCCGACCTTAACAATCGTCGCAATGCGTATGAGTATTTCTTGATTGTTCTGCTTCTTGAATTATCGCCTGAGCAGCGTGCCAGAATTTCTCTCGACCTTGAGCAAGAACTACAGGCTCTCCAGAATGTTTCTGAAAACGCCGATGAAGGATTCCGTCTCTCATCTGCCGGCTTCGACTCTTTGCAAGAGTTTGCGGACATTCTTGGCAACTCTCTGTTGTCGAGCGACTAGGTTCTACTTTTTCAAACATTTTCTACTCCTTACAAGCGGTCAAATTCCGCTTATTTTTTACAATCTAATTCCCGGCCCCAACGGGCTGACTTATGCCTAACCTAGTACGGCTTTGCCGTGCTAGGCACTCTCGTGCTTCGCTTTAGGATCTACCAAATTGTTAAAGAGCAGGTAAGGTTTAGGCTGACTTACGCAGCGGCTTTCAAGCCCAGTTTCATCGCAATCTCGTGGCTTTTGCCGTAACTTGCTTTAATCGTGCCGTTCAGCACACGGGAAACATGGGTCGGGTCGTAGCCGTTGGCTTTTGCCCAATGAGCAAAGGTTTCGCCTTTGGCTCGAAATTCCGCCTTAACTTCACTTGGCGTTTTTGTTTTTCTCTGCATTGTTGATGCTCCTTGTTGTGTTATAATGATTAAAGATTTAATCAAATTGGAATAATTCCATTTTATGGAAATAATCCATTAAATCAAGATATTTTTATTGTTTTTGGGATTATTCCAGTTTAATAGGTTGAAAAATGAACACCAGCGAGAAGTTTAAGCGTTTGATTAAGGCTCTAGGATTTGCCAGCGTAAAAGAATTTGCAGAAGATTTGGATATTTCCCAAGCTCGAATTACAGATGTTATGCGTGAAAAACAAAAGATGCCTGAAGACTTATTGCTTAAATTAATCTCTCAGTATCACGTAAATGCTAACTGGCTGATTGCTAGTGTTGGGGATATGTTTATTGGAAATATTCCTGAAAGCGCTTTAACCAAACAAGAACAAGTGCTACTTGACGACTATCGTGAAAGTAACGAACAAGGCAAAGAAGCTATTGAAAAAACCGCTAGCGCGCTGGCGCAGGCGGCGTTACTTGCGAATAGTAAAATAGCTTAATGATTTTTTAACAACTTGAGGAAATGACTATGAAGAAATTATTTGTATTAGTTACCGCTCTTTTTTCAGCATTTGTAGTGGCAAATGACAATAAAGCTAACCATAAGTTGGCTGAAAACTTTTGTTATGCAGTACAAGCCAGTGGGAATTGCCCTGATCTTAATATGCGTTTAGACACCGAAGCGAAGGTCGAAGGTATTGTCGGTAAAAAAATCAGAGAGCCTAATAGTCCTTATGCGGATAGCTGTATGAAAGGCTTAAATAAAGCAAATAACGATAAGAAACTTTGTGAAAATGCATGGGAGAAATTTGGTTGCACAGGAACAGAAACCGCCAAATTACTCCAAACAAACCCATTTACAAACAAAACAGGAGCTAAATGCACTTTCGATAAGTAAGGAAGCAATATGAAAAAATCTGTAAAATTAATGGGTATATGTTTACTTATTTTCGTTGCTGCCGTCTATGCCAAAGAAAAATATGAATGCGAAGGCAAACGCACCTGTAGCCAAATGGAAAGCTGCGAAGAAGCTCGTTTTTACCTCATCCAATGCGGTGTAAGCAGCCTTGATAGAGATAGGGACGGCGTGCCTTGTGAAAGTATTTGTGGTGGGAAGAAAAAGAAATAATAAGAGTTGAACTAAGGAATAAATATGCAAGCACAAATTACTTTTTATGATATTCAACGCTGTGGGCTATACGCAAGAAAAGGAAATGGAACGCAACCATTGTTTCTAGGTGTTCAGGATATGTTAGAACAACTTAAGAATTGGGCAGATGGTAAAGATCTTGTCGATACTGATATTTTTCAAAACAAGAATAAGCAAAGTCTATGTACTTACCTTGCGGATTTAAAATCAACACCTGACTCTGCTATTATGGTATTATGGAATCAAGTTCCACATACTGACTCAGGTGTTTTATCATTGCCAAATAGAGCTAAATTTGGACAGATTCAGCACGCTGACGCAAATTCAATTAAAGCCGACTCTATTCCTGGTTATCCTACATATTTCTGGTTTATCCCACGATCAAAAGTATTTGCAACCATTTGTTTTAATACTAATGTGAATGGGCGTTTAGCAATGGAAGCCTATATAAAGCAATTTATGTGCCAGTTCTCATCTTATGTAGTAAAAGAGTTAAACGAACAAACAAAAATATTGGAAATCAAGGGATATAGTGCTGATCCAACCGATACTCATGAAAAGGTATTTCATTATCCACCAAGCTTTTATAGCTGCATTTATCCGAAACCACAAGAACTAGAATTATTAAAACGACAAGCTCCTCAAATTAAGAAAGTCACTAAAAAAGCAACTTGTAGTTATTTAAACCCTACTAGTTTAAGTATGTTCCAAAAAGTAACAGGACTTTTTACCGGCTTACCACAACAATTGTCATCTAATCAAGATTTTAATGTTAAGGCTGAAGTCTCAGTGAATGGTTTAACTAAAGCTGAAGTTCAAGGTTTATTTGATGAGTGGGAACAAGAAGTTGATAGCTGGCAAAGTCTTGATTATGGTTTCAAGATTGGAGATAAACAGCATTGGTTCAGTCATGCAGCTGTAAAATGGGAAGGAGAGCTTGCTCTATCATTTACGGAACAAAATTCATTTGGTAATATAACCGCATTGCTTTCTGAATTAGAAAGTAAGAAAAGTTCAATATTATCAGTGATTAGTTAAATGGCACTATGTGAAAAGATCGTTCTAGTATTATCATTTGCACTTTCTGCAAGTGCAGCATATTTTGTGGGCGATAAAATAACATTCTCCGAGCAATGGGGACTTTACGAAACACTACGCACAACAGCTTCAATTATTTTTGCAGTTGTTGGGGCGTGGTTTGCTATTGTGTATCCTGAAAAACTTAGGGCTCCTTTTCGAGAGCGTATTACAACTCAAGCTAGCTCTGATACCCGTTTTGGTTCATTATTTTCACCTATTGTTAATTCAACAGTTATTCTTTGCTTGATTTTGTTGATTGGAATTTTGGCTCCTGTATTAAAACAGATTCCTGCATTGTTGGAATATAAAGGATATTTACGGGCTAGTAGTTTTTTTATCTTATGTTGTCTAACATTTTGGCAGATTTGGACTGTTTTCATCACATTAATACCAGCTGATATGTTGAAACGGCAAGCTGAAATAGATACTGCAAGGCAAAATAACATTGATCATTTAATGGGTAGATAATTTTCCTTAAACCAGTTTAAAATCACTTTTAAACCTTATTTATTAAACTCCTATCAACCAACATTGATAGGAGTTTTTTTATGCCTCAAATCCAAAAAATTGTTATCCACTGCTCAGCCACTCAAAACGGCAAGTCCTTACGTAATAAAACCCAAACTGCTGCGCAAGTAATTGACAGCTGGCACGCAGGGCGTGGGTTTAAGCGTACTTATTCTAATCTCATCGCATTTAATCCGCACTTAAAACACCTTGGTTATCACTATGTAATTGATACAGATGGTACGGTTGAAACAGGGCGAAAAGTGGGCGAAATCGGCTCTCATGTCAAAGGACACAATATGCACTCGGTTGGCATTTGCTTAGTCGGCGGTGTAACCAAAGACAAACGCAACCACGGCGAGTACACTGAAAAACAGTGGCAAGCCTTGCATCGTTTATTACGCAAATTAGAAAGCGATTATCCCGAAGCCCGTATCTGCGGACACCGAGATTTATCGCCGGACTTAAACGGAGATGGCACTATCAGCCCGAATGAATGGCTGAAAGATTGCCCTTGTTTTGATGTGTGGAGCTGGCTGGATAGCGAGCAAGTTATCAATGTCGATCATCTATTTAAGGAATAATCAATGAGAAAAATGAGCAAAAACGCTAAGCGCAACAAACGACTAAATGGAGGTCGTACGGCTGCAACCTATTTTTACTTGGTATGGGGGCGATAATGGGCTTCAAAGAATTAATTACCAATGATAACGGCAGATTATCCACAACAGCATTTATCCAATTTTTTGGTGCAATTTTGATGGCAATTATTTTGGCTTACTCAGTCTATTTAGACCGAGCCAACGTAGCGGAATTATTTACGGTTTTCGCCCTTTTTTGCGGCGGCGGTGTGGCAACCAAAGGATTTGCCAACGCTATCAAATCACATAAGGGGGAATAGATGATCTCATTAACCTTAGCTTTAATTATTGGAGCTTGTTTGCTCTCCATATCAGCGTGGTTTAAATGGCAGTCTTACCGTGCCGAACGCAAGATTGAAGCGGTAGAGCAACAAAATCAACAGCTCACCGCCCAAAACACGCAGTTACAAGCGGAAAAAACAGTGGCTCAAACCCAAATAAAACATCATCAAACAAGGAAGCAAAATGAAGAAAATGCTCGTATTTCTGACCGCACTTCTGTGCTTGAGCGCTTGCAGCAGTCCAACGATCTCCGTGATTAACCCGAGCTGTGCCGGTTTTGGCGTGATTAAAGCCAGTCGCCAAGACACCACCGAAACCCTACGGCAGATTATGGTGCATAACGCCACCTACCGAGAAATTTGTAAGGAGCAAGCCAATGACAATCAACGTTGATTTTTGGCATTTAGTCGGCTTGCTGTTGTCGTTTTTGGGTTGCTGCTTTGGTTTTGCCAAACTCTTAATGAGCCAATTTCAGAGCCAGCTAAACGAACGCTACCAACAGCAACAGAAAACTCTCGACAAGGTGGAGGATTTAGAGCATCAAGTCCACAATCTGAACGCCACCTTGCCCCTGAATTATGTGTTACGCGAAGACTATATCCGTGGGCAAGCAATTATTGAGGCAAAACTTGATGCAGTGCATAAAACCCTAACCGACCTATACAAAATGGAGAGTACCAAATGATGGAAAAAGCTCGTCGTGAAGGAATGCGTTGGCAGTTGCTGAATGTGCTGCACAAGGCAATGCCTTATACCACAAGTGAGCAGTTTTTGTTAGATGTAATGCGTGGCATTTACCCTGATGTAACTGCACTTGAATTGCGTCAGCAGTTGGAATATCTGCAAGACCGCAAGTTGATTGAACTGAACAAAACACCGCACGGCGTATGGTATGCCGACATCAACCGCTTAGGTGTCGATATTGTGGAATATACCATCGACTGCCAAGCCGGTATTGCCCGCCCTGAAAAATACTGGGCATAGGAGGAATAATGGCTCCGAGATCCAGTATTGAAAAATTGCCCGAAGATGTTCGACATTGGCTTGAAAGAGCTCTAACTGAGAATGGTTTCAGTGGATATATTGAGTTAGAAAATTTACTGAAAGAAAAAGGATTTGTTATCAGCAAATCTGCTATTCATCGCTATGGACAAAAAATTGAGCGTCGATTTAAAGCCATAAAACAAAGTACAGAAGCCGCACGGATTATCGCAGAAGGTGCGGAAGATAAAGATGACAAACGCAGCGAAGCCTTAATGGGAATGCTGCAGTCCTCTCTGTTTGAGGCATTGGTTGAAATTGAGGATGCTCAAAGTGAAGAAATGTCTCCAATGGAAAAATTCCAAGCGTTAAGTTTCGCAGGCAAAAATATCGCCTCACTTATTCAAGCCAGTACCAAATTGAAAACTTATCAAGCAGAAGTGAAACAACGTGCCGAACAAGCAGCAAAAGACGTAGAAAAAGTCGTGAAAAAAGGCGGTTTAAGTGACGATGTTGCGAATGAAATTCGCCGCAAAATTTTAGGTATTGCAACCAAATGACAAAACAGAAAACCGTAGAATTTGAGCTTAATCCCATTACCAAGGTGATGTCCCGTACGCCAATGGTCTTACTGGTTTATCAGCAAGATTGGTGTGCCGATACCAGCTATGTGAAAGTAGCTGAGAAATCTCGCCGTATCGGTCTAACTTGGGCGGAAGGCGCCGACAGTGCTTTATTAGCTGCGTCTGCCAACGGTATGGATATATGGTATGTAGGCTATAACAAAGATATGGCACTCGAATTTATTCGGGATTGTGCTAACTGGGCGAAATTTTACGGACTTGCTGCAAGCGAGATAGAAGAAACCCAAGAGGTGTTCAAAGAGGGAAAAGATGAAGAAAGTATTCTAGCTTTCACTATCCGTTTTGCCAGTGGCTGGCGTATTACTGCTCTGTCCAGTAGCCCTTCAAATCTGCGTGGTAAGCAGGGACGAGTCATTATTGATGAAGCCGCATTCCACCCTTGTTTAAGTGAATTACTTAAAGCCGCAATGGCTCTCTTAATGTGGGGTGGTCAAGTTCATATTATCAGCACCCACGATGGCGTAGATAACCCATTCAATGAGTTATGCCAAGAAATTCGAGAGGGTAAAAAGCCTTATAGCTTACATACTATTACTTTCCGTGATGCGATGGAAGACGGTTTGTATGAGCGTATTTGCTTACGCACCAATCGCCCTTATACGAAAGAGGGTGAAATTGAATGGGAAACGGGTATTCGGGCTTCTTATGGTGAAGATGCATCAGAAGAATTAGATTGCATACCTAAAAACTCTGGAGGTAAGTGGTTATCCCGAGCCTTAATTGAAAGCCAAATGCACTCACATACACCACTTATTCGTAAAGAGATGTCTCTAGATTTTGAGTTAATAGATGAGCCTGTTCGCGCCAAAGAAATTGATCTATGGCTTAAAGAGGAAATTCAACCTCTTTTAGATGATTTGGATAAATCTAAACGACATTTTGTAGGCGAGGATTTTGCTCGAAAAGGTGACTTAACATCCTTAGCTATCGCTGCACAACAGCCAAACTTAACCAATGAAATTCAGTTTATTGTTGAGCTGGGTAATATGCCATATGCCCAACAGGAACAGATTGTACTTTACATTTTAAAACGCCTCCCGATGTTCTCGGGGGCTGCATTTGATGGTGGTGGTAATGGTGGTGCATTGGCAGAAAAAGCACGTGATGCCTTCGGCACCGATTTGGTTCACAGCATTCATCTCACCGAAAAATGGTACAAGGAAAATACGGCTCCATTTAAAGCAGCACTGGAAGACGGCACACTAACCAAAATACCTAAAAATGCGGATGTACTTGCCGATTTACGAGCCTTTGAAATTGTACGAGGCGTGCCACGCATTCCAGATAAACGCGTTCGTAGTGTTGATGGTGGTAAGAATAAACGCCATGGAGATACAGCAATATCTCTGTTACTTGCACATTATGCGAGCCGTCAGCTTGTTCAAATGCCGGTGCGTCCACTGGCTCGCAAACCGCGACGTAGTCAATCGTTAAGCAAAGGATACTAAATGAAAAAAGATCTTATCAATGAAATTGCCACCCGTGCCCGCAGCTTTGACGGCTGGTCGTTTGGCTATTACCTGCCAAACCCTGATCCTGTACTCAAAAAAATGGGTAAGGATATTTCTACTTACCGTGAGCTGCTTTCCGACGGGCAAGTTCGCTCCGGCGTTCGCCGCCGAAAAGCGGCTATCAAAGGACTGAACTGGCGGATTACCACCACGAACAACACGAAAATTGATGAGGCGTTAAATGCGATTTTTGAAGCCTTGCCGTTAAATCATATCATTACCGAAATGCTTAATGCCTCGTTATTTGGCTATCAAGTTAGCGAGGTGATGTGGGCAAAGCAAAGCGATCTGATTATCCCAACGGCGATTGTGGGCAAAAAGCCGGAATGGTTTGTGTTTGATGAGGAGAACCGATTACGTTTTCGTACCAAGGATAGCTGGCTGGAAGGCGAGCTGTTGCCGGAACATAAATTTTTGCTCACCACCCAAGAAGCCACACAGGACAACCCCTACGGCTTAGGCGATCTCTCGCTCTGCTTTTGGGCAGCAACTTTTAAGAAAGGTGGTTTTAAATTTTGGTTGGAATTTGTGGAGAAATATGGCTCGCCTTGGTTGGTTGGTAAACATCCGCGCCAAACTGCCGAGCCGGATAAAGAAGCCCTTGCTGACAGTTTGGAAGCAATGATTGGTACAGCAATTGCTGTCGTACCAAACGATAGCTCTGTAGAAATTTTAGAAGCTGCCGGGAAAGGTACATCCAGCGACAGTTATGAACGATTTTTAAATTTTTGTAAGGGCGAAATTAATATTGCCTTGCTTGGACAAAACCAAACTACCGAACAAGACAGTAACCGAGCCTCAGCACAAGCAGGGTTGGAAGTGGTGGAAGATATTCGCAATGATGACAAGGCAATGATTGAGGAAACTCTCAATCAGTTGCTGCAATGGATTTGCCACTACAACTTTGCGGTCGAGACCCTACCGAGGTTTGAGTTTTATGAACAAGAAGAAATTGATACGGTATTAGTTGGACGCGATGAAAAACTCTTTGGATTAGGTGTACGGTTTTCGCAGCAGTATTTGGAGCGCACCTATGGCTTTGAAAAAGGTGATATTGAGCTGGCTACAACGCAACAAGCGGTCGGTACTACGCCAAAATTTGCAAATTTTAGTGAGCCTCATACTCACAAACGCAAACCGATTGACGAAATCATCGACCAAATGGGCGAACTGGCAAGCCATCCACTTAACAGCAATATTGCCAACATTCGGGCGAAGTTGGATATGGCCGGTAGCCTTGAAGAGTGCCAGCAAATTTTAGACGACTTTATCCCTGAGTTGGAATTTGCCGAGTATGCACAACTGTTTGCCGAAGGGCTGACCTTGGCAAATTTACGTGGACGGTTTGAAGTGCAAGAGGAAGGTAAGCGATGACCACAAGTGTTGCTAAACCTTTGCCTTTTAATGAGCAAATCGACTACTTCCGCCGCAAAATCAATATGCCAACGGCAAGCTATCTCGACATCTATGGCGAAGCACATGATTACGCCTTTGCGGTGGCAGGGGCGCATACGCAGGAAATTGTTGGTGATTTTCGCAAGGCAGTGGATGAAGTAATTGAACAGGGTGGCACGTTGGAACAATTCCGCAAGAGATTTGATGAAATTGTCGAAAAGCATTCGTGGGAATATAACGGCGGCAGAAATTGGCGCAGTCGGATTATTTACGACACCAATCTTTATGCCAGCTACAACCACGGGCGTTATACCCAGCAGAAAGCTCTTGCCGATGTGCAGCCCTATTGGGAGTACGAACACAACGACAGCGCACACCCTCGCCCCGAGCATCAAGCCTGGGACGGTAAAGTGTTGCGTGCAGACGACCCGTGGTGGGACTACCACTACCCTGTACGTGCCTACGGTTGCCACTGCACCGTGCGAGCCTTGGATGATTTTGACTTACAAGCCGAGGGAAAAACCGTTGCAGAAAGCCCACCGATTGAGTGGGAAGAAAAGCTGATTGGGCAACGCAGCGGCAGCCCTCGCATTGTACGTGTGCCGAAAGGGGTTGATCCGAGTTTTGAACACCCGAAACGGTTAGTGCCTATCCACAAGGTCGATGAAATTCTGTTTCAGAAACTGGTCGATACGCCACCACAATTTGCCTCATCCGCCGTCTCAAACGTACTGAACTATCCGCCTGCATTGGCGTTGCTTAATCAGTCGGTTAAAGAGATGGTCGATACAGTGGTCAGCGAGCGTGTACCTCGTGGCACGATGAAGTATGTGGGGGCTATCCCTCGACCGGTTATTCAAAAGCTTGAAGCCCTCGATAAAGCCCCACAAACGGCAGTAATTGCGGTGCGTGATGAGGATATTTTGCACGCACTTAGAGACAGCAAACAGGGCAAAGGCATTAATCTGCCAGTGGAGTTTTGGCAGCAGTTACCGGAAAAACTCAAACAACCTGACGCTATTTTATTGGAAACCAGCCAAAAGCAGCCAACCTTACTATTTGTGTATAGCACAGACCAAGGCAAAGTTGCTATTAAAATGGACTATGAGGTGCAAATTAAAGACAAATTAAGCAAGCAAAAAGAGCGTATCAAACTGAATATGGTTAGAACCGGCAGTAAAATTGAACCAACGAAAGAATGGGGAAATTTGAAAAACTCGTATGAGTTACTTTGGGGAAGTTTGGAATAACGGTGGCTTGCCTGATTCGAACAGGATAATACGGGCGGAACCGCAACCTTTCCAGTAGGAAACCCCCACCGTTGGAATAACTATACTCCTAAACTATTTTTTAATCAATAGGAAGAAACTCCCATGCTCCAAATCCGCCTCGATGCCGACGGTGCTATCCGTTCTCTAGCCCAAACCGCTACAAACTTGCAACAAGGCAAAAAGCTCTATGGCGTGCTAGGCGAGGCGTTGCGAACTATCCATAAGCAACGCTTTGAGAAAGAACAAGCCTCGCCCGAGGGCGAGAAGTGGCAACCGCTCTCGCCGAAATACCGTGCAAAGAAAAAACGCAATGCCGATAAGGTACTGATTAAAGACGGCTATCTGAAAAACCTGCTGCGCTATCGGGCAGACGATAACAGCGTGGTCTTTGGCTCTGATCGCAAATATGCCCGTTTGCACCAGTTCGGAAGCCAAAAGGCAAGTGGGCGAGGTTCGGGCGTATCGGCTCGTCCGTGGCTCGGGGTAAGCGAGCAGAATAAGGATTATTTATTGGCAAAAACCGAGCATTTTATCCGCCGAATTATCAGCCAATCCTAATTTTTCAAAAATACGCCCTAAAACGCCCGCTTGTGCGTTTTATTGAAAATTCGATGAACGATAGCACAACGCGTTTTTGGGGTGTTTATAAACACGCATAGCAGGCTTCTTAGCGAGGGAATTATGCCTCGCTTGTAATTTTCTTCTCCCATTTCAAATCCTTAAACCAGTTTAAAATTAAAAGTCCCTTCCTTTTTTCATAATACTCCCATCACGGAGGCATTATGAACCTAATTGAAATTTTTAAAGCCGGAACGCGTAAAGACGCGCACGGCGTTGAAATCACCCTCACCACCGCAGACTTGCAACAGGCGGTAGAAAGCTATTCGCCAGAGTATCACGAAGCCCCTGCTGTTGTCGGACACCCTCAGCATAACCACCCTGCCTATGGCTGGGTAAAACGCTTGCAACTGGACGGCGATACGCTGAAAGCCGAATTCGACCAAATCGACCCTGAATTTGCCGAAATGGTGGAAGCCGGTCGGTTTAAGAAAGTCTCCGCCTCGTTTTACCTTGCTAACAGCCCAAACAACCCGAAACAAGGCTCGCTCTATCTACGCCACGTCGGTTTTTTAGGCGCGATGCCCCCTGCTGTGAAAGGTTTGCGCAATCCTGAATTTGCGGAAGGTGAAGAAGGTGTGGTGGATTTTGCCGACTGGGCAGAAGCCTCGATGTTTCGGCGACTGCGTGATTGGCTGATTGGCAAGTTTGGGCAAGATGAAGCAGACAAAGCCTTGCCCGATTATCTTGTTGAAAACGTGCAATACAACGTGGTGCGTGAAGAAATGAAGTCTGCTGAACCTTCCCATGAACCAATTTTTAATGAACCCCAACCCGACCCCAAAGGAGATACTGAAATGTCGATGACACCCGAAGAAATCGCTGCCCTACAAGCGGAGAATGCCAAGCTGAAAGCCGATAAAGCCGCTGCGGAAGCGGCAAAAGCGGAAGCCGAGCTGGAAGCCACCAAGGTTGAAAACGCTAACTTCTGCGAGCAGCTGATTAGCGAAGGCAAACTTGCGCCAGTTGCGAAAGAAGCAGCATTGAATTTGCTCAACCATTCCGCAACCGTGGCAGGCGGTGGCACGGTTTCGTTTAACGAAGGCGAGAGTCTTTTAACCGTGACCAAAGCCTTTTTGCAAGCCCAACCGAAAATTGTCGAGTTTGCCGAAGTTGCTGATCCGAAAAAAGCAGCAGAGACAGAGGCGGACACGGTGAGCTATGCCGAAGGTACAAATCCGGCTTCCATTGAAGCCGACCAAAAAATTCGCGCTTATATGAAGCGGCATTCGGTGGACTACACCACAGCATTCAAACACCTTTTTAACTAGGAGAAACTATGACTCAAAAAGCCTACAACCTGTCCAAATTGCGTGTGCAAGATCCGGTTTTAACCAATCTTGCGTTGGGCTACCACAATCTTGATTTAATCGGCGAGCATTTAATGCCGGTGGTCGAAATTGATAAAGAAGCCGGCAAAATCCCGACTTTTGGTCGCCTTGCGTTCCGTTTAACTTCTACCGTGCGTGAATTGCGTGGTAAATCCAACCGCTTAGATCCGGAAGATATTGGTTCGATTGATGTGGCGTTGGACGAAAACGACGTGGAATTCCCGATTGATTACCGTGAAGAGAGCGAGGCCTTTTTCTCGTTACAGCATTTTGCGGTCAATACCACCCAAGATGTGATTGCGTTAGGGCGTGAGAAAAAAATCGCCGACCTTGCGCAAAATGAAGCCAATTATGAGACCGGCAACAAAGTGGTGTTGTCCGGTACCAGCAAATTCAGCGATAAAGGCTCCGATCCGTTTAAGGTGATCGGCAACGGCATTACCGCGATTAAGCGTGCCACAGGGCGCAAACCGAATGTCTGCGTGATTGCTGCCGATGTTTGGGCATTGCTGAAAGAACACCCTACGGTGCTGGATAAAATCAAAAACGTGCAGGTGGCACTGATTGACGAGACAACCTTTGCCAAGTTGATTAACGTGGAAAAAGTCGTGATTGGCGAAGCGGTGTATGAAGACACGGCAGACAATAACGCGATTAAAGATATTTGGACGGACAGCGTGATTTTAGCGTATGTGCCGCGCAGCTCCGGCGAGAAAAAAGGCTCTATTTACGAACCGTCTTACGGCTACACCGTGCGCCGTAAAGGGGGCTTGTTTGTCGATACCTATGACGAAAACGGCGGTAAGGTGCAGGTAGTGCGTACTACTGATATTCATCGCCCGCATTTAGTCGGTAAACCGGCAGGTTACCTGATTAAAGGCTGTATTTAATCCTATTACGGTGGGGCAAGCCCCACCCTACCAAATCCGACACGGAGAACCAGACAATGAAACACGAATTGATTATGGCGGTAGTCGCCAACTCAGCCATTTACCACAACGGCAAGCACTACAACATCGGTGATGAGATTGAAGTGACCGAAGCCGAATTTCACGAACTGGCGATCTACCTCGAGCCAAAAGACGAAGTCGTTAAAGCCCGTCAGAAAGCCCAAGCAGAAGCCGAAGAAAAAGCACAGGCGATGGCAGACGCTGCCAATGCAGAAAAACGTGCCTTAGAGCAAGCCTTGCGCGAAAGCCAAGAAGCCCACGCTCAAGCCGAAGCCTTGGCGACGGAAAACGGTTTACGTGCCGAAGAAGCACAAGCCCGTGTGGTTGAGTTGGAACAACAACTCGCAACGGCAGAAGCAGCACTGGCGGAAAAAGAAGAAGAGATTGCAAAAATCTCCGCCGAATTGACCGCTTGTAAGTCGGAGAAGTCCGGCAAAGGCAACAAAGCAAAACCGACAGAGAAGGCGGTTGAGGAGTAGTGATGTATCTCACCACCGAGGATTTAACTCAAGCCTTTAGCAAAACCACGCTCGTCCAGCTCAGTAATGATGAGCCACGAGCCACGGAGCCGAATGAGGTGGTATTGCAACAGGCGGTGCAATCTGCCTGTGAGCGGATTGATAGTGCATTGCGTAGTCGCTATCGCCTGCCGTTAAGTGAGGTGCCGACGGTTATCCACAATCACGGTCTGTATTTGGCGCGTTACTGGCTCTATGCCCGTCGCCCTGAAAAGGGGATGCCACAGGTGGTGAAAGAGACCTACGACCAAGCGATTAAAGAGCTGGAACAAATCGCCAAAGGCATGCTGCACTTGGGACTTGCCCCCAATCATCCGCCGGATGAAAAGCACGGCGACCTGTTGCCCGACCAAGGCGAATATCGGGTTAAAGCGGCTAAGCGTGTCGATACGGAGGGCTACTGATGTCGGCAACCCTCCCGATTTTAAACGCGGTTAAAGACCGTTTAAACGAGCTGTTTCCGGATTGGGTGGTGGAACTGATGCCGGACGAGCCCGAAGGCTACTACTTAAGCCACCCGAACGGCGCGATTTTGATTAGCTATGCAGGCTCAAAGTTTGGGGCGGTGCGCCCGACCGATGCCGTGATCCAAACCCGCACAGTGCATATTGTGCTGACGGTCATCAGCCGTCATCTACACAATGATTTTGGTGCAGTAGAGCTGCTCGACAGCCTGCGCCTTGCCATTGTCGGTTTTAGACCGCCGAATAGCCAAGGTTGTTATTTGGTCGATGAGCAGTTCGACGAGCACACCAGCGGTATTTGGATATACCAACTGGCAGCCGCCTGTGAAACCGTGCAAGTGGAACAACAAGCGGTCAAAAACAGCCCGAAATTTGCAAACCTTATCCCTCGTCAAGACGGGCAACCCTTAAGCCCGCAATTAAAACCTAAATAGGAGGAGCTATGTCTCAATTTCATCACGGCACGGAAACCAAGCGTATTAACGGCGGGTCTGTGCCGGTTTATACCGTCGATGGGGCGATTATCGGCATTGTCGGCACTGCCCCTATCGGTGCAGTCAATGAGCTGAAACTCTGTATGCTGAAAAAAGACTTTGCCCAATTCGGCAATGTGTTAGATAAAGGCTACAGTTTGCCGAACGCACTGGATATTTTAAGCCGCTATGCCGCAGGGCAAGTGTATGTTATCAACGTACTTGACCCAGCGCGCCACCGCACGGTGGTCAGCAGCGAAGTCTTGCGTGTGGATAAAGATACGCTGATGGCACAAACGGCAAATGCCGGTTTGTTGGAGTTATCTCTTAATAGTGACAGCGGTGTGTTAGTCAGCGGACGTGATTACACGGCAGATTTACTTAGCGGTGAAATCAAATTACACAGTGTGCAACAAAACCTCACAGCAAGTTATACCTTTGCCGACCCAAGCAAAGTCACCGAAGACGATGTGAAAGGCGGCATTGATACGGCAACAGGTAAGCGCACCGGTTTTGAGCTGTTGCGTGCCGGTTTTAACCTGTTTGGGAGCGATGCCAAAATTTTAATCTGCCCACAGTTTGACACCAGTGCAACCATGGCAACGGCGTTAGAGACCCTTGCAGGGCAGCTTAATGCGATTGCCTATGTGCAAGCTCCGAAAGGAACAACCCTTGCACAAGCACTTGCAGGTCGCGGCCCGGAAGGCACGATTAACTTTAAAACCTCCAGTGATCGGACACATTTATTCTTCCCACACGTGCTTGGCGAACGTAACAACCTTGAAAGTTTAGCCACCCACGCGGCAGGGCTACGAATGAAAACCGATGTGGAACACGGCTACTGGTTCTCGACTTCCAACCGTCAGCTAAAAGGGGTGATTGGGGTAGAAATTCCGCTGACGGCTCGGGTGGATGATATTCAGTCTGAAACCAACCGCTTAAATGCGGTGGGGATTACCACGGTGTTTAACAGCTACGGGACGGGCTTCCGCCTATGGGGCAACCGCTTGGCGTGTTTCCCAGCCGTGAGTCATATCAGCAACTTTGAAGTGGTGCAACGCACGGCGGACTTGATTGATGAAAGCATTCGTCGGGTGGAACTACAGTTTGTGGATTTACCGATTGATGATGCCTTACTGGATAGTTTGCTCGGTACGGTGGAAACCTATATGGGTACGCTGAAGTCGATTGTAGGCTTTGATGTCAGCCTTGATGCAGAAGCAGATTTAACCGATGCATTCAGTAAAGGCAATGTACCGATTGTGTATTCCTTCACGCCAAAACCACCGGCAGAACGCATTACCAACACTAGCGTGGTAACACGTAAATACTTGATCAACTTAAGCAGCCGAGGAGGTAAATAATGACCACTGCTGTAATTAACCAAGTTGCCAATGCCAATATCTACCTCAACGGCAATAATCACTTGGGGCGCGCTAAAACGGTAAAAACACCGGAATTTGAGGTGGAGTTTGTCGAACACGATAACCTTGGCTTAATCGGCAAAATCAAATTGCCGAATAAAGTCAATGCGCTTGAAGGCGAAATTACATGGGACGGTTTCTACCCCGAGGTGGCTGCTCTCGGCTACAATCCGTTTAAGAGCAACCAACTGATGGTGCGTGCCAATGTGCAAGCCTTTAACTCACTTGGTGTGGTGGCGGAAGTCCCGTTGGTTATCACGATGACCGTGGATTTTAACAAGTTCAACGTGGGCGAATATAAAAAAGAGCCGACGGAATACCCCATGGCTTATCAAGTGAAAAACATCAAGCAAGTGATTGACGGCAAAGAGGTGCTGTTCTACGACGCGTTCTCCAACCAATACCGCGTAGCAGGACAGGATATTTTACAAAAATTCCGTTCGAATATCGGTGGCTAAATCCTTAAACCAGTTTAAAAGCTGTTTTAGCTCTGAAAATTTAAACTCCATAGCGTTGATTAACCACAACCTATGGAGTTTTTATTATGTCTGAAAAATTAAATGATATTGCGATCTTTCGTAAAGTTACATTGGATTTCCCTATCAAAGACGGTCATAGCAACGATGTTACAGAGCTAAAAATACGTCGTGCTAAAGCAAAAGACTTGCGTACTGCCCAAAGCCAAAAAAATGAAGCTGACCAAGAGTTTTACTTGCTCGCTATTCTTACCGGATTGACGATAGAAGATATTGCCGAATTGGATATTGCAGACTATTCCAAGTTACAAGCCATTTTGAAAGAGATGCAAAAGGGAAAGTCAGCTTAGAGGAGCTAGATAAAGCACTTGCAGATCTGATGTGGTGGTATGGATGGCAACCGAGCGAAGTTGAAGAAATGACATTAGAAGAGATTGAGCGGTGGCTAAAACAGGCTCGTCGTCAAGTTGATGCTAAATACATAAAAGCCGCTATTTAGCGGCTTTTCATCTTCATTATTGAGCTTCTTTACGGAAGCTATCCCAAATTTTGTTTTGTATTTTACGTAATGTTAGGTTTTTTGCTTGTAAAAGTCTGGGTGGTTCTTGGTTTGTTTGAGCAGATTTCTTAGTCAATTTTACTAGGTAAAATAAGCTCATCATAATCCCTATGCCTACCATAAACATTCCAGCCATTTTCGGGAAAGTGACTAATCCGTACATGACAAAGCCAATCGCAATAAATGCAAGAACAATCGCTCCTACAATCAGAAAAACAGTATCAAAAAATTTCAACATAGTCTTTTCTCCTAACGACTTATCGGAACTATAAATTATGTCGTCAAATTTAGCAATATCTTTAGTTATTGGCGCTTCTATTGGTGGTGCAGTTAGTGCACTAAGAGGATTAAAAAATGAGTTAAATGTACTAAAAGATAACTCTTTATCTACTCAGGCAAAATTTGGTGCTTTGGGTGTAGGGGTTATTAAGGGTATTGGTGGCGCAATCTCAACTACAACAGCAATTGGCTCTTCCATTATGGGGCTTGCTCAGCCTGCAATGCAATTTGAAAGTGCGATGGCTGATGTGAAAAAGGTTGTGAATTTCGACACTCCAGCACAATTTAAAGAAATGGAAAAAGATATTCTTAAATTGACTCGTTCTATTCCTATGGCTGGAGAAGAGATTGCTGCAATTGTAGCAGCCGGTGGTCAAGCCGGTATCGCTCGTGAACATTTGTTGGGATATGCCGAAGATGCTGCAAAAATGGGGGTGGCATTTGATATGGCTGCGGGCGATGCAGGTACTGCAATGGCAACTATGGCTAATGTGCTTGGTAAACCAATTAAAGAGATGGCTAAGTTTGGTGATGCCATCAACTATCTTTCGGATAATGCTAATGCCAAAGCCTCTGATATCGTCAATGTTATTACCCGAGCCGGTTCAGATACCCGAATGCTAGGACTTACTGAAAATCAAGCTGCGGCATTAGGTTCAACATTTTTGTCTATGGGTAAAGCACCTGAGCTTGCTGCACAAGCAATGAAAGGTATGACGTCTGCTTTTGCTGAACTTAAAGCGGGTAAACATCAGGACGAATTAAAAGCCCTTGGATTTACCACTAAATCCTTTGCTTCTGCAATGAATAAAGATGCTCAAGGTGCTATTACAAGCTTTATTGAGAAAGTGAAAAAACTACCGAAAGATAAGCAATATCCATTATTAGCTAAAATGTTCGGTAAACAATATGCCGATGATGTGATGTTGCTTGCTCAAAATACGGGAGAATATAACCGACAGCTACAATTACTTCAAGAAACCGATGCTAAAGGCGAATTGAAATATTTGGGTTCAATGCAACGTGAGTTTGAAAGCCGTAGTGCAACAACTGAAAATAATTTACAGCTATTAAAAAACAGTTTTTCTGAGCTTGGTGTGACGATTGGTGCTAAGTTTTTACCACTTATTAATAATGTAGTAAATGATATTAAGCCTGTTATCTATTCAGTTATAGAGTGGATAGGAAGTAATGAAAAGTTAGTTAATCAAATTATACTAGTTGGTGCGGGTCTTGCAACTGCTTCTGTTGGTTTCTTCGCACTCAAAGCGCTTCTTTCCGGTCTCGCATTTGTTTCTTTTGGAGCCTATAAAGGCTTTGCTGCATTTTTTCGTATAGGCTGGGCATTAACTCGTATCTTAGGCTTGCTTGGTTTGAAGATTTTCGATTTAGGTATCTCATTAGCTAAGCTCTTTGTCCGAATAAATTTAGGTGTTTTGAAAGGCTTTGCCTTCATTTTGAAATCAGTATTTTCTGTTGCTGTGATGTTAGGGAAAGTATTGGGAGGTGTATTGCTAAAAGCAGTGCTTGGAATTGGCAAAGCCTTTTTATTCTTAGGTAAGGCAATGTTAGCAAGCCCTGTAGGCGTTTTAATCGGTATTGCTGCCGTTGCATTGCTCATTTATCAATACTGGGAGCCAATTAAAGGGTTCTTTCAGAATTTATGGGCAGGAATAAGACCGTACTTTGAAAGCTTTTTACAATTTGCTTCTACGCTTTGGGATGGTATTACTGGTATTTGGTCAGCAGTATGGGGCGGCGTAAGCTCGTGGTTTTCCGGCATTTGGGAGAATATAAAGAGCCTGTTTAGTGGTAATTTTTCTGCACTGGGAAACATTATTCTTGCATTTAATCCCTTAGCTTTATTCACCTCGATATTTACTTCCGTACTTAACTGGTTTGGTATTGATTTGCCTGCACAATTCAGCAATTTTGGACAAAATATTATCGATGGTCTTGTAAATGGTATCAGTAATGCTTGGACGGTAGCTAAAGAAAAAATTGGTGAATTAGGATCAAGTATTAAAGGTTGGTTTGCCGAGAAATTAGGTATCCACTCTCCGAGTCGTGTATTTAAAGGCTACGGTATAAATATTGTAGAGGGGCTTGCTATTGGTATGGACAACAAACAAAGCATAGCTGCTGAATCGACTAAATCTCTAGGCGACATGATGCAGTCCTCTATGCTAAAAAGTATTGAGCCACCTATACTTGCAACGCCAAGTTTTGTACCAGAGAAAAAATCATTCTTTGATGATATTTGGAATGATATTAAATTTGGTGCGAATGTGATTGGTAACCTTGTTGGGTTTAATCATAATCAAGATATTAGCCACCCAAGTTTTAACCCAAGTGTGCAAAATGATGGACTATTTGCCAACTATGAATCACTAAATAGAAGTAACGTTACACATAATGCAACAACTAATAACCAAGGTGGTATTGTAGTGCATTTTAGCCCCACTATTAACATTAATGGCACGGTTCCTGCTGATGTAAAAGAGCAACTCATGCTGGCGCTACAAAATCCGACCATGTTATATGAATTTGAACAGATGATGGCTCGTGTAGTAGATCAAAAACAACGGAGAACTTACTAATGGCAAATTACGCATTATTGGGAAATATTACTTTCGACCTACTCAATGCACCATCGGCATTTGACGAGCGTCGTCTAGCTAGCTTTGCAGAACACTCGGTGCTTGCAGGTAAGCCAAAGTTACAAGCAATGGGTTTGGAGCTAACCGAAATCACATTACAACTTAAATTACACCACAAGCTTGGTAATGTAGAACAACGTTATCAGTCTCTACTGACAGCGAAAGAGACGCAAGAAGCTTTAGCACTAGTACTGGGTTTCTCACAATTTAAAGGACATTTTGTGATTACTGAAATCAGTAGCGGTATTTTATTTTCAGACCTAGAAGGTAATGCCTTAGCTCGTGATGTATCAATCACATTACGTGAATTTGTTGGTGATTCAGGTCAAGGCTTATTGGGGGCTGCACTTTCAATTGGTGGCAACCTACCTCTGTCTTCGATCCTACCGAAGGGTTTAAGCGGTTTTGTAAGTAAAACCTCAGAGTTGGTTAATAAAGGCATTCGTGTTTATCGGCAGGTACGGCAGACGATTGGTGATGTACGCGATGCAGTATCGGTTATGCGAGCTTTAGCAAGCAACCCAAGCGAAGCCTTGGCACAGTTACCCAATGTACTCGTTAGTCTTGGATCATCACTCTCTGGACTTGGCGAGATGGTAGGATTGAGTAACAGCTTTTCAATGTTAACCCAAGGCTTAAATGCAGCACAGCCTTTTTTGCGTGGTTTGACCGAGCTTAATGAGGCTTTGAATACGGCTCAAACAGAATTTAAAAGAGGTTTAAATAGTAACGATTTAGGAGATTGGTTTGATTTTGGTGTAAAAGCTATTGAGTCAGCGGATGAGATTGTAGCCGCACAGGCAAAAAACAGTGCAGAACTCACTGCATGGATAGCTATTCGGGCCGATGAACCAAAACCACAGGAGACAACTAAATGGACAGTGTAATTCAGCATAATATTAAAGAGGGAGAGCGCTGGGATTTACTCGCTTATCGCTACTATAGTGATGTAGGTGAAATTAATCGTCTTATCAATGCCAATCCACATATTCCATTTTGTGAAGTATTGCCGATGGGAAAAATCTTATTTATACCGGTGATTGAAGTTAAGGCAACATCACAAGTTGACTTACCACCGTGGTTACAGGAGTAAGTTATGCAAGTTCAAACACCGACTTTTGAGTTATTCTACGGCAAAAAGCAAATTACCCACAATATCAAACCACACTTGATTTCACTAACTTACACGGACCATTTAAGTGATCAATCTGATGAATTGCAAGTAACTTTTGAGGATATTGAGCGTAAATGGATTAATACATGGTTCCCTACTCAGGGGGACGAATTAAAACCTCAATTGGGTTATTTAGGGGAAAACCTAGTTAGCTTAGGTGCATTTGAGATTGATGATATTGAGTGGAATTATGAAAAACAGTCAGGTTCTGTTGTGACTATTCGTGCATTAAGTACAGGAATTACACGTGCTAATAGGACTCTTAAACCAAAAGCTTACGAAAATACAACACTGGCAAATATAGTACGAAAAGTTGCCAAGAATCTTAAGTTAAATGTAACAGGAACTGTTGCCAATATTCCGATTAAACGGGTAACACAATATCAAGAGCGTGATGTAGAGTTCCTAACGAGGTTGGCTCACGAATATAGACATAGTTTTAAGATTGTTGGCAAAACCCTTGTATTTACTACTATGAAGAGCTTAGAAGAACGATCTCCTGTCGCTACATTAGATTTGGGTAATATTAAAAAATTACGCTTACGTGATCGTATTAAAGATACAGTAGAAAAAGTTGAAGTGCGTGGTATGGATGTGCAGGGAAAGAAAGCTCTGTCGGCTAAGAAAAAAAGTAAGCCCAAACGCCCACGTAAGAAACAAGCTAAAGCAAGCAATGCAGATACATTAAAAATTGTCACACGTGGTGAAAGTCAAGCTCAGATAGATGCTCGTGCAGATGCAGCTCTATCAGCACAAAATGATGATCAGCAAGCAGGCAACATTACAGTGATTGGTAATCCCAAACTTGTTGCAGGTAATACAGTTTTGCTAACTGGTCTGGGTATGTTTAGTGGTAAATATTTAATTAAATCAGCTCGGCATAATTATAGTCGTAATCAAGGTTACACCACCGATTTAGAGGTGAGAATGTTAGAATTTATTGAAGATTTTCCTTTTACAAGCGGTACGTTATAGGAGTTCTTTTGCAAATGAATACACATAACTTTAGCGCAACCTATCAAGAAGGGATTGTGAGCCAAATTGACCCAAAAACTCATCGAATTAAAGCGACAATTCCTGCTTTGGAAGATTTTGAGACAGCATGGTTACCGTTTTTTACGATTAATGCGGGCGGCAATCACTTTTATGGTTTACCCGACGTGGGCGAGTTAGTCGCAATGATTTTAGATGCACGAGGTGAAAGTGGCTACGTACTTGGTACGATTTACAATGAACAAGACCCTGTGCCTGTTGCAGATAGTGATATGTGGTTACATAAATTTAAAAATGGCACAGTGATTTCGCATGATCGTAAAACAGGTGATGTGGTCGTAAATACCAATGGTCATTTAACGGCAACTGCAAAAGGAGGTGCAACGATTAATGCAAACACAGTTGTGAATGGTACATTACACGCTACAGGCAAAATTACATCAGACGAGGAAGTATCAGCCCCTGTTGTGAAACAAGGCTCAGTTGAGCTTGGCACACATAAACACGGTGGTGGTCCGGAACCGAATAAGTAGTTTATTAAACTAGTTTAAAATCTAAATTCCTCACTAGCCGCTATTCTGCGGCTATGAATATAAATACTCCTCAATACACACACTGGCAAATTGCCCCAGATGGCGTGAAGACGATTCAAGGCGAAGATGACCTTCATCAATGCATTATCAATATCCTTTCAACGCGCAAAGGAACTGATGTGCTACGCCCTGATTTTGGTTCAGACCATTTCGAATATATTGACCAACCCTTTGATATTGCAGTGCCGAATATGGTGCGTGAAATTTTTGTCGCTATTGATAAGTGGGAAAAAAGGGTAATTGTGCAAGAAGTACAGATTAGCGGTACGGCACCGCACTTTTTCTTTAATGTGAAATGGTGTGTAGCTGATGATGTGGCTAAACAAATCTATTCAACGGAGTTCAATTATGGAAATCAGTAGCCGTTATGATATTACCGTAGTCCCCGAAGATGTAAAACAGATTGTCGCGGAAACTATTGCCAAATATGAGCAAGACACAGGTAAAGTGCTACAACCTGCTCATATTGAACGCTTGATTATTAATGTATATGCATTTCGTGAACTGTTAGTGCGTAAAGGAATTAACGAGGCATTTCGTCAAACTTTTCCTCAGACGGCAACGGGAATTGCATTGGATTTATGTGGGGGGCAAGTAGGTTGTGAACGTCTCGAAAATCAAGCTGCGCGCTGTATGTTGCGTTTTAGTGTAAATGGTTCTCATAGTGCGATTACAATTCCTGTAGGTACGGTTGTGCAAGCGACTGACTCGCTATCATTTAGTACGCTTTATGAAATGCAGATAAGGGCTACTGAGCAATTTGTTGATGTTGAAGCGGTTGCAAATGTGGTAGGTGAAATGGGTAATGGCTGGGAGGCTGGACGAGTTTCAAAACTTGTGTCAGTGTTAAATACTGATTCAGTTGTGACGGTGAGTAATCTTGATACTACTAGTGGAGGAATTGACACTGAAGATGACGATAACTACCGAAAACGTATCTTATTAGCACCTGAAGCTTTCACCACTTGTGGCACTGCAGGGGCTTACACTTACCACGCACTAAGTGTATCTCAGTTTATTGCGGATGTGGATATATCAACTCCTCAAGGTGGCACAGTACAAATTGCGGTGTTAACACGTAACGGTGCACCAAGTGAGTCAATTCTGCGTCAAGTACAAAGCTATGTAGCAGATCCTAAACGGCGTACTTTATGTGATACCGTACAAGTTATACCCGCACAAGAGATATCATACCAAATTAACGCCGAGTTAGACTTGTTAGAAACTGCACAAGAACAAGCAGTGTTAGCTAATGCAGAGCAAGCTTTGCGTACCTATTTATCAGCACGAACTCAAAAGCTGGGCTTAGATATTGTACCGTTAGATATTCAAGCAGCACTTAAGGTTGTAGGTGTGTATAACGTGCGTTTGCTACAGCCACCTCTGACCGAGGTCAATAATCAACAATGGGCTAACTGCCAAAAAATCACATTAAGCGTAAGTGAGACACGTAAATATGGCTAAGTTAGACTATCCGATTATCATCAATCAAGATCTGAAATATACCGCCTTAGCAAATTTAAGCTATAGTGTATCAAGGTTAGACTTGTCGTTAATTATGACAAATTTAGTAGATTTAGTCCTTGCAGAATACCTTGAGCTACTCGCAGAAAAATGGAGCGTAACAGGCTATGACGGCTGGTTACTAGCGGAAAGTGATGATGCAAAACGTAACTTAATTAAACGAGCCGTTGAGCTACACAGACATAAAGGCACACCTTGGGCAATGCGAGAAATTATTCGTCAGCTTGGATTTGGTGAAGTCGAGATTATCGAAGGCTTATTTGATAAACGCCACGATGGGTCATTTGTACGTGATGGCACTTATTTCCACGGTGACCGCTCAAAATGGGCTCATTACCGAGTAATTTTGCAAAAAGCGATTACTAATGACCAAGCGGATTTATTACGCAAAACATTACGAGTTTTTGCACCTGCTCGTTGTGTATTAGCGAGCCTTGATTATCGCACCGTAGCATTACGCCACAACGGTAAGGCATTACGTAATGGACAATATAACCGAGGCACAGCCTAAGCAGGAGGACATAAAGCTATGGCAAATTTAATTTTAACGCCTGAATGGGTTGATGGCATCTATCAACTTGAAACATCTGACCCGGTAATGGGTGGGCCTGATGGTATTGATAACCGTCAAGCTAAACAGCTGGGTAATCGTACCGCTTACCTAAAAGCGGAAGTCGAAAAACGAGCTCCAACACATAACCCGAACTTTACAGGCACACCTAAAGCTCCAACACCAGAACAGAGTGTCAATGACACAACATTGGCAACTACCGCATACGTTAAGGCTGCAATTGCTGCATTAGTCGGCTCGGCTCCTGCCGCATTAGACACTCTGGCAGAAATTGCAGTCGCATTAGGTAGTGACGGTAATCTAAAAAATACGTTATTGACAGAGTTGAGCAAAAAAGTAAATAAAGCCGGTGATACGATGACAGGACCGCTGACTATCGATCATATCTCGTCAATATTACTAGGTAAGCGCAACGGGGTTTTAAAGTATGGGGTGGGCTTAAGAAATACCACCAGTGATGATCTCGTGTTAGTGAGATATCGTAATGGAGTCCCAGATTGGAACTCTGACACATATCTTGAATTGTTGGAAGATAGAGTTACCTCAAATCGACCATTTTACGAGCGGGGCAATAAATTAAATAGCATATCGGTAATTAAAGGCGTAGTTGGTAACGGTTCTATCCTACCTCTTCCAAGCGGATACAATGAAAGTCAATGCCATTGGATTGTATCCATGAGTGAGGATGTTGCATTAGACCGAATTGAAAACACTAATACAGGATACACCAAAACAGAATGTTATGTAGGTGATAATCGTAGAGTTGTAGCAAGAGTATATAGTAAGGCAGGTGCAAATACTGATTCTGCCACCGGTAAAAAGTTTGATAATAGCCGTGCCAATTATCTGGTAATAGGAGTTAAGTAATGTATTACATTTTTGATGCTAAAGGCAATTTTTTAGCCAGCTCTAACTGTGAGCCAAATTTGGACGATTTGGAAAGTCGTGGTGAAACTGCTATAGAGAGCAATCAAGCCTATATTGAGCCTTTTTACGACGGGATAAAAATTGTTGATAAAGGCACTGCTCCAAGTAAATATCATACTTGGAACGGCACAAAATGGACCATCAGCCCAGAACAACAAGCGATCAAAAAAGCCGATGATATTGCAAAAGTGCGTGAGGCTATTAATGCCTTGCGTGATAGTAAAATCAATGGTGGCGTGTACGTTGATGCAGTTGGGAAATGGATTGATACCGATGCCACCGCTGAGCGTAATATCTTATCTGTCAAAGCAAGTTACGACTTATTTGGTGATATGGATATTGCGTGGACCTGTGCGGATAATTCAATTTTGATGATTAACAAAGATAAACTGATGTTAATTTGGCAAGCATTAATGGCAGCCAAGACAAGCAACCACGCTAATGCGTTGCGCCACAAAGCAGCGGTTGAGCAATCAAATGACCCGTTAGCCTACGATTATTCTGGTGGCTGGAGCAAAACCTATCAAGAGTTTTTAGGGGAGTAAATCAATGGATAAAGTCTATCTGGCACTCTATAAAGGAACTGGTCGCAGTCTATACGACCGATTAACGGATTGGCTTATTCGCAAAATCACTAAAGGGCAATATTCCCACTGTGAAATTGCAGTGCAGAAAAGTGAAATTAAAGACCATTACCACCGTGAAGAATGGTTTGAATGTTATTCATCAAGTCCTCGTGATAGTGGGGTGCGTCAAAAAGTGATTAACCTTAATGATGGTAAATGGGATTTGATTGAGCTGCCAAACCTTAAAGAGTCTGAGATTAAAGCCTATTTTGTAAAAACCAAGGGAAAATCTTACGACTGGCGAGGGATGTTTGGAATTGTATTTGGCATCAAACAAAAACAAGATAAATATTTCTGCTCTGAATGGTGCTTCAACCTGATTTCTGGCGAGGAACAAGGATGGAGGTTTAACCCTAACGATTTGGCTGTGATTATGACACTTAATAATTTGTAAAGATATTTCTCTATGTGCAATAAAAGCGAGATCTAATTATCTCGCTTTTTTCATCGCAATTATCTCGCTCGCTTTTAACTTTACCAGCCCTTTCAATCATTGATTTTAAATAGCCAATATCATCGTGGCTGAGCATATCAATCAAGCCCTCACGCAGCCACTCAATAATTTCGCTTTCGGCATCGTAGCCATATTTTTCATTATAGCGTTGGGTGGTAGAGAGGATTTCGCCCGGCTTGGCAGAATGCAAGAACAAGCGGGTGGTAAGGCCGGCATTTTTGTAAGCGATTAAATCCTCCTTCGCTACAAAATGATATTCACAGCAAACACTATCGGCATTCGAGCCAAGCACCGCTTGCAGCTGATTTTGATAACGGGCAAGGGTTACGACTTGGATTTTGGTTTGTGGTAATAAAGTTTTGACACGGTTGAGCAGCACGTGGTCGAAGCCAAGCAAAATCACGTTATCCACCGAGCCCGTCTCACGAAATAAATTGGCTAATACTTCAGCGCAACGAGCGTGGTTGCGGCGTTGTTTGAGTTCAACAACTAAACCCACACCATTTTCTACTGCCCATTTCAACACTTCTCTCAACTCAGGAATCGGGGTATTTTTAAACGCTTCGCCGAAATAGCAGCCAAAATCGTACTGTTTAAGCTCTGAGAGCGTCATCTGCTCCACATAGCCTGTTCCGTTTGAAGTGCGATCAATCGTGGTATCGTGAATCACCACAAACTGCTCGTCTGCGGTCATTACCGTGTCAATTTCTATCGTATGTAAGCCATTATCCAACACTGCCTGAAAAGCCGGCATCGTATTTTCGGGGAATTGGGTACAGTAGCCGCGATGCGGATTTGCTAAGATAATGCCGCGTTTGGCAGAGTGAAAGTCGAAAGTCATAGGAACCCCTTTTGATTTTAAAATTTAAATTCACAAGAGATTTTAGTCCTTTACACTAAATATGCAAGTAATTTGCAAATTTTTTGAGCAAAATGATCGCTTGTATTTAGGATGCAACAAGCTGCCCTCTACGTTCAATCATTAAACAGATGATAAATCGGCAGTAATGCCGTGCCAATAGCGGTCTGCTCTTTTTCCAGACGAGAGCTGCTTAGTAGCGGATGCGGTTTATTCGGATAAGCGGTAAAGCTGTCAGCGTGGCGGATGTATTCGATGATTTCACTGACGATTTCAGCTGGCAGCAAGCCGGTGATCACAATCACTTTCGGGTCAAGCCATGCCGTTGCCGAAGTCACTAAAAACAGTAGCTGCTGTTTTGCCTGTGTGAGCCAACTTTCCAACAACGGAGGACGTTGGCGGAGGAGCTGCGGTAAATCGGCCTCGGAAAAGCCGTGCTGCTGAAGTTGCAGTAAGAGATCCCGCCAGCTGGGACGGTTGCGTTGCTGCGGGAAGAACATTCCAATTTCACCGGCATTACCAAATCCGCCTGCCACTAACTGCCCTTGCGAAATAATCCCTGCTCCCACGCCAAAATCAGCACTGATCACCACCATATCTTCAATTTGATTCCACAGCCCCGAATAGTATTCGCCAATCGTAATCGCATTAATATTATTTTCTACCCACGCTTTTAAGCCGATTTCCGCCTCAAACACAGCCTGTAAATTCGGCCCTTGCTGCATCATCGGCAGCCACGCTGCCGAATAGGAGCCGTCATCCTGAATATAGCCCGGAATGGCATAACCCACACCGATCACTTGTGCTTCAGCGATGCCTTGCGCAGTAAGCGTGCTATAAATGCTCTGCTTGACTTGTGCTATCGTTGCCTCAAAATCATTTTCCGATTGGTAAGGCACAGTGTGCGAATAGACACATTTTCCGCTGAAATCCACTATCGCTAAATAGAACACATCTACCGAAAAAGTAATGCCTAATGCATAACAAGCGGCCGGATTTAAGGTGAGGTAGTAAGATGCCGTACCACGCTTACCTTCTATTTTATCGCCGTTTTTAATCAGCCCCAATTCAAAAAGTTGATCACAATATTGGGTAATCGCCCCCGGCGTTAAGCCGGAAAGTTGGCTAAGTTCGGCACGAGAGGGCGTATGTTGGCGAATTAGTTTGAGTAAAAGGCGGTGGCTGGCACGCAGTTGTTGGATCGGCGAATGGATTGTCATAGTATTCACGGTGTTCTTAGCAAAGAAAAAGGGGGGTACGCCCCCTTGGCATTTAGCTAAATTTTAACGCGAAATCACCTCTTTCGTAAATGCCGCTGTTTGGGCTTTTGACCAAAGATGCGAGAAAGAATGTACGCCTTGCTCGCCGGAGGCTTTGTCTAACGGGCGTGAACCGAGTTCTGCCGCCAATTTATCTTGGGTTGGGCGGGAAGCCATCCAGTTAATAAAGACCAGTGAAGCGGCCGGATTTGGGGCATTTTTTGCCACCGCCAGCACGTTACCGCCACCCGGCATACCGAATTGCGGCACATAGAATTTCAGGCGTGGTGTAATCGCCCCCTGTTTTTGCAGGCTGAACAGGTGATCCTGCCACGCCGCCACAATATCCAACTCGCCGTCATTCAAACGGGTTAGGCTATCGGCGTTAGACGACGTGCGGGTTAAATTTGCTTTATTATCCACAAACCATTGCCACGTTTTCTCCCATTTGGCGATCTGCTCCGGCGTTGGCTCGGTGTTGCGGTAGTCATATTCGCCGCTGATATTGACGGACGCACGCTGAATAAACGCCCCGCCCGAACCACCGCCGTTTGGATCCGAGTAACCGAATTTTTTCGGATTGGCTTTGATGTAAACCTCTAAATCCTGCCAGCTTTGCGGCAGTTTGTCTTCGCTGATTTTAAGCGGATCGTAGGCAAAGCCGGTCTGATTTCCCCAGAAACCGACCGCATAATTTCCGAAATCTACCCCTTGTAGGCTGTGGTTTAAAGTCGGAAATTCCGGCATTTGGTTGATTTCCGCCAATGCACCGGCTTTCACAATCGATGGCAATTTTTCAGCACCGAACGCCACCACGTCCATTTTGCCTTTGGCTTGGTTCTGCTCGGCAAACAGCTTGTTGATATTGCCGTCAAGCGTGCCTTCCGGAATTTTCACCTTAATGCCGTACTCTTGTTCAAACTGCTTCACAAAGGTACGGAATTGCGGTTGCAAATACCAGATACTCACGGTCACGTTGCCCTCTTTTTTCGCTTGTGCTTCAATCTCACTCCACGATTTGCCGGCAAGCTCGTTGGCATAAGACGTGGAAAAAGCGACAGTCGCAAGGCTTGCTAGGGCCAGTTTGGTTAAGGTTTTCATAGAGTTTCTCCTCTGTTGGTTTGGTAAATTTTTGGCGGAATAACACCGCTTGTCAGTGAATGCCACGCTGTAAGGCGGCATTGAAAGCTTACTGCCCGTCCCACGCGTTTAACGAGTTAGCACGGATTTGCATTTTGCCGTTGGCATCGGCTTTACGGTAATCCTTGCCAAGTGCGCCCTCCCAATCCCCGTAGGTCGGGTTCGGCAGCACGATAAAGCGGCGGCCAAATTCGGCTTGCTGCTCGGCCACCACCGCTTTACGTTCGGCATTCGATTTTCCATAGAACTGATCGCCGAAATCGTTAAGGTTATCGCCGATAAACAGCACAATCTCATAGCCCTTCTCGGTAATTTGAGCAAAGCGTGCGGCTTTGGCGGATTTATCCTGTTTGAGCAGCAAGCTCAGATCGTCCACACCGCTGAAACCGAGCTGCACCAGATTGTCTGCCGTTGCCTGTTTAGACTCCTTCTCGCTGCGGTTGGAGACATAAAACACCTTACCGCCGTGGCGGTTCACATAGTTGTTGAACTCCACCGCACCGGCAATGGCTGTAGCTTGTCGGGCGTGTGTCCAACGCACCCAATCCGCCGAGCTGTGCGGTTTACCTTGAGCTATCTGCCAACCGGCGTAGGCACTGTTGTCGATCATCGTTTCATCGAGATCGACCACCACCGCTTTTTTCTTGCCCTTTTTCACTTTGGCCTGATCAAACGCCTGCTTTGCACTGTTAAATGCTTGATAGGCAAGTGCGTCATACTCGCCCGACTGCTGCACCCAGTTCACCGCCAGCATTGTCTGTTGCTGTAATTGGGCATTTGCCTCTGCCGTGTAATCAATAGCCGTTTGCGTATGACTGCAAGCGGTCAATGAGACAGCAAATAATGCCATAAGTAATGTGTTGCGTTTTTTCATCGGATAATCTCCTCTGTGGGTTTGGTAAATTTTTGGCGGAATGGTACCGCTTGTTGATGTTAATTCTGCAAAGCCCCCTTCGGGTTCGCTACGCTCACTCACTTCCCCCACAAGCGGGGGCAGAATGTGTCAAGCATCATCTTTGCCAAATCATCCCTTGCCGTTCGACTGCGATAAATAGTTCCCTTTCAGCAATTTCTCGATCAACATCATCAGCAAGATGTTCGGCACAAGTAAAATCAGCGAAACTACTGCCGCATTCGGGCGGATAAACGAGTAGCCTAAGAAAGAGTAGAGAATGGTCGGTACGGTGATGAAATCCGGCGAGCCGATCACAAACGAAATCGAAAACTCCTCGATACTTTTCACTAGGCAGAAAATAATCGCCGCTAAAAAGCTCGGTTTGAGCATCGGCAGATAGGCATCTTTGAAAGTGGTAAGCTTGCTTGCGCCCAAATCACGGCTGGCATCAATCAGATCTTGCGGCACAGAAGCAAAACCTGCCGAGAGAATGCGGATCGCATAAGGCAACGTCATTACCGTATGACCGATCACAATCCCGACAAACGGGCTGCCGATGTTTAAATCCAGCAGCATTCGGCTGAAAAACAGGGCGATAATCATCCCCGGGATCACCAGCGGAATGAGGGTGAGCAGCTCGGCAATCCGCTTGCCACGAAACTCCATCCGCCCGAAAGCGTAAGCGGTCGGAATCGCCAATAAAATCGCAATCGCCGCCACCGTTGGGGCAATGGTGTAACTGTTTAACATCGCCTCCGGCAGCGAGGTGTTCTGCCACACGCTGATCCAGCGTTCAAAGGAGAGCGACTGCGGGAACATATCGGGGTACGCCCACGGGTGGTCAGGATCAACAAACGACCACAACCCTGCCATTAAAAACGGAATAAATAGCCAAATCGCATTACCGAAGATAAACAAACCGAGTGCAATTCGCCCAATCAGCTTGCCGTTTTTGGTTTGTACACTCATTTGATCTCTCCTTTTTTGGTTGCAAGCGGTTTAATCAGCAGCGAAATCAGCACGGTGGCAACTGCTGAGGTGGCCATGATCGTCAGTGCCATCACCGCACTTTGGTTCCACTCTTCAAACTGATAGGCGGTCATCTGCATCAGTTTTGCCAGAGAGTAGGTATCCCGTGGGCCAGCGATGCTGTAAAAGGCAAAGTCGCCGAGTGCACCGATAAAAATCAGGATAAACGACACCTGCACCGCACCTAAACTGAGTGGGAAAATCACATAGCGGAAACGCTGCCACGCATTAGAGCCGAGGTTGGCGGCGGCATCGAGCAGATCGGTACGGATACCGTTAATCGCCCCACCCACCAAAATCAACGCAAACGGAATGTTTTTCCACATCTGCAAAATAATCACGCCCCAGCCGTACTCATCATTTTGCAGGGTTTTAGGTTCGTCCCAAATACCGAGCCAAACGAAGGCTTCGTTCAAAATGCCGTGATAGGAGATCATATTGATGAACAAAAACGCCGCCACCAAACCCGGCACGAGCATTGGTGCACGCAAAATCGTCACAATGGCAATTTTGCCTTTCATCGGTTTACTCAGCCAAATCGCAATCGGGTAAGCGGCAATAATGGAGAGCAACGCCCCAAATAGGGCAACTTTCACCGAGTAGAGGTAGGCTTTGTGAAATACGCTGTCATTCAGCACTTTCTGCCAATGGGCAAGGGTAAACAGGCTCTCTTCGCCGCCCATATTGTAAAGCCCCAAACTTTGTGCCACGACAATGTAGAAGGTTGACCCCATCAACACCACAATCGTGCCGACACCTGAGGCGAGCAGCAGCCACGCTTTTAAATCATTTCTCAGGCTTTTCATTGCACCGCCTCCAAGAAACAAATCGCTTGCGGATCAATGCTGAAGGTGAGCGTGCCGTCTGCATTGAGTTGTGGGAATTTAGTCAGTTGCAGCCGCACCATTTGCTGTTGCCCGCCGTTACTCACCACGCCCTGCACTTCGGTAAGATTGCCCATAAAGGCAGTGTGGGCGACTTTCACGGTAATTTTGTTCGGTTTGTCGCTATCACTACTCACCAATTCCGCATTTTCAGGTCGGAAGCAGAGATAGACCCGCTCGGCTTGGGGAGCTGCGTCCGATTGAATTTCAAACTCGCCAAATACCGATTTTGCAAAATATTTACCGTTTCCGACCGCTTGTACGCTCGCTTCGGCGATGTTGGTAATGCCGATAAAATCCGCCACAAAGCGGTTGATCGGGCGGTGGTAAATCTCCTGTGGCGAGCCGATCTGCTCAATCCGTCCTTTATTCAGCACGATGATTTTATCCGACATCGCCAAAGCTTCGGCTTGGTCGTGGGTCACATAAATACTGGTGAGATTGTGCTGTTTGGAGAGCTGTTTGATCTCAAACCGCACACTTTCACGCAATTTTGTATCGAGATTGGAGAGCGGCTCATCGAACAAAATCACATCGGGGCGAGTCACCATCGCCCGTGCCAACGCCACCCGTTGCTGCTGGCCGCCCGAAAGCTGGCTCGGCAGTTTCAAGCGGTGGATTTCTAAGTCCATTTGACGAATGGCGACATCAAGGCGGGCTTTCTGCTCATCAACCGCAATGTTGCGTTGCTTTAAGCCGTAGCAGATATTGTGCGACACATTCAGATGCGGAAAGAGAGCGTAAGACTGAAAGCACATCGCCGTGTTGCGTTTTTCCGGCGGAATGAAATTGACATTCTTACCGCCAATCAGAATTTCGCCCTCATCGGCAACGTGGAAACCGGCTATCAGTTTAAGAAGTGAAGTCTTCCCACACCCTGACGGCCCGAGCAGGGTGACAAACTCACCCTCCTCAGCGGTAAATGAAATATTGTTCGCTGCGTAAAAATCGCCGAATTTCTTGGTGATATTTTTGATTTCAAGTTTTGCCATTGCTCAACCCTCTTGTCTGTTTTGTGTAAAATTATCCTACTCCACCTTCTCGTCTCACGCCATTAGAATTTAATAAATAAACTCAAAATTTCTCAAAACTGTGATCTACTGCACAAAACGAGACACTGCGAATTGTGTTTACAAAATTTTTGGCTATTCTGATCGCTTGTGATCCACCATCAAGAGGAGTCTATTATGGCTATTCAACTCTCCCGCCGTAGTTTGTTGCTCGGCATCAGTGGTGCGGCCGCCCTTGCGGTTGCACCGAAAATCGCTTCTGCTCAAGGCTTTAACGTGAAAGGGGCATTTGCCGAACCGAAGCCGGCAAAACGCACCTATAAGCACTATTTCGCTTTTGATCACGGCATTTATGCGGCCAATATCACCAAAAATGCCAAGCTCAAAATGGGCGAAGTGAAGAAAGACAGCCACAACCCGATGTTCATTGACGGCTTATTTGAAAACCCACCGAAAGCGTGGGAGCCTCGCATTGATAACGGCTACCCGAACGTGATTTTGGACGAACACGGCGTGTACCACTGCTACTACACCCTCTTTACCAAACACCCGACCCAAAGCACGCCTCGTGCCGAGCGTGCGAAGACCGAATACCCAACCAAAGGGGAGCGTAAAGTCGGGCTGGCCTATGCCCGATCCAAAGATGGGATTGTGTGGGAAAAACCGAATTTGGGCATTGTCGAGTTTGAGGGTAGCAAAGAGAATAACTTGCTGATGTTGGATGTGGCAGGTACGGGCGTGCTGTATGAGCCGAACGAGGCCGATCCACAAAAACGGTTTAAGCTGATTACACGTAAAGAAGAGAATAAAAAGCTGGCGGTTGCCTTTTCGCAAGACGGCTTGCATTTTTCACCGCTTGTCGAGTGGCCGGAAAACAACACCAAATTTGGGGCGGATTGCCACAACTCGGTATTCCGTGACAGCCGGACTAATCAATATATTTTAACCACCCGCCTGTGGGCAAATAACCTGCGTGTGGTGGCACAATCGAGAAGCGATGATTTCATCACTTGGTCGCCGTTTGAGGAAATCTTGCGTGGCAACGGCTATGAAGATCAGGTCTATTCAATGACGGTGTTTGAGTACAACGACATCTATTTCGGTTTTGCCTCAGTATATAAACAAGACGACATCGGCGAGATCGATTTCGACACCCACACATTGCAACTCTATTGGAGTACCAATCTCACTGAATGGAACCGTGCTGTGCCGGAAAATAATGTGTTAATTCCGTTCGGCGCAGGGCGGGAAAAATTCTTAGGCGGTGAGTTTGACAGTGCCTCTCAATTTGCTTCAGCAATGACGGCGGGCACTGATCGTATTTACTACACCGGCAGTCGTGGCCGCCACCGCAACTGGCGTGAAACCGGCCTAGGCTTGGCGTATGTGGACCGTAATAAATTTGTCGGCTTAGTCGCCCGCCACAGCGGAAAGCCGATGGAGTTTGGCATCAATCCGCTTAAATTCCACGGTGAAAAACTGGAAATTTGGGCCGACATTGCCGAAGGCGGTAAATTGGCGATCAGTATTCAGGGTAAAGAGGGCTTCGAAGCAGACAAATGCCCAATGGAAAAACAGCCGAACGGAGCCTATTTGGTTTCGTGGACGGGCAAATCGCTGGTGGAAGCAAGCACAGACGAAAAACTCGGCATCAACATTCGCATTACCGCCGAAAATGCAACTTTCTGGGGCTTTAGCGGTGAGTTTGAAATGGATGAGCGGCGTTATTGGCGAGCATAAGGCTTATACCCAATAAAATCCCACATTCAAAGTGGGATTTTTAAAAATATTATCTTTTTCCTCACAATCCTTTAAAGAAGGATTCATGTTTTCTCTACCTCCAGTAAAGCCCATCTTCAATAAAATACGGAGCTGCTCGCTCATAAATGATTTTCATAAGCTTGCAAGGTGTTTTGCATCAACATTGCCACCGTCATAGGGCCTACGCCCCCTGGCACAGGAGTAATAAACGAGGCTTTTTGTGATGCCACAGCATACTCGACATCACCTTTTAATTTGCCATCTACTGTACGGTTAATACCAACATCAATTACAATCGCCCCATCTTTAATCCAATTGCCAGGAATAAATTCAGGCTTGCCAACTGCTACCACCAAAATATCGGCTTGGCGAATATGGCTCTCCAGATCTTTGGTAAAACGATGGGTGACCGTAACTGTACAGCCGCCAAGCAATAATTCCAATGCCATTGGACGCCCCACTATATTCGAAGCCCCAACAATGACAGCATGTTGGCCATATAAATCTACACCTGTTGTTTCAAGTAATTTCATCACACCGTATGGGGTACAAGAACGCAGGGTTGGAATACGCTGAGCCAAACGCCCAACATTATAAGGGTGGAAACCATCTACATCTTTATGTGGCACAATTGCATCAATTACTTTGGTGGAATCAATTTGTTTTGGAAGTGGTAATTGCACCAAAATGCCATCAACACTCTCATCTTGATTTAACTGTTCAATCAAAGCCAATAATTCTGATTCTGTTATCTCTACCGATAAATCATAAGATTTTGATTCAATGCCGATTTCTGCACAACTTTTACGTTTACTCCCTACATAAACTTGAGAAGCCGGATCTTCCCCCACAAGAATAACCGCAAGCCCCGGCTTACGCTTGCCTTGCTGAACATATTGAGCGATTTTTTCACTTATATTAAGTTTAATTTGCGATGCAATAGCACTACCGGAAATAATTTGTGCAGACATTTTTCTTCCCCCAATAATCAATTTTAAGAAAACGTTTGCTATTTTCTCAAAAAATTAACATTTTGATAAGCTAAATTTGAATAGCGGATAAACTTCCACCATTTAAGCATTGTTTGATAAAAAAAGATTGACTGTTGAATAAAGAAATCTATAATCAATCACATCTTTCGGCGAGTAGCGCAGCTTGGTAGCGCAACTGGTTTGGGACCAGTGGGTCGTAGGTTCAAATCCTATCTCGCCGACCACTTCTTTTATCTTAATCTTATTTGCGCCCTTAGCTCAGCTGGATAGAGCAACGCCCTTCTAAGGCGTGGGTCAAAGGTTCGAATCCTTTAGGGCGTGCCATTAAATTCCTTTAAATTCAATCACTTATATGCTACGCAACAAGTTTTAATCTTGGTTCATTTTGCGAATGTTCCGTAAATGTACCGTAAATTTCAACCTTATTTGCGTGTTCCAGCAGGTGATCTGCATTTAAATGGGCGTATTTTTTAACCATTTCTAAGGTTTCCCAACCGCCTAATTCTTTTAATGTAAAAAGTGGAGTTCCGGCTTGAACGTGCCAGCTCGCCCAAGTGTGGCGGAGGTCGTGAAAGTGGAAATCAGGCAGCAAGCATTTTTTTGTAGCCAAGTTAAATGCTTTTCGGTTAATATCCTGTAAAGGATTACCGTTTCTGCCAACAAATACATATTTAGAATGGCGGTGGCGGATAGACTCAAGCAGTTTAATCGCTTCTTGATTCAATAATAGCGATCGTGCCTTACCTGATTTTGCAACATCATTAGACACGATTGCTACCTTCCTTACAAAATCTATCTTATCCCAAGTCATTGTTAAAATTTCTGTACGTCTTGCCCCAGTCATCAAAGCAAACAAGCAGATAGATTTCATCCAGTCTGAACTCAGTTTATCTATGAGTTGTTTTGCCTGTTCTTTAGTGATCCAACGTACACGAATTGGCGACTCTTTCTTCTTCTGTATGTGTGGGACTGCATCTAACATACCAAGTTTATGAGCAATATTTAATACTCTCGACAAAGATTTAACGTACTTATTCTGCGTACTATGAGAAAGTGGCAGTTTAGTATTCATATTCTTTTTCGGAATATTTAAGATGATTTCTTGAGCTGTTAAAGAACTGAGTTCTCTACCTGAAAATTTAGATAACCAATATTCAGCGTGTCGCTTTTTAGTGGATTTATCTTTTAATTCTTCGGCTGAACGGACATAGTGTAATAAGGCATCCTCGAAGATATATTTTCTCTTCTCCTCTAGCTTATCTTCTGCCCACATTTTTTGCTTGAGTTTATCGTGATACTGCTGGGCCTCACGTTTTACAAGCGTGCGAGTGCTTCTCTTAATTCTCTTGCCGTTTGGGGTTGTGATATCAACCCACCACGGACCGTTTGCTTTTCGTCTGTAGATCGACATTTTCTTTTCTCCTCGACCAACAGAGATAACCCGCGGTCATTATTAGATCGTTTTTTCACTTGGTCAAGATCTGTTCTTGCAACCCGCCAAACTTTAGATCCTGCCATTTTAAAGAAACCCTAATCTGCTAGGTGTTGGCGAACCGTATTAGGGTGGCAATTTAGTTCTTTTGCTACTTGGTTAATCGTTAGGTGTTCCATATCTTCTTTTCTAAATTTCAGGTACTTCCACAATAATTAGTTTGAGAGGATCTGTTTTGCCGTATTTCACTTCATAATTAAAAATGGTTTGAGCATCAAGTTTTGAAACACCACCTTTAGACTCTTGAACAACATTCCAATCTTTAAATACGCTAAGGTATTTAAGAATGATATATTTTCTGTTATCGAGTAATTCTGCAGGAGCAATATCATTATTCTTGGTAGAGCTATGAAGAAAGTTCATCATTATTTAATCCTTATTCTATACGCCACTCACCTTTTGGCATTTCAACGGTTACATCAGATTTTGCCCATTTTAGAAATTTAATAACACTCACTTTCGGATAATTTTGACCACTTCTAACAGTTGGGCTGTCATATTGAACCACCTCTTGATATTCATCTTTATAAAATTCTTTCCCAATCCATAAAATTTGCCGATCGTTAATTTCTCGGTAAGGGTTCACTTGTTTCCGCTTAGCTTCATAAACGTGTCCGACAATTAAATCTTGGCGGGTTAATTCGATTTGTTCTTTACTCATTATAAATTTACCTTTTTATTGCTAGCCAACCGCTTGTTATTACCGCAAGCGGTCGGTTTTGATTAAAAATTTACAAACTAGATCTCAATCGTACCGATATTGACCTTGATTTGAGTCTCGCTGAGTGCTTCCGAGAGTTTTTCGGCAAACTCGGTCGCAATCGCTTCTTCAATTTGTTCGGCTTGGATTAAGCGAGCGACTAATACTGGTTCGCTGCTGCCGGTCAGTACCTGTAAGCGTAGGGTAAAGGCACGCGTGTCTAAGCCGTTATATGGGTTGCAGGTAAAGACCAAATGGGTTGGCAGTTGCAACACGGATTTTGCTTCGATCGCTTCCATTGCCGATTTCTTGGCGGCGAAGTCGCTCAGTTCGTGTTCTTCATTGCGAGCGGAGTCAATCGTCATTTTGCGCACGGCTTGAACGGCGTTTTTAATACTGAGCTCTTCATCGTGGTGGTACGCTGTCAGATAATCGCCCCAATCTTCCAAAAAGTCGGAAAAGGCACGCTGTGAACATTTTGTGCCGTTAATTTCGCACAAGGCTTTGTAAGCAGCGGTTTTCTTCATTGCTAATTTCGCACGATGTTTTGCGTGACCGGCTTGTTCCCGGTTGCCCATATCAAATACCACTTCCGCACTCATTTTTTCTTGGTCGATAAAACATTGTGCGTTGTCTTGGGTATTGGCTTTGGCATACTCAACTAAACTACCGAAACGTTGCGTAGAGAAGGCAGCTCGGAATTGATTACGATGAGCTTGGAAAGGCTCTAAATTTTGTAATTTAATGCCTTCAGGCAACATTACTGCACCAAAATCCGCTTGAATATCTTTAGTTGCAGCTACAGCAAGAGCGGAGATTTGCTGAATAGTAGATTTATCCATTTTTGAGTTCCTTTTGTTTGAGTAAAAAATAAAGCCACGCATTAACGTGGCTTGGATTGAAAATAATTGATTATGCAGCAGCTTTAGAGAGAGCCTTTAAACCGCTAGGGCTTTCTTTTACGGTTGATTCAGTCTTTTCAGGTGTAGCACATAATGCACCACCTTTATGTACATACATCGGTGTAGCGGTCGTATCTTCTTCCGCAGATTTACCGCGTTTGGTAGGTTTGACATAGCTTAATTTATGTTGGATTTGAACAGATGGGCTGTCGCTATCCATTTTGTCTAAGCTAAATTCAACTGTAACTTTCCCTTTCTTATCGTGAGTCAGTACGCCTAATGCTACCTCTGAAAGAGCTGTTGCCAGTTTGTCTTTGAAAATACCGCAATCTAATTCAGCTAAGAATTCAGGTACGTTTGTTTTTGCCATTTTGGTTTCTCCTAATTAGGGTTGAGAGTTAAAACGGAATATCATTATCAAAATCTCGTGATTCTGATTCTGTCATTACGTGGTTGTATGGATTGCTTGGCGGTAGATTGCCAGCTGGTTCGGTTGCCCAATTATTATTGCTGGTACCACTATTCGGACTACCTAGCATGTGTAACTGGTCAGCAATAATCTCAGTAGTCCAACGGTCTGTACCGTCTTGGGCTTGCCATTTACGAGTGCGTAGCTTGCCCTCAATATAGACTTGCGAGCCTTTTTTCAGGTATTTCCCGATAATTTCTGCCAAATTGCGAAAGGCGATAATGCTATGCCATTCTGTTGCTTGCTTTTTCTCACCCGATGTTTTATCGGTCCATTCGGTTGAGGTTGCTACACTGATTTTGGCGATTTGGTCGCCATTTGGCATTGTTCTCATATCTGGGTCGCTACCTAAGCGACCGACAATAATTACTTTGTTAACTCCAGCCATTGTTATTCCTCATAGGGCTTAATTGATTTTTCATTTAAAGTATTAAATCGCTCTATTTTTCGGTTAATCAGCATAATTGCATTTTCCCGAGAGTATTGTGGATAGGTTTTATGTTGCAATTTGCCTTCATAGTAAAACTTAGCGATAAACCGCTTATCTACTTCTATAATCTCTACACCGGCATCAACCTTTCGAGCCATATTTACCTCCGCAATATTGATTGCCGTTCTTCTTAATTGTCCAAACACTTTGCTGTCGTTCGCATTTATACCGTTCAAGTTGAATGTGGTCGTCATAGTCCATTCGCCCAACAATGCCTAATATCAAAATTAGCAAGGCAAACGGAGCAAGTTGTTTCATTTTGTTCATAGGATTGTCCTTTTAGATAAAAAAAGCCCACGTTTTACGGTGGGCAAATGGAGCGACTTGCGTCTAGGTTGTAGAAGTTTCGAAATACGGTGTCCGTGATTTTATACTTGCCACGGACAGCAAGCCCTGCTTGTCTCTCACCACTCACAGGAATATAATTAAAGACCTCTCATCACTAAAAATCAGGAACTTTACAATGTGGGAAGTTTTGATACCTTCTATCTTTTCTATATTAAAAGAACAGTTTGATAACATCGTTATGCGTATTACAACTTGGTTTCTGTCCTTTATTCTATGTTGGTTATATATGCCAATAGGCATACAAAATCATTTACTGGCTAATGCCTTACCGGGACTACCTACTTATACATTGCTCTATATTTTCTATTTGGTAGCTGCTACAGCTTTTTGGCAAATGTTTATCCTTTGCTTGGAAGTCATGGCATTGATAATTAATAAAATTCTTAAACGCCCAGCTATGGATCAACAAACCAATAGGGTTGAAGTTGATAATAAATAAAATTAATAAGCATTGTTTTACTTTCATTATTTTGACCTTTAAGTTTGGTTTAAAAATTCCAAAGTACACTCGTTGAAATGCACTTTGGAATAATAGCGTGTCTGCCCACGCCGTCGCCCGCCCGGCTTTCGCCATTCCGTCGGGGGCTGCTTGTATCCGTACTTACTCAAACTTGAGATAAGCGTGATTGCTTAGGACTGATACCAGTGTTGCCTTTTCAGCTCTCCACACCTTGCGAGTGTGTTGCCTAAACCTTGCCACCTCTTTTTGGCAAGTCGTTCAAATTTGTATGTCAGGGTCTAACCAACCTTGCCGAGTTATTAAATAAAATTTAATAACTGCTCTAGGTTGTTAATATCATCCGCACAAGCACCGAATTGTTAAAGAGCATTGAGCCGTAGCTCGTTTCTATGCACGTATAATATCTATTTGATATCTATAAATCAATATCTATTTGATATTTATTTCACAATCAAAATAACATCTTTATGTTATCTGTTTGATTTTAAAGGAGAATAAAATTTTGAAAGGTTGTTTGATTGCTTAATAAATAAACGAAATAGGGTTGCAAGCGGTCATTTTTGGTGGGGGTTTTACAAAATTGAGGTGTATTACTAATGTATGTAAATTATAGTTCACATTTTTAAATAAAAGTATTATAATAAGACTACTGGAGGGGATATGATTCAGATTAAATCAACAACGGTTTTTAAAGAGTGGCTTGATGATTTAAAAGATTTACGAGCAAGGGCAAAAATTCAAACTCGCATTAAGCGTTTGCAGCTGGGTAACTTTGGCGATGTAAAAGCAGTTGGAGAGGGTATTTCTGAATTGCGTATTACTGAGGGTAAAGGTTATCGGGTTTATCTAAAAAATCAGAATGGCGTTATTGTGATTTTATTGTGTGGTGGTGATAAATCGACACAAGAAAATGATATTAAAAAGGCGAAAGCATTAGCAAAAGAATTAGGAGTTTAATATGGCGGAACTACAAGATTTTGATATGGCGGAACATTTAAGAAGCGAAGAGGAAATTCAGCTTTACTTGAATGAAGTGTTAAAAGAAGATGATGTGGACTTAATTCTTTCTGCATTGGGGGATATTGCCAAAGCACGAAATATGAGCCAGTTAGCGAGAGAAGTGGGAGTAAGTCGAGAAGGGTTATATAAAGCCTTTTCCGGCAAAGGTAATCCAACATTTTCTACCGTGCTAAAAGTGATGAAGGCACTTAATCTTACTTTTGAAGTAAAGCAAGCTGCACACGCATAATAAAGCCCTCTTCAGAGGGCTTTATTTTTGCAAAAAAATTGCAAATTTTGACCGCTTGTTATGTCAGCGAAACTGATTTCGAGATAAAAGAAAACCGCCGCGAGGGCGGTTGGGTTATAAGATATTCATTGAGGTTAATGTTTGGAATCGACCTTTTTTCTTATTGATATATAGGTTTTTGCCTTTACACCGAATTTGTTGTCCATTTTTGTGTGCTTCGGCTGCTAGTTGGTATTGCTCTGGTAGTAGGTCAATTCTAATTTCAACCGTTTTATTTTCAATTTTACAAGGTACTTGAACATACCCCCCATCAGCTAAATTACTGGAATGTAGTCCTACAATCTTGCCAATAATTTCATAGTGTGGGAGAGTATATTCCCCTTGATAGTACTTGGATGCTATCTGTACAACTTTAATTTCGTTTTGATCAAATTGAATGTCCACTTCATCAGGCATTGCTTCGTCATTAATTTCACCCGCTTGGAGTTTAATTTCGACTTTTCTTTGCAGTTCTGGTCCGCTTAAACCGATAATCGCTTCACAAAGATTGTGACTAACGCCTTCGGGTATCAATTCAGCAAAACTTGTCGGGTTGTTCTCATAATGTGTAATTTTTTCTTTCAGTTTTTTAAGACTATTGACTAAATTATGCGACACGCTTCGAGAAAATGAAATGGCTTGAATGATTTCATTTTGTTCCTTAACTTCAATATTCTCAACAGGATAAGATAAATTGATAATATAGCTCCCAATTTGAGTTTGCCCTAAACGAACTTGAGACATAAACTCAGCTACATTTTTCCCACCTGAATTATGCCCAAAAACCGCTTTTTTACTTTTAGCTGAAAGTGCCAGTGCATTAATTAAATGTTTGGTTTTTTCAAACAATTTAACGCCGTCATCTAGAGGAATTGTACCATCTTTGACGCTTTCACCGACAACTCGAACAGATAGCTTGTCTGTATATTGATTAGAAATATTGAGTTTTAAGGTTTCTACTGTTTTCTCTTCAAAATGAGCAAGCTTTTCAAGTGCTTTTTTCAATACCTCATCACTATCTTCAGCAGTAGGTTTTGGTAGCGTAATTTCTAAAATTTGATACCCCAAATCTCTTTGCCAAATAATGGCATACTCTAACTCAAACGCAATGTGCCAATTTTTGGCAGTTAAATAGCGAGCTAACTGTTCGAGAAACAGTAACGTATCCGTTTTATTGTTTTTCATAAGTTTGCTCCTACTCTAGCACATTCAATCATTTGAATTAATACATCCGTGGTAAATCGTTGGTTTACTGGAATTTTAAGCGTAACACTACTTTTATTAGATATTGCTGGGAAATCTTTTAGTGATATCCAATAACAGTGTCTTTTTAAAGTCATGAATTTCTTTTTATGTGAAAGCCATTGACTCGGTTTTTTGGGTAAATCACATACAATCAAGTAGCGTGGATTAGCACAATTTTTTCTTAAATCATCATAGTTTTTCTTTTTGAGAGTATAGCTTACCACACCATTTTTAATCTGAACATCACCTTCTGATTTAAGTTGTAGCTTTATTTCTGGATCGCTTCGTTTGCCTTTTTCGGTTGGAAATTCGGCAGAAATAGCAATATCGATACTATGATCATCAACAACAGGCACTGAATGATTAAACCCAGCTCTCGCTGTTATCGCTAATACATAAGCAATATTAAATTGCTCCATCTGTTTTGTAGGTGATAGCATGCTTTACCCAATAAAATTCAACTGTTGGCTTTGGTGGACTTTTACTCGAGCGTGAATAAATAACTGCTCTTGATTTTCTTCTTTGATACTCCACTTTTCATAGAGTTTGTTATCTGAAATAACTAATAATTGATCACCTGTATTTTGTAATCTTTTAACATATAAATGTCCTTTATATGTAAATACATAAACACCATCGCCGGTAAACTCATTTACGCTAATATCAACGAAAAGCATATCTCCCGAGGAAAAGGTCGGGTACATAGAATCACCACTTAAATTGATAATTCTGATGTATCGAGGTGCCATATTCCGAAAGAGGGAATAAAATTGCTCAGGCACATAACGCATTTGATTGACTACTTCAACTAATTCACTGCTTGAGCCGAAGCCTGCACTAGCACTGACATCTAATACATCAATGATGACAAAATCATTTAAATCTTGCTCCTGTAATTCTTGCTCTTCATTTCCTATCATTGAATTGATAAGGATTGATTGCTCTGAATGTACTTGATCCAACCATCCTCTAGGCTTATTCATACCATCTTCCAGTTTAGCAGCAATTTTGTCGCCAATTCCTTTAGGCTTACCGTTCTGAATAGCATTTTTGTTTTTGATTTGCCTTAAATAATTAGCCGTGACACCAGTCTTCTCTTCCAATCTGGGGACACTTCCAGCCTCTTCAATTAAGAGTAATAAATTAGCATATCTGTTTTCTTTTACTGTTTTCATACCAACCTCCAAGTTTTTATCATTTTAATATCAAATTGATATCAAATCACACAATATTTAGATGTTGATTAGATATTGCTTTTAAGATATCATTTAGATATTCTTTAGAGTTTATAGAGGCTGTATGCAATTACATGAATATTTAGAATCCTCAGAACGAGGGGAAATGGCTCGCCTATCAAAAGCAATCAAAGTTGCTCAACCCATAGTGTCATTTTGGGTAAATGGCAAACGCCAAGTACCGGCGGAACGTTGTCCGGAAATCGAAAAATTTACAGAAGGGAAAGTAACCTGTGAAGAATTACGCCCCGATGTGGATTGGGCTGTTTTACGAAATTCAGGCAAATAAAAAACCACCGCTGGAACGGTGGTCTTCGTACATAACTAAACACGAAAGGTATTTTCGATGACTCAATTATTAAACATTCCCGAACAAAAAGCAAGCATTACGATGAGTAGTCGTGAAATCGCTCAGCTAACTGAAAGTCGTCATTCAGATGTTTGCGTATCAATAGACCGCTTGATGAAAAAAGGGGTTATTGGGGGGTATCAGGCAATGCCGTACACCCACCCTCAGAATGGTCAAATCTATTATGAATACCATATCAATAAACGTGATACCTATGTAATTGTTGCTCAGTTATGTCCAGAATTTACTGCCCGTTTGGTTGATCGCTGGCAAGAGCTAGAAAGCAGACAAGGTATTCCGCAATCTTTCTCACAAGCTCTACGGTTGGCGGCAGAGCAACAAGAAGTCATCGAACAGCAAAACCACCAATTAGCACTTCAAGCCCCGAAAGTGGCATTTGTTGAGCATTATGTTGAGGTGGGAACAACAAAATCATTGCGAGAAACCGCCAAGATACTCAGTTTCCCGGAAAAGCGATTGATTGAGTGCTTAGAGCGGGATCGGGTTTTATATCGCCAATCCGGCAACTTACTCCCCTACCAAGACAAACAGGCTAAACAGCTTTTTGCAGTTAAAACTGGCACAGCAGAACACGGTCATAATTTTACCCAAACAAGAGTAACCGCCAAAGGGATTGAATGGATTGCTCAACGTTACGCATCGGAGTTAGGACAATGAGATTCACATCAACAATAAACAATGTCCGCTTAGTGGAGTGGGAAATTAATATCACACAAGGTGCGTTGGTTGATTTAATCAATCAAGCCTCTAGTTGGGCGAAAGCTGTAGTGATTGATGGTATAACGTATTACTGGATGTCATTTGGCAAAGTCTGTGAAGAGTTGCCAGCCGTATTTAGCAAAGAAGATACAGTTTACCGCCAATATAAGGTACTGAAAGAAAAAGGCATTATCGATCATTTCAAAATGGATGGTAAGGATTACGTCCGCTTAACCGAAAAAGGGTGTGATTGGAATAAATTCGAGTCGATCCGAGAGTCGGAAAAAAATCCGAGTTTCGGAAATAATTCCGCAAAAACTCGGAAAAAAATCCGAGAAAGCTCGGAAAAAAATCCGACAGATAATAATACTAATTATAAAAATAATAATGATCATAATAGCCCCCTAACCCCCGAATCGGGGGAACCTGACCCGGCTGAAGTTGTATTGAATTATCTCAATTCGGCTTTGGCAACTTTGGCGGTACAGCTTGGCGAGCGTAAGCCTGTAGGCTACTCACTCAAACCGTGGGCAAAAAACATTGCGGCTCGTATTCGGGAATGTTCGGTGGCGGAATGTTGCCAAGTGATAGATTACCTTGTCGCCAAATGGGGACGAGATGAAAAAATGCGTGAATACCTCTGCCCTAAAACGATTTTCCGCCAATCCAATTTTGCAGATTATTTGCCAAAATCGACCGCTTGGGCGAACAACGGCAAGCCTGTTTGTGTAAATGGCAAGTGGGTTGCACCGGCTGAGTTAGAAAAGCGGTTGATTATGCCAACGGTGGAGGAAGTAAGAGATTTATGGAGCAAATCTCTAAGTAGGAATCCATTTAAGGAATGGGATTTTAGTGACAAACGTAATTTAGTGATGTACCACGCTACGATCAACACCAAAAACAAGCGGCCACTTGAACGAGATTTGCCGATGGTTATCAGCCAAGAAATTAAAAACGCAGTTGAGCGTATTGACCAGTTAAAAGTGCCAACATTTCAGTAAGGATTAGCCAAATGGCAGAAGGATTATTACTCACTCCCTATTTCCAAACAGAAGTCGGCATTGTGTTTTACCGCGTGCCGAAAGATGTTTCTCCTGCCGCTTTCGGTGAGCGGACATTATTGCAACCTGCACCGACCGATTTAGCGACGGTTAAATCAGGCAAGGTTGCAAATTTTTCGGATAATTTGACCGCTTGTAAAGAGTTAGCGGTATTTGCGAAATCAGAAAACGTGAGAAAAAAGCTCAATGAGCTAAATAAACAGAGTAAAGAATCACCCTATTTTCGTTTTGTGAAGTCAATCCAAACTTGCCAATGCCGAGATGGTAAATACTGCCACCCGGAAAGAGTAATAGCTCATACCGAAAACGGTGCAGCACAGCTATGTTGGCATCACGACAAAATGCGAATGGATGGTGAAATTACCAAAGACACCTTAATTGCATTAGCGGATAAAAACTGGGAAAACTTTGTGGACCAACAAATCCGGCTCACGCTGAGAAAAACGCAATCCACAGCGATTGAATTTGCTGATTTAGTGCTGTTTGCCAGTATAAAAGGCTTACTTAATGAGTTAGACGATAACGCATTACAACTATTTTTAGGTTATCCAGCTCTGAATAAAAATGGTTTCAGTCGAGAAAGTAATATCGGCTTTGATGATGTTCCGAATGCTCGAGCTAATCTAAAGCAATGGGCCGAAAAGTTAAAATTGAAAGTCGAGCCGGAGCCTTTGGCGGCATTTATGGCAAAACCGAAATTACAACGGTTCGAGTGGCGGAAGTGGTTGCAGTATGTGAAAGCTCAACCTTGTATGTGTTGCGGTAAACAAGCAGATGACCCACATCATATTATCGGTTATGGCGGCAAAATGGGAAGTAAGCAACACGATTTATTTGTAATACCACTCTGCCGAATCCACCACGACGAATTGCATCGCAATGTGGGTAAGTTTGAGCAAGATTACGGCTCACAGTTGGAGTTGTTGATTAAGTTTTTAGATCGAGCGATTGGATTAGGAGCGTTAGAAATTGATGGTTGAATTAATACTGCCCTATCCGCCAAGTGTAAATGACTACTGGAAATGGGTAAGCAAAACAAGACGAGTGGTGTGTAAACGTGGTAAAGCCTATCAATGGGCAACATTTCTCGCAGCTCAAAATAAGCCAAAATTTGGCGAACAAGTTGAAATAGAGTGCGATGTTTACTTTCCGGATAACCGAGATCGGGATTTAGACAACTTAGGGAAATGTATTTTGGATTCTTTGGTGCATAGCAAAATCATTATTGATGACTCCCGAAAATATGTGAAAAAGCTCACATTTGAGGACAAAGGTAATCAAAAAGACGGTGCGGTAATTGTAAGGATTAAGGAGCGATTCGATGTTAATTGATATTAAAGGTATTTTACGTTTTTGGGGCTATTCTGCCAATGGCAGACTTGGGACCGAATTTCCATGCGTGGCGGCAGGTATGGCACAAGCTGTACCAACAAGCAATCACAGGATATTACGTTTAACCGATGATTCAATTTTTGAAATTGACCGCTGTGTTAAACAACTCAAACAGCAAGAACCTCAACAATATGAGGTGCTAATTGGTCGATATGCGGCAAGGGTGTCTGATAGCCAAATTGAACAAGTGTTGGGGATTAGCCATACAACATTCAAGCGAGAGTTAGCTCAAGCGGAAATGTATGTTTTAGGTGTGGTGGTTGGGTTAAAATTGGCTTTAGTGGTTTAAATAACGTGATCTACGTCACAGTATAATTTACAAAAATACGATAAAGTATAGGCTCTTTTTACCTATGGGAGATTTTAAAAATGAGTCAAAATATATTCAAAGAAAAAGTACTATCTCATATCCAGCATGTTATTAAGGTTGGTTCACATTGCACAACTGAAGAAACAACTAAACAAGCGTTAATTCTACCTTTATTAGATATTTTAGGCTTTAATCCATATGATCCAACTAAAGTACGAGCTGAGTATGGAGCTGACTTTCCAGGTGTTAAGAATGGTGAAAGAGTCGATTATGCTTTATTTTGCCATAATGTGCCGGTTATGTTTATTGAAGCAAAATCATATAATGAAAATTTAACAAATCATTCTCCACAGCTATCTAGATATTTTAATGCGACACCTGAGGTTACTGTCGCAGCAGTTACTAATGGACGAGAATGGCGTTTCTTTACTGATTTAAAAGATAAAAATATTATGGATGAATCTCCGTTTTTACGTATTAATTTTGAAAATGTAGATGACTCTAAAATTAATCAATTAAGTCAATTTTGTCATGACCGTTTCCAGCCTGAGGCACTACGAACTTTAGCCGAAGAAAGCGTGTACCTATCTGCCTTTACTAAAACAATTAGTGAGAGTTTAAAAGATGTTGATCACGAATTTGTAAGGTATGTTGCAGGTCGTTCGAATGTAGGTAGACAATTAAATCAACGTTTTATAGAAGCAATAACACCTATTGTTAAACAGGCTGTAGAAAAAGCGGTTAGTGCTATGGTTGTTTCGGGATTATCTCGTAAAATACAAGAACCTGAGCCGCAAGAAAGTGTGAATGTAGATATTGACGAAAAAGCTCCAATTGTTGACGAAACAAATAGCAAAATTGTTACTACATATACGGAAAGATTACTGTTTGATTATGTTGTATTAATTCTTGGTGAAAATGCAGAATTAGTCGCAAAAGATACTGAAAGTTATTTCAGCGTTTTATATCAAGGGAAATCAAATAGATGGGTTTTAAGATATTTTGATAATAAACAGCAACCTTGTATCAACGTGCCATTAGAACTACTTGATATCCATCAAGCAGAAATCCAACGAGCGGGTTTGGAAGTCAATGGTAACAACATTATAATTAACAGACCTGAAAATATTCTAAGAATAAGTGGCTTAATTCGAGATTGTTTAGAATACTGCCAAAATGATGAAAATTTCTCAAGAAAGAAATAATCATAACGCCCCTTGACACCCAAGGGGCTTTATTCTTTACTTCTTGTTATTTATCGCATTAACAATAAAACAGCCTGCACCAATGACAGCAAAGACTAAACCGATAACACAAAACACCGTTGCGTGGGTGCCATTGATGATATAATTATAAGCATCGCCACTAACGTAAGCATTTTTTCTCAGGCTTTCTGCGGTTGAATTATAATAAACGAAAAGTTTATATAGACCTAAACCAATAGAGAAAAATGCAGCAAGGTAGCTTAGCCACCCCCACGTCAATAGATTAGAATTTTGAGTTTCTAGTTTTTGAATTTGTGTGGTTTCTTCCATTTTCAACTCCTCATATTTAAAAGTAAATTATTGTCCACAACCAATCATTTTCCCTGATGGGGTAACAGTACAACGATTACCATCGCTATCCTCTGAATGACATCCTTTATCATCACACCATGATTTTATCAAATATGAATTTCCCTCACTATCTTGAGAATAGCAGGTATTACCTTTACATCCTGATTCTACCGAGTAGTTATTCCCCATAGTATCATAGGATCCTACTTTAGTTGTACCGTCAGATTGTGTAATGGTTTCGGTACAAACTCGATATTCACCTTCTCCAAAACATTCTGTTTTGGCAATAGATGACATTGATAATGTTCCCATTAATACCGTCAGAGCGATTTGTGCTGCCAGCTTTTTCATAATAACCTCTAAATATCATTTAAATGTTATATAAATATACTATATATTGATAAATAAAAATGAGATCTTGACCACAAAAATAAAAAATACTATTATACATTCCATAGGCGTCGAAACCTTAAAGAAACAAAGCGGTATCCGCACCCGTCAGACAAGCGGTTTTTTTGTGTCTAAATTTTGCGATCTTTTTCTTGCCATTAGAGAAGGATTGTATAGGCTCAATGTCGAGAGGGCGGAGAATACAATACCCGAAAGGGGAATAATCCCGGCTGTTCTTTGTTTCAGTTTTCGAACCTCTCGGCTACCTTAAGTTAAACTTAGGGCTAAAACTTCGAAATAAAAACAAAGGAGTCAATTATGACTAATCAAATCTCTACTCAAACCCAACTCTCAACCTTCAATTTTGAAACTCATTCTATCCGTGTAATTGCAATCAATAATGAACCTCGGTTTAACCGAGAGTATCTCAAAGCAAGTTCAAGAGGTAAATTTAGTCAGCGAAAGCGGAATGTACACACTAATTCTCCGTTGCCGTGAAGCCGTGAAAAAAGGTTCAGTGCCACACCGTTTCAGAAAATGGGTAACTTCAGAAGTTTTACCCCAAATTCGCAAAACCGGGCAATACAGCACACAAACACAATTAACCTTGCCTGATGACCAACTACCACTCTCATTGCGTAAGAAAAAATACTCAAAAGAGCTCACGGAAGAGCAATGGCTAAGATTCGCGTCAATGTGGTTCGCACTTTACAACAATTTAGAATTGTTGAGAAAAATTCATAAACCGCTTGAAATGCTTGGTTCACGCCACGGCATAGAAGCCTATACCCACGTAACAGAATACCAGACCACTCTTGGAGCGATGAAAAGACTTCTTGAACCACTCTTAGAAGAATTTGATGTCGATCCGAAAGAAGAGGCTCACTACCATTTAGCCCTGCAAACCTTACGAACCTATAAACCTCAAGGCTTAGGTGGAATAGTCCGAATTTAATTCGCAAAAAATTAATGAAATCTGACCGCTTGTGAAACATCAAGTGGCGGATTTCTACACGCAAAATTTGGTTGAGGTGCATTATGCTGAAATATGTATTGATATTTTTTCTCTGTGTTGGCGGCTACGTATTAGATTTAGATAACGACTGTGATGGACATTATTGTGGCGGACGTGTTCAAATGATTAAAAAAGATTGACAAGGTCGCCCTAAAAGTATAGGATTTATGTAATCCTTGCGATTATTGCAAGTGCATTACGCAACACTATTGTTACAGCCCTGATTGGTTTACCAGTCGGGGCTTTTTTATTATCACGGTTTCATTGGAGGTTTAAAATGAACGAGTGCAAAAATATTCCCACATATTCAAAGCCTTTAGATAAAGGTGAAAGTATCCTTTATAAATCATTCTTTCCAAACTTAAATCTGGCTACAACTAAGGAAACCAGTATTGCTACACAATGCTATAACTGTGTCGCTTGGACTTTAGGTGTTACTGATGATTGGCTATGGCCTTTATATCATCCATATCTTACAGATAAAGATACAACCTTAGCGGACTTTGATAGATTTTATCAAGAGGCCGGGTTTACAAGAGTATCGAATATAAATGAGGCTCATATTATTGCTTGGGGAAATACATTACCAAATGGCAAGTTATATATGACGCATGCTTGTATTGCTTATCCTCAATCAAAACAATGGGAGTCGAAATTAGGTGCTTACATTCGCATAGCTCATGATTTAGACGGATTAAAAGGCGAATCTTATGGACAACCTGTAGCATATTATAAAAAATCAGCCGGTGAAGCAGTACAGCAAAACCGCCCGAAACTACAAAGACAACAGCCTACCATTACTCATTCAGACCTGATAAAACTTAGTAAAGCACTGTCTTTATTATCTAAGAATGTAATTCATGATTTTGATACATTGTATGAAAATTGGATTCAGTTTTGGCAGGATTCGGCAGATAAAAACTCACTGCTTAGCTCTAATCCAGTTGCACGGAAACAATCAACCACATACAAAGAGCTTATTCAGTTTGGGCAAAAAAATAACATTTTGCCATTGCTTATTCTTAGACTTTATGTCGGTGATTATTGGGCTTTATTAGCTTATGATGAGCTTCAATCAACAGAAAGCCTTAAAGTCTTCCATGGTACAGAATGCCATGTTTTGGAAGGACAACATGGTAGAGCACGCCGAACAGTCAAGAAATACATAGATTCATTGACATAAAGCAGTTCAGTGATAAGACCCTTAAACAGGGTCTTTTTTATTGCCTCAAGAAAAGGAGGTAAGGTATGGATAAAATGTTTAAAGACCCTGGAAATCAAAGTTACTGGTGGGCTGGCATTGGCGGTTTTTTTTCGCTGATGTCCGCTCAAGAAATCTTAGCACTAATCAGTTTAGTTATTGGTGCAATTACCGCTATTGTGAACTTGGTGGAAAAATATCAGCTTAGAAAGATTAAACGCCGTGAAGAAGAGCGAGCTGAGCAGATCCATCAGTTAAAAGTGAAACGTTTAGAAAAAGGGCTTGATGATGAGTAATAGATGGGGAACCTTAAGTAAAATCGGTGGTGCTTGTTCTATATTAACAATGATAGCTGTCATGATTACAAATTACGGTGATGAATTCCGAACGAGTATTGATGGATTAGAAATTATTGGTAATGCAGAGGGATGTCGTCGAGAACCTTATAAATGCCCCGCTGATGTTTTAACGGTTGGTGTAGGTAGTACAGCAGCTAGTGGCGAGCCTATTGATGCAAAGAAAATTTACTCAGATATTGAAATCGCTCGCTGGTGGAAAAACGATATTGTAATTGCTGAGCGTTGTGTAAATCGTTTTGCGAACGGTAAACAAATGCCACAATCTGTTTTTGATTCGACGGTATCTATTACTTTCAATGCTGGTTGTGGAGCGTTATCAAAATCCACTCTCTTTCGTAAAGCAAATTCCCAAGATTGGAAAGGCGTATGTAATGAATTACCCCGTTGGGTATATTCGGGAGGTCGTAAACTGAAAGGGTTAATTATTCGCAGAGAAAAAGAAAAAGCATTGTGTTTATCAGATTTATAAGATTAGTGGTGCGGTTATGGGAGTAAGTAAATTAGATGGCGTAAGCGTGTACAAAAGAGCCTAAACCGCACCGCTACTTAAGGTGGTGTTTATGTTAGATGGATTCACGAAGGCGATTACTTTTATCGTGGTCGGCTTGGCGGTCATAGTGTTGAGTCTAGGCGGTTGGATTTTCTACCAGTCTCAAACAATCAATGAACTGAATGCAGAAGTTAAGGTAAAGGATTCGTTGATTGCTGAGCAGGGAGCTGTAAACCAAGAGTTGACAGTTCAACTGGAAGCGGAAAAGCAAGCGGTCGAAAATCAGCAAAAGATTACAAATGCATTAAAAGCACAAATGGAAACGGAGCGTGAGAATGTTAAGACAGTGCTTATTAAAGAGCCATGTGGCAGTGTTGCTATGCCTGGCGCTGTTATCGACAGCATTAAGCGGTTGCACTCGGTCGGTGGTCACAAAGACTAATTATTTATATCCGCCAGCGGCTTATTTAGTATCGTGCGAACGGACAGAGTTTAGTGGCAAAACGTATGCGGATGCAATTGATTACTTGATGATTGTTATCAAGGAACGTGACTTATGTGCGAGTCAAATCGACCGCATTAGAGAGTGGCAGGCACAAACCAAACAAGGGTTTAAATGACTAGGTGCTGATGAATGATGTGCCACTATAAATGGGAGCTTAATTGTTCCCTTTTCTATTTGTGTTGCATTACTTAGTTATGCTTTTGATTATATCAAGATCATAACTAAGCAATGTGTTCTATTAACAAAAGGATTACTTATGATTATTAAATTGAAATTAGGTTCGTTAGTTGTGTTATCACAAGTTAAACAAGCTACCATCGCATACGCTGGCTCTGATGGTTATCAAACCGCAATTGAGCAAGCCCTAAGGTTTACTTGATGAAGACAAAGGCAAGCCCTTTGAAACTGTTCTCCACTTCCCTACTGTTTATGCCGATGAGGAAGGCAAAGAAGAGGTATGTCCTGAACAGATTGCAACCACAGTACGTTCCGATGGTGTGAGTGGTAAGCCTGTTGCCGTGGTATTAATTCCAGATGATAACGTGCTTGGCGAGCTACAATCTATTTTTATTTATGAAACAGATTATGCGGAAGTGCTTACTGATACAGGTACTACGCTAAGTAAAGTAAAAGCTAAACGTTATCAATAACTTATTATGCCAGCTAGAATCCCCAAAGCCTGTCGCAAGCAAGGCTGCAAGCATACAACAACTGATCCGAGTGGGTATTGTGATACACACAAGGCTTGCGGTTGGCAGCGACACCAACAAGGTAAAACATCATCGCAACGTGGTTATGGCTCACAATGGCGAAAGCTAAGAGCAATCGTACTAGAACGCGATAAGCATTTGTGCCAAGCCTGTTTACAGCGAGGTTTGTATGTGTCAGCTTCAACTGTGGATCATATTGTTGCTAAGGCTCACGGTGGCAATGATGATTTATCCAATCTACAAAGTTTGTGTTATTCGTGCCATAAAACGAAAACCGCACGAGAACGATTAGCATAGATTGTTAGTGGGGAGGGGTAGGAAAATCTCTACAACCTTTCGCCTTGGAAACCGCTCCCTGAACTCAATTTTTACAACCGCGAAATTAAAAATTTAGGGTAAACGCCAAATGACAGGAAAATCAACAACGCCGGGGCGAGGAAGAAAACCCACCCCGACGAAAGTGAAAGAACGTCGAGGCAACCCCGGGAAACGAAAACTAAATCAGAACGAGCCTGAATTTAGCCCATTTAATGAAAACAGCCCACCACCGCCCCAACTTAATGAAGATGGTCAGCGAATGTGGGCTTTTCTTTTGAAAGAACTATTACCTCAAGGCGTACTGTTTCAAACGGATCTTGAGGTTGTTGCTAACTACTGTATTGCCTATCAGAACCGAAATTCAGCCTGTAAAGATATAGATAAATACGGCACATTCGTAGAAAACAGCAATGGCGGACTATCCAAAAATCCGGCATTTACTGTACTAAATGAGGCACTAAAACAGATGACAACATTTGGCTCTCTGCTTGGACTTGACCCAAGCAGCCGCCAACGCCTAACCGGCAAAGCAGACGAACAAAACATCAACCCATTTGCGGAGTTATTACAATGACGGACAATATCAAAAAAGCGACTAAATACGCCAAAGATGTTGTCGCAGGTAAAATCCCCGCTTGTCGATTTATCGTGAAAACGTGCCAACAATTTTTAGATGATTTAGAGCAACAACAAGCGGTTAAATTCCCTTACTTTTTTGATGAAGTGAAAGCGGAAAAAGCCTGTAAGTTCATTCAATACCTACCGCACACCAAGGGTGAATGGGCATTGAAACGCCAAAACATCACACTTGAACCGTGGCAACTGTTTATCGTAGCAAATGCCTTTGGCTGGCTACGCAAATCTAACAACCTTCGTCGCTATCGTGAAATTTATGTCGAAGTGCCGCGTAAAAATGGTAAATCGGCAATTTCTGCCGGTGTAGGCTTGTATATGTTCTGTATGGACAATGAATTTGGTGCTGAAGTCTATTCAGGTGCAACCACCGAAAAGCAAGCGTGGGAAGTATTCCGCCCTGCTCGCTTAATGTGTAAGAAAACCGATCTGCTCTGCTCTACTTTTGGCATTGAAGTAAATGCATCAAATCTTAACCGTCCAAGTGATGGTTCCCGATTTGAACCGCTGATCGGCTCACCGGGTGATGGTGCATCACCAAGTTGTGCCATCGTGGACGAATACCACGAACACAAAAATGATGAACTTTACACCACAATGCTCACCGGTATGGGAGCAAGAAAACAGCCGCTGATGTTTATTATCACTACCGCTGGCTACAACATCGAAGGACCGTGCTACGACAAACGCCGAGAAGTAATTGAAAAACTCAACGGAGCAATCCCAAATGACGAACTATTCGGCATTATCTACACCATTGATGAAGATGATGATTGGACAGACGAAAGCGTACTTCGTAAGGCGAACCCCAATTTTGATGTATCGGTGTATGGCGATTATCTGATTAGCCAACAAAATAAAGCAATCAACAACGCACGACTTACCAACACCTTTAAAACCAAACACCTAAACGTATGGGTATCGGCAAAAGAGAGCTTTTTCAATATGGTAAGCTGGGAAAACTGCAAAGACGAAAGTCTCAGCCTCAATGATTTCCAAAATGACGAGGTTTATTTAGGGCTAGATATGGCTCGCAAACTCGATATGAACTCGCTCGTTAAAGTATTCAGCCGAATCATTGATGGTAAACGCCATTACTACTGCATTTCTCCTGAATTTTTTGTGCCGGAAGATACTGTTTACGACACCGACACAGCGTTAAAACGTGTAGTCGATAAGTACCAAAAATGGGTAAACAGCGGACATCTAACCGCAACAGACGGTGCAGAAGTGGATTATCGCGAAATCGAAGAAGTCATCAAAGAAACCAACCACCAACACAGAGTGTCTTGTGTGGCGATTGACCCACACGGAGCGATTGCGATCAGCCACAATTTGGCGGACGAAGGCTTAAACCCGATAACCATTACCCAAAACTACACAAACCTCTCCGACCCGATGAAAGAGTTGGAGGCGGCTATCGAAAGCGGACGTTTCCATCACGACGGCAACCCGATTATGACGTGGTGTATCGGTAACGTTGTCGGTAAAACTGTACCGGGTAATGATGACGTGGTTCGCCCGATTAAAGAAATCCCAGAAAACAAAATTGACGGAGCAGTTGCCCTAATGATGGCAATCGGTCGCATTATGTTGAACGTGGACGATAACTTTTTCCCTAATGAGGTATTAACGCTATGAAAAATCTGATTTTAGATCTGTTAGGTTTAACAGGTTTTGGGCTCTTGTGCTATGGCTTATACCTCAAATATGGATTAGAGGTGACATTAATGACAAGTGGTGCGTTGCTACTGCTACTGGCTATTTTTGCCTCAGGAGGTAAGCGGTGATTTTTGACAAACTTTTTACCACTCGCTCACTAGAAAACCCAGCTGTTCCATTAAGTGCAGAAAATGCTTATGAAGAATTATTTGGCTCACAGCCAACAAAAACCGTTAGCCCCGATCTCGCAATGAAATTGTCGGCGGTTTATGCTTGTGTCTATGTGCTATCTAGTTCCATTGCACAACTACCTCTACACGTTAAGCGTAAAAGTGGCAGCAAGGTAGAAACGGAGCGAGAACACCCCACATATTATTTGCTCCACGACAGCCCTAATTTTTGGCAAACCTCATATAAATTGCGTGAATATGCCCAAAGTGCGGTGCTACTGTATGGCAATGCATACATTCACATCGTACGGAATAAAAATGGGACAGTGCAGTCTCTCGAATCGCTTGAACCATGGAAAGTTCAGCTACTGAAAAATGGAGGTCGCCACGTTTACGGCTATTACGATGATGACAAAACATTGAGCATTTCGCCCGATGATATGATTCACATTAAATCACTTGGGCCGTCAATCAAAACAGGCAAATCCGTCATTCAAACGCACGCCGAAACTATTGGCTTAGGCTTAGATGCACGCAAATTTGCTAGTAGTTTTTTTGGCGGTAATGCACGCCCCGCAGGGATTTTATCGGTAAAAACACCTATCAATAGCAGTTCTTGGACGAATTTCAAAGCGATGTGGCAAGAGGCACAAAATAAGCTGCGAAGTGAAGAAAATAAAACTATTTTTCTTCCTGCTGAACTTGATTATAAAGCCTTAACAGTTTCCCCTGTTGATACCGAACTACTCTCAATGATGAAACTCAACCGCTCAGAAATTGCCGGTATTTTCAATGTACCGGCTCACATGATAAATGATTTAGAAAAGGCGACTTTCTCTAATATTTCCGAGCAAACTATTCAGTTTATCCGCTATAGCATAATGCCGTGGGTTGTAAATTGGGAGCAAGAACTTAATCGTAAAATATTTACTGATGCAGAACGCAAAGCAGGTTATTTCGTCAAATTTAACCTAGCCGGCATTATGCGTGGTACAGCAGCGGAACGAGCAACGTTCTACCACAATGCTATCACCGATGGCTGGATGTCACGCAACGAAGCACGCCAACTGGAAGATATGAACCCGGTTGAGGGATTAGATGAAATGCTTGTCAGCGTGAATGCCGCCCAACAATCTCAACAAAACAAACAACAGGAGAACAGCAATGAGTGATATTGAAAAACGCTCCTACGCTGGCGAAGTACGAGCCGAAAACCGAGAAAACGAGCCAACGCACATTATCGGCTACGGCTCAGTATTCAACTCAAAATCAGAAGTAATGTGGGGTTTCCGTGAAATCATTATGCCAGGGGCCTTTGATGATGTTCTAGAAGACGATGTCCGGGGTTTATTCAATCACGATCCAAACTTCATTCTTGGTCGAAGCAAAGCTGGCACACTAAGCCTTTCTGTCGATGAAACAGGCTTAAAATATGACATCATCGCCCCCGACACCCCTACCATTCGTGATTTAGTTATCGCCCCACTAAAACGCGGCGATATTACCCAATCATCTTTCGCGTTCAAGATCGCACGCAATGGTGATGATTGGTACGAAAATGAAGATGGCATCATCATTCGGGAAATTCACAAAATTTCACGTCTGTATGACGTTAGTCCGGTAACTTATCCGGCTTACCAAGAAGCCAGCAGCACCGCTCGTTCCCTTGAAGCGTGGAAAGAGGCAAGAGATTCAGGAGCAATCGCAAAAGCCGTTTCACAAAAAGCCGCACGAGAACGATTTTTGAGCCTGATTAGTGCTTAAACCAACAAAATTTTTATCAATACGAGCCACATTCTTGTGGCTTTTTTCATTTAAGAGGAAACCAAAATGGCTAAATTACACGAGCTACAAGAAAAACGCCGCAATATTGCGGTTCAAATGCGTCAATTAAATGACGAAATCGGAGAAAAAACGTGGACGGACGAACAACGCACTAAGTGGGACTCAATGAAACACGAACTGGGTGGCGTAGAGGCACAAATTGAGCGTGAAGAATCGTTACGTTCAACCGATGCACTCTTTGTGGAAGAAAAACGTGAAGAGCAAGCGAAAGATCCGGTATTAGATACGGAAGCAAAACGCTCACAAGCATTTGATTCATTCCTACGCCGTGGCTTGGGTGAGTTAACCCAAGAAGAAAAACAGGTAATGGCTGAACTTCGAGCTCAAGCTGCCGGCACAGATAACAAGGGCGGCTATACCGTGCCAAAAGAAATGCAAGCTCGTATTGTGGAAAAAATGAAAGCCTATGGCGGTATTGCAAGCGTAGCTCAAATTCTTAATACGGCAGATGGTCATCCGATTATGTGGGCAACCGCAGACGGCACAGCAGAAGAAGGTGAATTAATCGGGGAAAACGTAGCTGCAACCGAGCAAGATGTAGAATTTGGTTCTGCTGAATTGGGTGCTAAAAAACTTTCTTCAAAAATTATCCGTGTATCGAATGAATTACTACAAGATTCAGGGGTAGATATTGAAGCATTTTTAGCAAGCCGTATTGCTCAACGTATCGGACGTACGGAGGCAAAATATCTTATCCAAGGTACAGGCTTGGGCACACCGGCACAACCGAAAGGCTTACAGGCTTCGGTGACTGGTGTCACACAAGCAGCGGCGGCCACTGCTGTAGCATGGACAGATTTAAACGCTTTAATTCACTCAGTTGATCCTGCATACCGCAATGTAGGTACTACTCGCCTTGCGTTTAACGACAACACATTGAGAGCATTAAAAGAAATGGTGGACGGTCAAAAACGCCCATTATGGTTGCCTGATATTGCAGGTGTTGCACCAGCAACTATTTTAGGTCAGCAATACGTTATTGACCAAGGAATCGCAGACATTGCTGCCGGTGCAAAATTTGCGTACTTCGGCGATTTCAGCCGTTTCATTATCCGCCGAGTGTCGGGTATGACATTACGCCGTTTAGTGGAACGCTACGCAGAGTTTGACCAAGTCGGTTTCCTAGCATTCCACCGTTTCGACTGTGTGCTTGAAGATACCGCTGCAATCAAATCTTTAGCCAGTAAAGGCTAATCACTCTACACAGGGAGAAAAACTATTCTCCCTGTTTCTATAAGGTAAAGCAATGAACATTACTCTAGAAGAAGTCAAACAACAATGCCGTATCGAACACGAACTAGAAGACGATTTGCTCAATGGCTATCTACTTTCAGCCCGCAAAACAGTAGAAAACCTGACAAATCGCCAACTATTTGATGAATTGCCCGAAGAGCCACCGGCAAATGCGTTACTGCTGAAGGAAGACATCAAGTTGGCGGTATTGATGCTCACGGCATACTTGTATGAAAACCGTAGTGGTTGGAACGAAGCGAATAACTCACCGAATTTTGCGATTCCGCCAACAGTCGAAATCATTATTCAGCCTTATAAATTTCTCACGCTCTAACAAGCGGTCGAATTTCCCTAAACATTTACAGTAAGGAAAATTATGAACATCGGCAAACTTCGTCATCGTATTATTATCCAGACGCAACGCCAACGCCCAAGCGGATATGGTGCAGTCGTTGCTGAATGGCACGATCTACACACCGTTTGGGCGGAAGTAAAACCGATTTCTGGGCGAGAACTGATTTCAGCAAATCAAATTCACGCTGAGGCAACAGTGCAAATTTGGTTACGCTACCTGCCAAACCTTGATCACACAATGCGGATTAAGTTTGGCGCACGCCTATTTGAGATTGTAGCAATCCAAAACTGGCGAGAACTAAACCGAAGCCTCTTACTGCATTGTAAGGAGCTGACGAATGGCAACACTTAACGTCAAAGTCGAAGGGCTAAAAGAGCTGGGGCAGAAAATGCAACAGCTTGGTAGAAAAGCTGCCAACCGCATTGCAGTGAAAGCTATGCGACAAGGTGGAACGATTGTGCGAGATACGGCACGAGCCAAAGCCCCTGTTTTGCAGGAAAATGTACCCCATCGAAAGAAAGGCACGTTGAAAAAGGCAATCACGGCTCGAACTAAAATCAAAAATGGTAAAACCGAAACCATTATTTGGGTAAAAAAAGCCAGCCAAAATCAGATCAGTCGTTTCAAAGGCAAGAGCGGAAAAGGAGGGGCTTACAACCCTAACGATCCATACTACTGGCGGTTTGTGGAATTTGGTACAAGTAAAATGGCAGCCAAACCATTTATGCGACCGGCATTTGAGCAAAGCAAACAGCAAGCAGCAAAAGCGATCACCGACACGCTCCGCACCGAAATCCACAAGGAGGCAACTTCTTGATCCAATACAAACTCTACTCCGCCCTGAAATCGCTTGTTTCGGGGCGTTGTTTTTATGAGGTTATTCCCGAAACCAACACGGAATACCCTGTGATTGTGTATCAATTTCCTAATATATCGCCCAACTCCGCCCTAATTGACTGTGACATGGACGATTACACGGTGCAAATTGATATTTACAGTCGCAATCCTGATGATATTTTTCGACTGCGTAAAAAAGTGATAGAAGCAGTCGAAGATTCTTTTAATTTTGCCGAACGAGTATCAGATTTCAGCGATTACGAAGCAGAAACCCAACTCCATCGGCGAATGTTTACTTATCAAATAGCTTATGAGGACTAAACTATGGCTAAAACTACCCCATTTAAAGGCACTAAATTCCGCATTGGCGTAGGCAAGGAAGGGCAAAAAGCAATTACTGCAATTACCCTTGCTACAGCTACATTAACTATCGCTAGCTCAGGCTACAATAAAGGTGATGCGATTGAAATTACCGGCTGTGGCCAACTTGACGGCGTTTACCCTGTTTTATCGGTAACAGGCGATCAGGTTAAACTCTGTGAAGAAGTGAACTGGGAAGGTAAAGACCTACCAAGTAGCTACACACAAGCCAAAGCCGCACGAGTACAATTCTCTGCCCAATTCTGTGCGATCAAAAACATTGAAAAATCGGACGATACGCTTTCTACCGAAGATGTAACGACGGTTTGCTCCGAAGGCACAGAAACCGAACCAGGTGAAATTGAATTTGGCTCTATCAAGCTGAATTTCTTCCACAGCCCAAGCCACGAAATGCAAAAACGCCTGCGTAAATTATTCTATGAAAAAGCGACCTTTCCATTCAAACTTGAATTGCCGAATGAAAATGGTACAACCTATGGTACAGGCTTTATTGAAGCTGGTAATGGTTTCTCCGGCGAAGTCAAAGGCAAATACGAAGGCTCTGTTTCAATTAAACCTGCAGGCCGAGACTATTTGCTAATCTAGTTGCAAATTTTATCTAGAAACCGACCGCTTGTTATTTCTACAAACGGTCTTTTTACATCAGAATTTTACTAAAGGAATAATCTATGACGCTACGCGATAAATTATTATCAAACAAACCGGCTCTGCGTGAAATTAACATCAATGGTGAAAAATATTTCCTACGTGATTTAACAGTCGGAGAAACCAATAAACAAATTTTTGGGCAACGTCAGCATTTAATACAATTAGCTCAAACACAAGGTATTGAACTAAATTTTGAGGATGAAGACGAACTACAAGCTACTTTGCGTAATGTATATGACCCATATTCATTGCCTCGAGCGATTGCTACTCGATTATGTGATGAAGATGGTAATAATCTGTTTAACCCAGAAAGCGAAGATGACTTAATTGCTATATCTAAACTAGACGGTAGTGTTTTTGAGGCTTTTAGTGCTGCAGTGGCAGCGGGTGAGCCAAAAAACTTAGCGAGCGAAGAAAGTTCCAACTAACACACTCTCTCGCATTAGGTAAAACACTGGAAGAAATCGAACAGATGCCCGAATGCCACTTTGCTGAATACCAACTCTTCTATCAAGAGCAACCTTTCGGCCTATGGCGGGAAGATTACCGTCAGGCTCAGCTCTCACATTTAATGGCAATGATTAACCGTGATCCGAAAGGCAAAGCTCCCGAATTGTCAGACTTTATGCCGTTTTTTAATCGTGTTGATGAAGATGATGACTTAGTTGATGACGGAGTGGCAGAGTATTTGAATAAAAGAAAATAATGCAGGATATTACTTGAATTTTAGGAGAAATTATCTTATTTTAGCATAAGTATATTTTAGTTATTTTGAAGGAGGCACAATGGTTAAATATCTCATATCATCAACGACTAATGCTGTTTGGATTTTATGTAAATTATTTGCTTTATTTATTGTGACTCCTTATTTTCTTTTTATTACAATCCCACAAATGTGGTCTAACGGTACTTTCGGAGATATTCTATTTGCAGCAATACTTATTGGCGTATTTGGTTATTATCTCATTATCGCTGTTTTAAATGGCATTATTAAATTTTGTGACTATCTATTAAAGCCACGTTACTAAGTCAATAAATTTGCTATTTTGTTTTATAAAGCTCACCATCGGTGGGCTTTTTTTATGGGAGAAAAATGATGTCTTCTCTTGGACAACTCAACATTTATCTCAGTTTGGAGGCTATACAGTTCCAACAAGCTCTTGGTAAGTCAGAACAGCAGGCACAAAAGTTTGCCAAGAATTTTCAGGTTGATTTAGAAAAAACTAAAAATGCTGCGAAACAATTTTCGAATCGAACAGTTAAATACTTAGGTAATATAGAAAATGCAGCTAAGAATATCAATACTGCAACTAAATGGGAATTTAAGCTAAATAATCTTGAACGACTACGTAATGCTGCAGGTCAATTATCACAGTTTTCTGATCGCTATACCGAACTCGGTAATAAACTCAAATTAGTCACTGAAACCGAAACACAACACGCCCGAGCTATGGCTGATGTGTACGATATTTCGCTCAAAACGGCACAATCGACTCAAGCTACATCGTCTGTTTATCAAACATTCGCACAAAATTCCAAACAGCTCGGGATTTCACAAACAGAGGTTGCAAAGCTGACAGAAACAGTCGCTAAATCGGTAGCTATATCAGGAGCAAGCTCCGCTACTGCCTCAAATGCATTAGTGCAATTTAGTCAGTCGCTATTAATGGGCAAGATGAAAGCCCAAGAGTTTAACTCGTTGATGACCCAAACGCCATCAATAGTTCAAGCGATATCCAAAGGCTTAGGTATTACTACTGCTGAATTTAAAGCAATGGTCGATAACGGCGAAATGTCCGCTGAAAAGATGATTGAAGGCTTAAAGAAAGCAGAAAGTTATGTAAACGGACAATATAACCAAACGGCAACAACAATAAGTGGTGCAATGCAAAATCTTTCTACTGCAACTGAAAAGTGGGTGGGCGAAACGGATCAAGCATTAGGGGTATCACAATCAGTTGTTAATGTATTAGGGTTGCTTGCAGATAATTTTGATATTGCTGCACGTGCTGTAACAGTTTTGGGTATATCATTTGCTGGATTAAAACTCGGTTCATTTTTACAAGATCAAGCAAATGTAGCAATTGGGGCAATTAAAAATGCTCAAGCAACCGTGACTGAAACAGCAGCTAAAAGAGAAAAATTTGTTGTAATGGCTCAAGAAACTCAAGCAACGTATGCTAATACCCTTGCTCAGTATGAAGATACTAAAGCAAAACAGGCTGATGTTGTTGCAACACAGGCACAAATTCAAGTAGAGCGTCAAAAATTGCAAATTCAGTCTCTCTCAGCAGTGAGTTATACCGAGAGGAAGGTTATTCAACAGCAGTTGCAGCAATTAAATCGTGTCGAACATGAATTGAGCCAAAAGCAAATTTTCTTGGATCAGCAGCAACAAGTAGCAAAAAATGCGTTAAAAGCAGCTTATTTAGAAAATACCGTCGCACAATCAGCTTATGCTGTCAGTACTCGGGCAACGAGTGCCACAATGGTTCTTTATCAAGGTATTGCTGCAGGTGTTCGAAATGAAATGAATATGCTCAAAGCTGCAGTATTGTCTAACCCGTTGATGACTTTAGTCACTATTGCCACAACCGCTAGTGCTGCATTATGGGGATTATCTGAAAGTAAAAAAGCAGCCCGAGAAGAAGCACTACGATATGCAGACAGTTTAGACTCTGTTCGAGCTAATATCGAGAAAATGACTAAGGCTCAGACTGATGCCGAAATGGTTAAATTGTCTCGTTCGATCAAAGAACAGGAAACAGCATTAGCTAGTCTGAAACAACGCCAAGCTGAACTTACTCGTGAAATTGAGCAAGGTGCGACGGTTTATGAGGATGCGTTTGCTGGCACTGTGCGTGTTACAATGAGTGCGGAAGAGCTTGCGAAAAAACAAGAAGAGCTGAAATTAGTGACCGCAGATACTGAAAAAACTCAAAGAACCTTGAACTCTAGCTTAGAGGCTCAAGAAGCCTTAAAAGCCCATATTCCAATCGCTAACCTACGAGAGGAATTTGTCAAATTATATCCTCACATTGACGAAAGCCAAATCAAAATTGATGGATTAAACCTCTCTATTGGTAACTTTACTGTCAAATCTCCCGAAATGGTGATTGCTGCGAATAATATCGCTACTGCACTTGGCGGTGTTGCCGGTGAAGCTATGCGAGCAGCGGTAATGGTGGCTAATTTATCCGGTATGGGGCTAAATATTGGCGAAGGTGCTGTTGTATCTGACAAGGCTCAAAAATACATTGACCGCTTAAATAAACAAACCAAAATCAGCCAATTAAAACGAGATGGCAAAACCGATGAAGCCAATAAGCTACAAGCGGAGCTTAATCTTGAGGGGCAAGATTTTACCGGGTTAGATTATCAAAAAGCCTATGAAGCTCAATTAGCAAACCTGAAAGAAAGTAGTATCAAAACAGGTAGTAAAGGCAGTAAACCTAAGAAAACCAAGGCAGAAAAAGAGGCAGAAAAAGCGGCTAAAAAGCAACAGCGTGATGCGGAACGCTCTGCGGAAAGTTATCAAAATCAAGTGGCGGAGATGACAAACCGTTTAGCTGGTCTAAAAGCGAATGCCGCAGATATTGCCGTTTTCGGTCAAGTTTCCGACTACCAAGAAGTCCGAAAACTAACAGAAGATATTGCGATCAACGCTGAAAAATACAAAGGTTACGGTGAGCAAGGTGTCGCAAGGCTTAAAGAGTTAGCCGGTCAGTTAGATTCCGCCCAGCAACAGGTAGCCATTTCTCAATTTACCTACAATAATGGTGAAAAACTCAAAGCAATGGAGTTTGAATTAACCTTGCTCGGTAAAACTCGCCAAGAGCAAGAGCTAATGCAGTATAACCACGAGTTAGATCTTGAGGCAGCAAGGCTCAAAATTGGTATGACGGCTGAAAATATTGCCAAATTAGATGAAGAAATCGCTAAGCTCAAGGAACGTCGAGCCGAAATCCAAACTCAAACAGAGCAATCTCGAGGTAGCTTTAAACAAGGTATGCTAGAAGGCTGGAATAATATTGAGACTGATGTCAGCAATGTAGCAGCAAATGTTGCTAATATTACCCAAAACACCTTTGACGGAATGGCTGATAATTTGACTAATTTTGTGATGACCGGTAAAGCCGATTTTCGCAGTTTTGCTAATTCTGTATTATCCGATCTTAGCAAAATGATCATCAAAATGATGTTATTTAATGCTATCAAGCAAGGAGCAACTATGTTGTTCGGTTATCAAGGACCAACAACTACAATTGATGGTAATGCTACCTATGGATTAGGCACTTGGGCTACTGGCGGCTATACCGGCGACGGTGGCAAATACACCCCGGCAGGCATTGTCCACAAAGGTGAATATGTTCTTACCAAAGAAGCCACTGCACGTCTTGGTTTGGATTATCTCAACTATCTTAACTATGGTAAGCGTGGTTTTGCTTCCGGCGGTGGTGTAGCGGTGCCAAGAGTACCATCATCATCTTATCAGCCTAAATCTGCTCAAAGTAGTATTAGTGTACAGGTTATCAATAATGGTGAACCAGTAGATGCCAAAGTGAGCCAAAAACAGCAAGGCGAGCAAACGCAAATTACCGTTGAGTTAATGCGTAAAATTGCCCGACAGGAAGCAAACGGTATGATCCAAAATAACTTCCGAGCAGGAGGAGTATTTGCCTAATGGAAACATTAAAATGGTGTGTACGCACTGATTTATCGGTTGAAAATAACCCCGAAATAATGGAAGTTAAATTCGGGGATGGTTATACGCAACGCTCTCCTAAAGGGTTGAATAATCTGTTGCGAACCTATACCGGCACAATCAAAGTGAAGAAAGGGAAACATTTAGCGGTAGAGGCATTTTTTGCCAAACATCGAGGTGTCTCCCCTTTTTTCTTTAAAGATCCATACACACAACAAAACAAAAAAGTAGTGTGTAGCAGTTGGCCCGCCAAAATGGTTGGCTTAAACCATTGGGAATTTAGTGTAACTTTTAAGGAAGTGCCATAATGCCTGTTAGTATCTCAAATCAAATGAAGCTCGATCTTGCCAAACTTGAGCAAAATGCAATGCTGGATTTGTACGAGGTGGATTTACGCAATCTAAAAGATAAAAGCGGTAATGCCGGTAGTGTTTACCGCTTTTACTCGGGACTCAATGAGCTGAAAGCTAGTGTAGTATGGCAAGGTAGAACTTACGAACCTTACCCGATTGAAGCAAGTGGATTTGAGCGAAACAGTAGCGGACCCAGCAACCGCCCTACCCTAACGCTATCTAATCTATTTGGCTTGGTAACGGGTATTGCTAACCAGTTTGATGAGTGCATCGGAGCTATTGTGCGGAGACATCAGGTTTACGCTCAATATTTAGATGCGGTTAATTTTGCCGGTGGAAATCCAAAGGCTGACCCAAATCAAGAAATTATCAGCCATTTTGTGATTGAGCAACTCTCTAGTCTCACTCGTGATACGGCAACCTTTACGCTAGCATTACCGATTGAAACCGATAATGCTAAAATCCCAAGCCGACTGATTATGGCGGACACCTGCACTTGGATTTATCGCTCGGCTGAATGCGGTTATACCGGCAAGATGTATTTTGACGAAAAAGACAAGCCAACATCTGACCCCAAAGCGGATAAATGCAGCCATTGCTTAAACGGTTGTAAACTACGAGGCAATCAGCGTAATTTTGGTGGCTTTGTATCAGTAAATAAATTGGGGTAAACAATGGAATTGGAACAACAAATCATCGACTATGCTATCAAACACGAACCGCACGAAATATGCGGTTTTGTTGTTTTTGACGAGACAAAAAATCTATTTATACCTTGCGAAAACCAAGCGGAAGACAAAGCCAATTACTTTGAAATATCCGATTTGGATTACATTAAAGCAGAAGAGCAAGGTGAGCTAGTGGCGGTGGTACATTCGCACCCCGAGCCAAACGGAAAGCCTGTGTTATCAACCCTAGACCGTAAAATGCAGGTACAAACAGGTTTGGATTGGTGGTTAGTGCATAATCAGCAAATCCACAAATTTCGCAATGTGCCGCCGCTCATTGGTCGTGAGTTTAAACACGGTATGATGGACTGCTACACGCTCTATCGTGATGCCTATATGTTGGCAGGTTACGAGATGGACGAATTTGAACGGCACGATGACTGGTGGCATACCGGGCAAAATCTCTACTTGGATAATATCCAAGGGCAAGGCTTTGAGAGAGTGGAAACACCACAAATCGGAGATGTCATTTTAATGCAAGTTGGGGCTGATGTGCCGAACCACGCAGCGATTTATATTGGTGAACAAATGGTAATCCACCATAGCCCGAACCGTTTGTCTAAACGGGATTTATACGATGGCTATTGGTTACGCCATACTCACAGTATTTGGCGGCATAAATTGGCGGATAAGTTAGATTTTGACGGCATATTTAATGATATAGGAGAACAATATGAAATTTAGTAAATATCAATTATTAGTTAATAAGATCTGCTTTATTTGTGGTAAAAAAGATTGTCCACAAATGAAAAAGAGTAAAGACTACAAAGACTTTTTGGATGCTTTAGAAAAAGGGGATATTGATAAAGCAGATAAAATATATAATATGAAGTTTTCACAGTTTTCTAAATCTTTTGGTCATGAAATGGAAAAGAATTTAGAGAAAAATCGTATACCTCCTATTTATCAGGGAGTTCCATTTGATTCTTTTGACTTATATCAGCATTATTCTTATGGTAATGGAGAGGCATTAAATCTTTCATCTGTTGGATTAAGTAATAAAATTCGTCCTCTAGTGAATAAAGATAAAGCATTTGGTAAATCCAATGGAAGTATAGAAAGCCGCTTTATTTCGCAATATAAAAATGAAGGACGCACATCTTTCTCCAATGCTTATGATTTTACAAAAGAAGCATCGGGTATTGCAGATCCGTTATGGGCGTTAGGAACAGCTACCATTAGTGGAGAATTGAAAGATATACAAACTTTTCCCGGTGGTATTGCTAGGGGAAATATCCATTATAATATCAGGGACAGATTCACTGACCCATTTGATACATTTAATTTTACTAAAGGAGAATGGAACCCAAATGGAACACCTTATATTATTCAAGATAGCTGGATAAAACCGGTACGATTTTCGATAGACAAGAAGATAAAAATAACACCTTAATTATGATAGTAATATAAAACAATTGGCAATATTATTTTAAATAAAAAAATAAGTATTCCAATATAGATTGCTGATTTTATGGTGTATTTAATTTGTTTCTCGAAAATAAAAAAATAACTAGTAATTGCATATAAACAAATAAGTAATAATATGCTTATAGAGTTAAGAAAAATAAAGAACATAAATCCCCTTTATTTTGGCTATAATTGTAATGGTGAGTCATGACTAAAATTAAATTTTACGGCAATTTAAAAAAATTTGGTAGTGAATTTAGCTTAGAAGTTAAAGATACTGCCGAAGCTATCCGAGCCTTATGCTCACAGCTTTCAGGCTTGCGTGAAACGCTACGGGATGGCATTTACAAAGTCCGAATTGGTAAACGGTATTTAGACCCATCAGCCCTTGAAAAAGGGCTTTTTTATTGCCTGAAGAAAGGGCAAACCATCCATTTTACGCCTGTGATTCAAGGGGCAAAAAGTGGAGGCGTGTTTAATTTTGTATTAGGTGCGGCATTACTTGGTGCATCATTTTTTATCCCCGCAGCCGGCTTGCTTGGTGGTTTGATTACAAAAGGCATGGTGATGGGTATAGGTGCATCAATGTTGCTGGGCGGTGTGGCGCAAATGCTGACCAAAATGCCAAAAGGGCCAACAATGGGAAATGAGAAAGAGAAAGAAAGCTCAACCGCTTTTTCTAATCTCAATAACCTAGTTGCTCAAGGTAAGCCGGTGCCATTGGCTTATGGATTAATCAGAACTGGCTCGCTTGTAATTTCACAAGGGGTTGAGACGATTACAATCAAAGAAAACCAACCGGCAGGCAAAAAGAAAACAGGACTTAAAAAGTAAGGTATAAAGTATGCGTATTATCGGAGCAAAAGGCGGTGGTGGCGGTGGACATACCCCGATTGAAGCACCGGAAACAGGTCGATCAAAACAGATTGTAAATATCGTTGAGTTACTCTGCGAAGGCGAAATCGAAGGTTTAGTGGATGGTTTTAAATCTATTTATTTAGACAATACCAAAATCCAAAATGATGACGGCACTTATAATTTTAATAATGTGAGCGGTCAGCTAAATGTCGGCACACAAGAACAGAATGTGTTGGATGGATACGACACATCACAGAATGAAGTGAATGTGGGTGTTGAAGTTAAAAAGAAGACCGGCGCAATTGTTCGTACGGTTACTGATGAGCGTGTAAGTCGCTTGCGTTTAACACTCGGAGTGCGTTCTCTTTTTGAACAAAACAACCAAGGTGATACTAATACAACAAGCGTTAGTCTTAAAATCAATGTAGGAACACAGCAATATACTCATGCATTTGATGGCAAATACAGCTCTCAATATTTGGAATCTATTATTTTTGATAACTTGCCACCTGTGCCGTTTAATGTTGTAGTTGAACGACTCACAGATGACAGTAATTCCCAGCGCCTACAAAACGGCACAATTTGGAGTAGTTACACCGAAATTATCGATACCGAATTTACCTATCCGAATTCTGCGGTTGCCGGTATCAGTTTTGATTCGGAGTATTTTAATAATATCCCGACTCGCAACTACTTAATCAAAGCGAAGAAAGTCAAAGTGCCGAGCAACTATGACCCGATTGCTCGCACATATAACGGACTTTGGGACGGTACATTTAAGATTGCGTGGACAAACAATCCGGCGTGGGAAATTTACGATTTAGGCCCAATCTTAAGCAAAATGCTGGGGGTTGAAATCAGCTTTGATAAATGGGCGTTGTATGATGTCTCACGCTATTGCGATCAGCTTGTGCCGGACGGTATGGGAGGACAAGAGCCGCGTTTTACCTGTAATGTTTGGCTAACCGAAGTGAAAAGCGCCTACGATTTATTAAATGATTTCTGCTCGGTATTCCGTGCGATTCCGATTTGGACAGGAACGGAGGTTTCAGTCATTATCGACCGCCCACGTGATCCGGTTTGGACTTATACTAACGCTAACGTAGTCAATGGATTTGAACGCTCTTACTCTGCCAGAAAATCTCGCCATAATGCGGTGCAAGTCACCTATTCGGATAAAACGAATGGCTATGAAAGTGCGATTGAATACGTCTCGGACGATGAGGAAATCAAAAAGCACGGTTTGAATTTAAAGCAAGTCACTGCTTTTGGCTGTACCTCTCGAGGGCAAGCTCACCGTACAGGCAAATGGATTTTAGAGACGGAAAAACGAGAAAAAGAAACCATTACTTTTACCGTTGGCCGTGAAGGGTTAATGCACTTACCGGGTGATATTATCCGTGTGGCTGACAGCCACTATGCCGGAACCGAAATAGGGGGACGTGTACTTGCTATAAATGGCAGAAAAGTCACATTAGACCGAGAAATCACAATTGATGATGCCAGTTATTTTACATATATCAACGGTGAAGCAACACACTCAACAATTAAAATTCGATCGGTAAATGGAACGGAAGTTACGCTAGATAGCACACTAGCTGGATTGGAGGTCTACGGTGTATGGTCATTATCAACCAAGCAAATTACCTCAGGCTTATACCGCTCAATTTCGATTGTGGAAAATGCAGATGGCACTAACACTATCACAGCGTTGCAACACGAACCTCAGAAAGAGGCTATCGTTGATAATTCGGCTCACTTTGTGGAAACGGCCAGAACGCTCTATAAAGCCCCACAAATTAATGCGGTGGAAGTCTCGACCGGTTATGACGGTAAGCTCTATATTGCTAGTGATATTAGCTCTGGCGATGGCAAACTCACTTATGATATTAAAATCACCAAAGACGGTAATTTATATCAGTACAAAAAGGGATTGCCAGACCCGAATATTGAGTTAAGCGATTTACCCAACGGTGATTACACCGTGGTTATCTACGGTAAAAACGCTAAAGGGCAAATTGTTACCGAAAAAACGCAGTCATTTACTATTGACCGACCACCGGCTCCGACAGGCGTGGTTGTAACAGGTGGATTGGGCAATATTACCCTTGAGTGGGATTGGGTCAATGAGGTTACTCAAACCGAGATTTTTGCGGCGGAAACAGATGATTTTTCACTTGCAGAAAAAATCGCAAAAGTGACCGCTCGTACCTATGCTCATACCGTCAAGGGTAACAAGGTTGTACGCTATTATTGGCTAAGACACACAAGAGGTATTAACGTTGGGCCATTTTACCAAGAGCTAGGCTTAAAAGGCGAAAGTGCGGTTGATTTAGATACAAAATTAGAGGAACTCAATCAAGAACTCTCTAAAAATATTGTGAATGAAATCATTGATACGGCATTACCTGCCCGTCAGCTTGGCATGACAAAATACGTCCAAAATCTCAATGTAAACGTATATCAAGGACAAAAACAGGTTTACGACACCACAACTAATAAATTATACAGTTGGAATGGGTCTAAATACTTGCCATTGGAACAAGAAATTTTAGCCGGTGCAATTAAAGGGATTATTCAGCCGGAACAACTTGCAAGCATACCAACCCGAAAATTAGATGGCACTATTGAGGCTCGCCAAATGGCGGCTAATAGTATTGGTGCTAATGCAATACAAGCAAATGCGATTGGCGCGGAAAAGCTCCAAGCAAACTCTGTTACTGCCGCCAAAGTCCAAGCTGCTGCAATCAATTCTCAACACATTGCAGCAGGCCAAGTGTCTGCCGATAAAATGGCGATTGGGTTAGGTGGTAATTTGCTGTATAACCCGATTTTTGATAATAACGGCTATGGTTGGTTTACTAATAATGGTAATTACACAGGAGGTACACCTAATCGTCAATATATCGGTCAGAATAATGCTAACTGGACGTTAAAAAATTCGATCAGTGACAAAGAACGGATTGTAAAACTAACATTGGCCGAAACAATAAACACTCCTAAAAATCAATGGATTGATGTTGTACGCCAAAAAATACACTTAATCCCTAATCAATGGTATATGTTTAGTGTTTACGCTAATGCTTATCGTTGTTCGGCGATGCTTTTGGTCGAAGAGCTAAATGCAGATGGCGGTTATGTTAGGCAAATAGCTATTGCTCGACTACATAATAGAGGGTCATTTGTTAATGGCGTGGACGCAAATAGCCGTAACTTTGTTAAGTTTAGATGTCCTGCTAGCGGCTATGTCGAAGTTATGATACGAGCAGATCAACAAACTGCAAGCAACCCTGATGTTTATGTAGCCCGTCCAATGCTGGAAGAATGCACTGAGTACACAACTCAACCTAGTGCTTGGGTAAATGCTGGTGTAACCTCTATTCACGGCGGCTCTATCGTAACTAACACGGTGACCGCTCAACAAATTGCAGCAAATACCATTACAGCCAATGAGATTGCAACCGGTACGATTGCAGCCCGAAATATGGCAGCAAACTCAATTAATGCGGTGCATATTGTGGGTAACTCAATTACCGCGGATAAACTTAATGTTGCTAATTTGTCTGCTATTAATAGTAATTTGGGTAATATCAATGGTGGTAATCTGCGAATAGGTTCTTTGAGTGGAGCTTATGGCACTTATTTTGAGGTGTTAAATAATGGCGGATTTAGATTAGTGTCCAGAGATAGTAGTGGCGGAATAGAATTATCATCATCCAGTCGAGCCTTAACAGTGTGGGAAGGTAATACGGTTAAAGTTAAAGTAGGGAAATTATCATAATGTATTACATTAATAAAGCGATTAGCTATAGAGTCGATTTTATAAATAGTGTCAGTAAAAACTGGCATTGTATAAGCAAGGTCTCTCTTGATTATGTAAATAAAGAATGTATGTTTGAAATATCATCTTATGATAATGAGGAAGATTTTAAAAACAATAATAATTCTTTTGTAACATTTTTAACATTAAATGCAATTCCTAATTTTAGTGTTGATCCAATTTTATTTATTTGGCGCTGTTTAATCAGCTCAGAAACAAGCCCTTTCTATAAAGCGGATTTACAAAAAGATTATTCCATTGAACAGTTTAAAAATAAAGAGGAAATAACAAATGAGAGTATTCCTGAATGATTTAAAAATCTTATCCACAATTACTAAAAAAGAAGAAATTACCGAACATACTTTTTTAGTCACAGACCAAGAAGCTGAAAAACTACAAGAAACCATCGATAGCGATGGTTTTTTTTGGTCCATTGATAAATATACCATAGGTTGCAGCGGAGCTTGCCCTAGTCATATCCACAAATGGAATGAAGAGCTTAAAGAATGGCAAATTTGCCCGGAGCTTAAAGCAATAAAACATAAAAAGGATTTAGATGCATTATGGGAAATCTTAAAAAATAAAATAGATGAACACAGTAAAACCGGTGTGTTAGTAAATGGTTATTGGTGGCATACCGATAGTGTGAGTCGCACTAAATATGATGACTTGTCTCGACTGGTCTTATTAGGAGAAGAGCTGGCTGAAGAATGGAGTACGATGACCGGAGAAGTAGTAATACTTGATAACGAATTATTTAAACAACTAAGTAGAGGTATTTATGCTAAAACTAAACAAGATTACAACAATGCTAAAAGACTTTTGGCGCTGGCTGAAAAACTTGATAAACCGCTCGAACAAGACATCACAAACGGTTGGAGCGAAGCCTACAAATCAACAAGAGACTGATGATATGGCGTATGGGTTACAAGTTGAAAATAAACAATTTACGATATTTAACAATCCTATTAAACATCAATACGGAGTTAGAAATAACACGAATGAAATTGACTTGTCGAAAATAGGGTTGATTGCAAAAAACGAACGAATTACTCGTAAAATGTTTACTGGGGTGTTACCACCTTATAATAATGGTAATGCTGATGTTACAAAAATAACAACAGGCATACCTGAAGACTTATACGTCAGATTAAATAACAATTTAAGCGTGTACTGCCCTGAAAATTGGGATAATAACAATGGCGATCTGAATATTTATATAACGGGCGATATTATACATATAGGAGCAATCACGCAAGCTAAAAGTAATTATGGCATTAAAGTTGAAGACAAATATATAACAACAAAAGACGCTGTATTAAGAAACACTAGTACCATACAAATAACAGCGGGCTACCTAAAAAATACAGGTGCTGAAATTGTAAATTTACACGAATTATGTGCCAATCTAATAAAAGTTATCTCAGACCTGAATATGGATTTTAGTTTTCAGCTAAGGCCTAATTCTGGGAGCTTATTATTTACTACTGATTATCACAGTATAGACGGCGTAAAATTTACCGTAAAATCATATTCAGCTATTCAATAGGAGGAAAATCATGACAACATTCAATAAAATCCTAAATCCAATGTACTCAACTATCGCCAGCTACTCAACGCAAGACGACGGCTCACTTAGTGCCAAATATGTCGTCGGTACTGGTGATGATGCTGATGGTGCAGTTACAAACTTTGTGATTGTAACCAGCGAGTACAAATATATTGATGCACAATCAGCTAAAGCAATTACAGATGCACCACTAACAAAAGATGATTTAGGCAAAACACCAACTCAGATTATGTTAGGACGTATCTACAATCACCTAAAAGAGACAGGTCAGATTGTAGTGTAGGGGTCTAAATGCAAAAGCATAAATTTAAGTTTTTCAGAGGCGATGACGTAAGTTATCGCCTTTTGTTTAGGCAAGCAGACGGGGAGCCAGTCAGTCTACAGGATATTAGGCTAGATTTACACGCGGTATTGGATGACGAAACAGAGCCTATGATAAGGTGAGAATATATCTTACCTCTATTACATACAGATATGCCACTTTGTGTCAAAATTGTGACACAAAAGGTATTAAAAGATGTGAAAAGATGGTAATAAAAACAGTGTTATTATGATTGATTAGCTCTGTAAGTCATTTTTTTTATTATTTTTATAAAAATAAAAATAAAATATATGAAAGCCCTTCTAAGGCGTGGGTCAAAGGTTCGAATCCTTTAGGGCGTGCCATTTTCTAATCTCTTTAAATAGTCTTTCTATTTCATCATCTAAATCTTTTTAAAATCTCATCGAATATATAATTTTCTGCTGCAGAGTAATTATTCTTCTTAAGGCGGCATAGTGTGACTTTCCATAAAACAGGATCCTTAATTTTTACACTAACTAAATGTGGATCAGGATAATACTGCCTTGTTGCAAGGGGAAGAATAGTCAATATATCTGAATTAGACTTCGCAGTATAATATAAAAAATCCCAAGAAGCAGATTCATAAACAATATTAGGATGAATATTGTGTCGTTCAAATGCCTCTCTTAAATGCTGGTAAATCATAAAGGTTTCATCAAAAGTCACTATTTTCTCTTTATGTAAATCTTGCCAAGTTATAAATTCCCTATCAGCAAAAGGGTGCTTCGGAGAACAAAATACAGACAGTTCCGATTGGTAAATTTCGAAGGAATCTATGATTTTAGGTGAAATATGTTCAGGATATAGTAAAGTCGCAAAATTAACATTTCCTAACAATAACTCACTTTTTAATGAATAAGCTCCTTGTTCTTTCACTATAAACTTAATTTGAGAATTATTTAGCATTATCTCTGGCAAAATTTGGGGGAAAATAACTGATAAAATCAATGGAGGGATGCCAATTGATACATTTCCTGCTATTACTTCCTCCTTTTTATGTAGATTTCGATTCATCTGATAGTATTTTTCAAGCAATTCTTTCGCATCACGGTAATAATTTTCTCCAACATAAGTTAATCCACTTATCTTTCCATTTGCTCTTGTAAATAAAGTTACACATTCTCTTTGTTCAAAATCATTGATCATCATACTTAGTGCAGGCTGAGAAATATATAAGTTTTGAGATGTCCTGCTCAAATTAAAGCCATTTTCAACAATGCCTATAAAATATCGTAAATGTTTAATATCCATTTTTCCTCCATTACATCGTGATCTAGATCACATATCCCATCGCAACAAATACCTCATTATAGGTATTAGATTTTACTTTATAAAACTCTATAAATTTTACTTATAGATATGTAAAAAAACTATATTTTAAATTACATACATAAATAAATAAACTCTTCTCCAATTATAAAAAAATTAAGATTATGAGTATTTACCACACAACCTTACATATACCCAGATTCATAGTTTTATATAAATTTATTTTATCTTATAGGAGAATATTATGTCTAAATGTATTTCAATAGATAAGATCAGACCTTATTTATTTGATGGAATGGCAATTATGTCAGGTGGTTTTATGGGTTGCGGAGCTCCTGAAATGATTATCAAAGAAATCTTAGATGCTGGCATTAAGGACATTACTCTAATTAGTACTGACACCGCAATGGTCGATACTGGAGTAGGTCCTTTAATCGTTAATGGGCGTGTGAAAAAACTCTATGCCTCACATATTGGTACTAATCCAGAAACAGGCAAAAAAATGATTGCAGACGAAATTGAGGTAGAACTTTGCCCGCAAGGTACTTTGGCTGAACGTATTCGTGCTGGCGGTGCAGGTTTAGGCGGTATTTTAACCCCAACGGGTGTTGGTACTGTAGTGGAAGAAGGCAAACAAAAAATGACGATTGATGGGGTTGAATACTTATTAGAGCTTCCATTAAAAGCAGATGTAGCAATTATTAAAGCCGATATTGCCGATGAGAGCGGAAACTTAGTGTTTGCAGGTTCAGCGCGCAATTTTAACCCGATGATGGCTTTGGCAGGAAAAACAGTTATTGTACAAGCTCGTAAAGTGGTGAAAGTAGGCGAAATCGATCCAAATATGGTGATGATCCCTGCGGCTGTTGTGGATTACATTGTGAAAGCATAATGGAAGGAGAATTGAAAATGAACGCAAAAGAAATTATTGCCCGCCGTATCGCATTAGAGTTTAAAGATGGTGATATTGTAAATCTTGGCATTGGATTACCAACTATGGTTGCAAACTATGTACCAAGTGATATTTCAATTACGCTTCAGTCTGAAAATGGTTTTTTAGGATTAAGTGCTTTTGATCCTGAAAATCCTGATGAAAATATTGTTAATGCAGGTGGGCAACCTTGTGGTATCAAAGCTGGTGGTATGTTCTTTGATAGTGCTTTCTCATTCGCATTAATTCGTGGTGGACACGTTGATGCTTGTGTATTAGGTGGCTTGGAAGTTGACCAAGAAGGCAATCTAGCAAACTGGATGGTACCAGGAAAAATGGTGCCTGGTATGGGCGGAGCGATGGATTTAGTGACAGGAGCTCGCCGTGTGCTCATCGGTATGGAACACTGCAATAAAACAGGTGCATCTAAAATCTTAAAAAAATGCACTTTACCATTAACTGCACGCAATAAAGTGAAAATGGTGGTTACCGAGCTTGCGGTATTTGAGTTTATTGAGGGTAAATTAACCTTAACTGAAATTGCTGAAGGTTATGATTTAGAAACTGTTAAAGCAAAAACTGAAGCAGAATTTATCGTTTCGCCTACCTTGAAAAAAATGCCGCTCGCAGGTGCATAAGGGGCTTATTATGATTAGCCGTATTTCTCGATTTATGACGACTATTGTCAGTAAATATATGCCAGAGCCACTGGTTCTGGCGGTATTACTCAGTATTGTCATCTTCTTCTGGGCGTTTGGGGTTACCGAACACAGTGCTGGTGCATTAATTGAAATGTGGGGGAATGGTTTCTGGAATCTGCTTGCTTTCTCAATGCAAATGGCCATGGTGGTCGTAACGGGTAATGCTCTTGCTTCAGCGCCTCAAATTCGTCGTTTCCTTTCAACTGCGGCATCCGTTGCGAAAACACCAACTCAAGGTGTTATGCTTGTTACTTTTATGAGCTGTGTTGCTTGTGCAATTAACTGGGGATTTGGTTTAGTTGTCGGTGCAATGTTTGCAAAAGAAGTGGCTCGCCGTATTAAAGGTGTGGATTATGCATTATTGATTGCTTGTGCATATATTGGCTTTATGACTTGGGGTGGTGGTTTCTCAGGCTCAATGCCATTACAAGCCGCAACGCCGAACAACCCAATCGCACGTTTCATCACTGATCCAACATATACTGATGGCATTATTCCTGTTACGCAAACACTATTAACAGGCTATAACATCTTCATCGTTAGTATGTTGATCATCACCTTGCCATTCCTCACCAAAATGATGCACCCGAAAGCAGAAGATGTGAAAGCAGTTGATCCTCGTCTATTACAAGAAGATCCTGATTTCAGCAAAAAAATCACTGCGGATTCAACCATTGCGGAAAAAATTGAGGAAAGCCGTTGGTTGGCTTACTTGATTACTGGGACAGGGTTTATCTATTTAGGAATGTACTTTGTTGATAAAGGTTTCAACTTAACGATCAACATTGTTAATTTCATCTTCTTAATGGTTGGCTTAGCCCTACACAGCTCACCAGCAGCTTATGTACGTGCAATTACTAACGCAGCACGTTCAACAGCAGGGATCTTAATCCAGTTCCCATTCTATGCAGGTATGCAGTTAATGATGGAACACTCTGGTTTAGGTGGAATAATCACCCAATTCTTCGTAGATATTTCCAACAAAGAAACCTTCCCGCTTCTCACATTCTTTAGTTCGGCATTAGTGAACTTTGCGGTGCCTTCCGGCGGCGGTCACTGGGTAGTACAAGGTCCGTTCGTTATTCCGGCGGCTCAAGAACTGGGTTCGGATTTAGGTAAAGCGGTAATGGGGATTGCTTATGGAGATATGTGGGCAAATATGGCTCAACCGTTTTGGGCATTACCAGCACTAGGGATCGCAGGTTTAGGGGTAAGGGACATTATGGGCTACTGTATGACAGCACTAATCTTTACCACACCTATATTCATCATTGGATTGTATTTCTTGTAAAAAATTTTGAAAAAACAACCGCTTGTAGGGGAGTTTGTTTACACCCTGGTACGGAAAAATAAGGAAAATAGTATGAAAAATGTTGTTATTGCAAGTGCGGTACGTACCGCAATCGGAAACTTTGGCGGTTCTTTATCTGGCGTTTCAGCTGTCGAACTTGGTACTCACGTGATCAAATCTGCGATTGAAAAATCAGGCATTGATATTGCTAAAGTTGATGAAGTGATTATGGGTAATGTTTTACAAGCAGGTGTTGGCCAAAATCCTGCTCGCCAAGCATTACTTCGTGCAGGTATCGCACAAGAAGTTCCCGCTTATACGGTCAATAAAGTTTGTGGTTCTGGCTTAAAAGCGGTTGCCTTAGCAGCTCAAGCGATCAAGGCAGGCGATGCCAATATCATTGTTGCAGGTGGTATGGAAAATATGAGTCAAGCACCGTATTTGTTAGATTCTAAATCACGCTGGGGCTATCGTTTAGGCGATGGCAAAGTGTACGATGTGATCTTATCTGATGGCTTAATGTGTGCCGAAAACCACTACCATATGGGAATCACCGCGGAAAATGTGGCGAAAAAATATGGTATTACCCGCAAAATGCAAGATGAGCTTGCTCTTGCTTCCCAACAAAAAGCTACCGCAGCGATTCAATCAGGTGCATTCAAAAATGAAATTGTACCATTGACGGTAAAAGTAAAACGCAAAGAAGTAATTTTTGATACAGATGAATTTGTAAAACAAGATTCAACATTGGAAGGTTTATCTTCACTTCGCGCGGCGTTTGATAAAGAAGGCACAGTAACCGCAGGCAACGCATCGGGTATCAACGATGGTGCAGCAGCCTTAGTGATTGTGGAAGAAGAGACCGCAAAAACATTAGGTTTAAATATTCTTGCTCGTATCAAAGGCTACGCCAGTGGTGGTGTGGCTCCAGATATTATGGGTATGGGGCCTGTGCTAGCCACTCAAAATGTGTTGAAGAAAACAGGCTTAAGCTTAAATGATATCGATTTAATTGAAGCGAATGAAGCATTTGCAGCACAGTTCTTAGCAGTGGGTAAAGAGTTAGGTCTTGATCCTGAAAAAGTAAATGTCAACGGTGGTGCTGTGGCATTAGGTCACCCAATCGGAGCAAGCGGTGCACGTATTTTAGTTACGCTATTACACGCAATGCACGCACGCAATAAACAATTAGGTTTAGCGACACTTTGTATCGGTGGTGGTCAAGGTATCGCATTAATCATTGAACGCATTTAATCGTAGGGTGGGCTTTAGCCCACCATTAATTAACAATAAAAATTAACCAAAACAGAAGGAAAATACTATGTCTAAAAAAACAGCTTTAGTAACAGGTGCTGCAAGCGGTATCGGTTTGGCAGTTTGTGAAAGCCTAGCAACTGAAAATCTAAATATCGTAATGGTTGATGTAAACGAAGAGGCATTAAAAGAACATTCTGCTCGTTTAAATGCAGTTTATATTAAAGCCGATCTATCTAAACGTGAGGGTTGCCAATCTGCTGTAGAATTTGCAGCTGAAAAATTTGAAGGAGTAGATATTTTAGTCAATGTTGCTGGTATTCAAAATGTTTGCTCAATCGAAGAATTCCCAGAAGATAAATGGGATTTTATGATCAATTTAATGCTTACTGCTCCTTTCCTACTCACCAAATATAGCTGGAAATATATGAAAGCGAAAAAATGGGGACGTATCATAAACTTGAATTCCATTCACGGCTTAGTCGCTTCTGATTACAAATCTGCTTACGTTTCTGCCAAACATGGTTTATCCGGTCTAACTAAAACTGCGGCATTAGAAGGTGGCGAATTTGGTATTACCGTAAACTCAATTTGCCCGGCTTACGTGCGTACTCCACTCGTAGATAAACAGATTGCAGACCAAGCACGCAATCACGGTATTTCAGAAGAAGAAGTAATCAGCAAAATTATGCTAGCGAACGCTGCCGTAAAACGAATGATAGAACCAGAAGAGTTAGGTACATTTGTGAAATTTCTTTGCTCTGATGCAGCTGCATCAATTTCAGGAGCCACCTTAACAATGGACGGCGGCTGGACCGCTCGCTAGCTTTTTTGGACGACATTGGTTTTATCTTCTGTGCAATGGCGCCTATTTTTTATCTTTTAACAAGGAAATATCTCTATGAGTACTATTGCAATTGTTCTCTCATTATTGATGTTGATGTATTTCGCTTATCGTGGAATGACAGTATTGTTACTTGCACCATTACTTGCTATTTTTGCGGTGATATTAAGCGGTGATGGCTTTATGATGATGCCAAAATACACCGAAACCTTTATGTCGGCATTAAGTGGTTATCTACTTAACTTTTTCCCGGTATTCCTCTTTGGAGCATTATTTGGTCAGCTTATGGCAGACTCAGGAGCCGCAGCAGGAATTTCAAAAGGTATTGTAAACATGCTAGGCAGCAAACATGCCATTCTTACCATAATTATTGCTTGTGGCCTATTAACCTATGGTGGAGTATCGCTTTTCGTGGTGGCATTTGCGATCTATCCAATTTCAAAAGTGCTATTTCGTGAAGCAAATATTCCAAAACGCTTAATTCCCGCAACTATTGCACTGGGTTCATTTACTTTCTCTATGACTGCATTACCTGGTACGCCAGCAGCAACCAATGCAATCCCAATGCCGTTTTTTAACACCAATGCATTCTCAGCTCCAGGATTAGGCTTAATCGGTGCAGCGGTAATGTTTGTTGGCGGTTGGTTATGGTTACAAAGCAGAGCAAGAAAAGCAGCTGTACTAGGCGAAGGTTATGGCGAACATGAAAGTGAAATAAATGAAGATATATCAGCCTTAGATAGCAACGTGATGCCATTTAGTTTAGCCATTTTACCGTTGGTGCTCGTTATTGCAGTAAATGCATTCTTAACCTACGGAATCTTCCCAAATATGGATTTCTCTGCTATCACCAACGCATTCCCAAGCTTGGTAATTAAAGGGCGTTTAGGCTTATGGGCAATTATCACATCATTAGCAGTAGCTTGTGCTGTATTAATTGTATTACGCTTAGGCAAATGGAAATCACTGCAAGGTACAGTGAATAAAGGCGTATATGGCTCAATGTTACCTATCTTTAATACCGCATCAGAAGTAGGCTATGGTGCAGTGGTTGCCTCACTGGCAGGCTTTGCGATTATCCGTGACTCTGTCTTAAATGTGCATTCTAATCCACTTATTTCCGAAGCGGTGGCAATGAGTACCCTTGCGGGGATCACCGGCTCTTCATCGGGTGGTTTGAGTATTGCATTGAAAGCATTAGGAGAAGATTATTTGCGTATGGCAGTTGAGGCAGGGATCGATCCAGAATTATTGCACCGTGTAGCAGTAATGGCAGCAGGTGGTTTTGATACATTGCCGCATTGTGGAGCAATTATTACCTTGCTTTCAATTTGCCATTTGAATCATAAACAGTCTTACTTTAATATTGCTGCTGTTACGATTGCAATCCCAATTATTGCTGTAATTAGCGTAATTGCACTAGGCACATTAGTTGGTTCATTCTAATTTGTAAAATACAACTCAAAAATAGCCGCTTGTAAGACCCTACAAGCAGTTAATTTTCCATTTTGTGAAAAGCCATTTAGTGAATACTAAATGGCTTTTATTTATCCTTAGATTAAGCAGCAAATGGATCGCGTAAAATCATCGTTTCAACACGGTCTGGGCCGGTTGAGAGGATATCCACTGGTACGCCGACTAATTCTTCAATGCGTTTAATATAATCTAATGCCGCTTGTGGTAAATCTTCACGTTTAGTTACACGGAAGGTATTCTCAGACCAGCCTGGCATTGTTTCGTAAATTGGTTCAACGCCTTCCCAGTCTTTTGCTGCAAGTGGTGCATATTCCACAATTCTACCATCAGGCATTTTGTAAGCTGTACAGATTTTTAACTCTTTAAAGCCATCTAACACATCCAGCTTAGTCATACAGAAACCAGAAATTGAGTTAATTTGAACTGCACGGCGAACAGCAACAGCATCAAACCAGCCACAACGGCGTGGTCGGCCAGTTACTGCACCAAATTCATTACCTTTACGGGCAATTTCAGCTCCAACATCATCAAATAATTCTGTCGTAAATGGGCCACTTCCTACACGGGTACAGTAGGCTTTAATGATACCCAGTACATAATCTAAATGGCGAGGGCCATAACCAGAACCGGTTGCAACACCACCAGCTGTTGTATTTGATGAGGTTACAAATGGGTAAGTACCATGATCGATGTCTAACATCGTGCCTTGTGCGCCTTCAAATAGGATATTATCACCATTTTCACGTGCTTCGTGAAGTAATGTAGTCACATCCGCTACCATACCTTTGATAACATCCGCAATCGCAAATACATCATCTAAGGTTTTTTGATAGTCAATTGCTTCAACTTTATAATAGTTTACAAGTTGGAAGTTATAGTAATCTAAAATATCTTTTAATTTTTCAGCAAAATGTTCTTTATCAAATAAATCACTCACACGTAAGCCGCGGCGAGCGACTTTATCTTCATAAGCAGGTCCGATACCACGTCCTGTTGTGCCGATTTTATTTTTACCTAATGCGGCTTCACGGGCGTGATCCATTGCTACATGGTAAGGCAAAATTAATGGGCAAGCTTCTGAAATTTTTAAACGTTCACGTACATTAATGCCACGTTCTTCTAACTCCCCCATTTCTTTCATTAATGCTTCTGGAGAAAGCACCACACCATTACCGATTAAGCAAGTTACGTTATCGCGTAAAATACCTGATGGAATAAGGCGAAGAACAGTTTTTTCGCCGTTGATAATCAAAGTATGGCCGGCATTATGACCACCTTGATAACGCACCACGTATTTCACGCGATCTGTTAATAAATCTACAATTTTACCTTTACCCTCATCGCCCCACTGAGCGCCAAGAATAGCAACACTTTTACCCATAGAAAATGCCTCTTCAATTCAAATTAATATGAAAAACTATTATAACCTCATATCACAAGCGGTCAAATTTTTAGACTTTTTGCAAAAAATCGGGCAAATCGTACCGCTTGTAACATATACTAACAATGAGGGAACAGTTCAGAAAATGAAAACCCGATACAAGATCGGGTTTTGCTAGATACAATTATTTTGTCGGAGCTTGCATAAAGCGTAAGAACTCGCTGTTTGGCTTTAATAACATCATGTTATTTTGACCTTCAGCAAAGCTATCTTCATAGGCTTTTAAGCTACGTACAAAACTATAAAACTCCGGCTCTTTACCAAACGCTTCAGCATAAAGTTTTGCAGATAAAGCTTCCCCTTCACCTCGCAATTCTTGCGCAGTTTTATTTGCATTTGCTAAAATTAACACCACTTTTTTATCTACTTCCGCACGAATCACTTCTGCTTTTTCGTTACCTTGTGAGCGATGTTCACGTGCTACCGCATCACGTTCTGCACGCATACGTTGATAAATAGAAGATGAAACTTCATTTGGTAGGTTGATCTGTTTTACACGCACATCAACTACTTCAATTCCTAAACGCTCAGCGCCATCTTCACCTGCATTAAGTGCTTTTTGAGCGCCTGCCATTAATTCGCCACGAGAGCCAGACACAATGTCTTTAATAGTACGAGAACCGATTTCAGAGCGCAGACGGTCACCCACTTTACGGCTTAATAAGTCTGACGCTTTTTTCGAATCCCCCCCTGTTGAGGTGTAGAATTGTCCAAAATCACTAATACGCCATTTCACATAAGAGTCCACAAGTAGATCTTTTTTCTCAACAGTTACGAAACGGTCTTCTTGTCCATCTAAAGTTTGAATGCGCGCATCTAATACTTTTAGCGTATCAATAAACGGCACTTTAAAATGAATACCCGGCTCATAAACCACTACTTTTTGGTCACTATCACGGTGTACTTTATTAAAGCGTAACATAATGCCACGTTCACCTTCATTGACAATAGTTACAGACTGAAGCACTACAAAGGCAACAACTGCAAGTACAGGTAATAATAATTTACGCATTATTAAAATCTCCCTTTACGTGTTTGTTCCGGCTGAGCTTCCTCCGCTTGAGTCTGTACTCTTGGCTGAACTACTTGAGGTTGTACAGACTGTATTGGCGCAACACTTTGCTGCTCTACTTTTGCTGCTTGTGCAGATGAGTTATTCATTAATTTATCAAACGGTAATACGTTTAAATGATTGCCGGCTGCATCCATCACCACTTTAGGTGTGTTTTTCATTACCTTTTCCATGGTTTGGATATATAAACGCTCACGGGTTAATTCCGGCGAGGCTTTATATTCCGGTAATAATCGGCTTAAACGCTCTACTTCACCTTTTGCATTTAACACTACTGCTTCTTTATAGGCTTGAGCCTGTTCGATAGTACGTTGTGCTTGACCTCGAGCAATTGGCTCTTCTCCTCTTGCATAAGCTTCGGCTTCACGAATTAAACGTTGTTCGTCTTCTTGTGCTTTAATTGCATCATCAAATGCAGCCTTCACATCCTCAGGTGGACGAGCATACTGGAAGTTTACATCTGTAACCAACAAACCCATATCATAGGTCTTGATAATTTCACGTAATGTTGTCCAGGTTCTTTCACGAACAGTCGCACGACCGGTAGTTAAAATTTCATCCATCGTCATATGACCAATAACATAACGTAATGCACTGTCTGTTGCTTGTTTTAAGCTATCATCCGGATTATTCACACTAAACAAATATTTAGCTGGATCTTCCACTCGATATTGTACTGTCATTTCAACCTGAACCATATTTTCATCTTGGGTCAGCATTGAACCGCTGGTGTTCAATTCAGAAACACGCTCTACGTTCACACGCTGAACAGAATCAATAAATGTCGGTTTCCAGTTTAAGCCCGGCATGACGATTTGGTCTAATTTACCAAGACGAGTAACAACACCTCTCTCCGCCTCTTGCACAGTATAAAAGCCAGAACCTGCCCATACTACTGCAGCAAGCCCTAGAATTACCGGGAGGAATTTACCCAATCCAATGCCGTTTTGGTTATTGGCTCCATTATTAGAACCCTTCCCACCTCCCATTTTTTTCATTAGGCTACTGAAAACCTCTTCTAAATCAGGGGGCTGTTGTTCATTTCGTTGATTATTTTTAGGTTCTTGTTGAGAACCTTGACCTTGCGGGTCTTGTTGTTCAGGCTGTTGTTCAGCTCGTTTCTGCCCTGGTTTACCCCAAGGATCTTGCTGATTACCTGATTCATTCCACGACATAAATCTCTCCAAAAAAATCGACTCACACATTCTAATCAATAAAATGCAAGTTAAAGATTGTACCTATTTGGCAATCATTTGACTAGGCTTATAAACCGATAAGCGGTCTTTTTTTATTATTTTTTTGCACATTACATTTTCATTTCGTGCGATTAACAATACACTAAACCTCAAGCTAAAACTAACATGCAAAAAAATAGGGCGACAAACTCGCCCTATTGCGCTCTACAAAAATTATAGAGCTTGTTGAATAAATGCTGCCATTTGCGCGTGTGGCAATGCACCTACTTGCTGTGCAACCACTTCACCGTTTTTGAATAACAGTAAGAATGGAATACTACGTACGCCAAATTGTGCAGGAACAGATGGATTTTCATCCACATTCATTTTCACAATTTTCACTTTGCCTTCAAATTGTGCATCTACCGATAGGTCATCAAGCACAGGACCAATCATGCGACAAGGGCCACACCATGGTGCCCAGAAATCTAATAATACCGGCACATCTGATTTTAAAACATCTTGTTCAAATGTAGCGTCTGTTGTGTGAATAACATTACTCATGAAATTATCCTTAAAAATTCAATAATAAAATAAAAAGAGAAACGCCCTAACTGAAAAGTTAAGGCGTTCAGCTTGCTATAAGATAGTGATTAATTGCTTAAATTTCAAGAAAGATTTACCGATTATACTAATCACTATTCATTCGCAAGTGATTCGAAATTTTCTTTCTTCTTGCTAAGATAAAATCAAAATAAAAGAATAACTTATCAGATTAAAAACTTTTCTCAAATAATAAACTCAGTTGCTGATCATAGTAGGAATACAAAGTTTTCAAATTGCTTCGTTGCTTTTTCCAAACAAAACTCAGCTTTGGTGTAATTCCCCATAAATGCCAATCTCGTTTCCAAATTTTGGCATTAATATTATAAATATGATCGCGTCTAGTTTTATTAAGAGGAATAATGCTTGCAAATACCGCTTCATCGTGAAATTTTCGATGGGTAAAAGAAAAACTTAATTGAGTAGAAATCCCCCATCGGTATTCTTGTAACCATCCCAAGCGAATATTTCGGCTGGTTGAACCATATTGTTTTTCTCTCGTGTTTTCTTTGGAAATTGTTCCACCTAAATAAAAGAGTTGTTGCGGTTTAGGTTGCCAAATAAGTGTATTTGATGCTGTTTTAATGTTCCCGGCTTGCAAATTTTCATCAAAAAATGACCGCTTCTCAAATGCAAATAACGTTTGATTTTGCCATTGATTAGACAGTCTAAAATCATAACTAAGCTGTATGCCGTTCGACCAATGAAAAGAGCTATTACCATACCAACGTTTATCATAGAAAGGTTGAAGCCGGAAAATGCTATCTTGCTTTTTATAGGCATAGCCAACCAAAATACGGCTTGAAAGATCATCAAAGCGGTGATTATCCCAATATGTTTTGCCATTTGTTTCATTATGAAAGCTTAAATAATGGGAGCCGAACAAATTAAAATCTTTGCCGAAATCAAGATTATAGGCAATACCGTGTGCTTTTTTAGGCAGCATATTTTTGTGCTTGGTAAAACCTGTATTCTCTATAGTTGAATCGCTAGAAACATTATCAACATTATCGGTTCTCAAGTAGGATAAATTCAGGCTAAATTGCCATTCATTACGCTGATTTATCGCATCTAAATAAGCTTGAATTGTCTGATACGCACTATCTGGCAAGCCTGAAGCAGCTGCCACTTTTGCAAACTGTGATTTAGATGCATTATCTTGTCGATCTGCAAATAGGGCAATGGCTAACTCCATTCGAATGGAATTTAGCTCAGGGTGACTACTGATTATTTTGCGATAAATCGCAATAGCGGTTGAATAATCTTGCTGAATAAACGCCGATTTTGCCTGTGCATAGGCAATAAGTTTTGGATCTGAATCAGTTTGCTCTTGATACTCTTGTAATAATTTCTGAATATCATCTAATCGTTGGAGGTAAACCGCTTGCTTTAACTGCTCTTCTAAATCAGGTTTATTAGTAGCAAATACTGTGTGAGTGATACAAAGAGTAAGGAATAAGAAGGAAAATCTGATCATAGGGTTGGAATTAGGAAAAATGAAAAGTCGGGCAATATTACCCGACTTGAATAAAAGCATTAATAGCGAACGCCACCAAATGAAGTATCGTAAGAGCTTGAATCAGGGAACTTCACCAATCCCGCAGCTTCTTTAGCCTCTTTGCCAAATAATGCGCCTTCATAAGTACCATTTTGCAATAACGTACTTGCATTACCATTAAATTTTGTGCCATTTAATGATGTTGAATGTAGAGTAATGTCTTGAGTTCTACCGTCTCTTAGCAATGAATATTCAATTTTTCCATCTACCGTTTTTTGGTCAAAATCTACATTAAGGGTTGTCACACCACCTTTTGATACCTCACCTGTTGTACCACTCACCCAGTAAGATTCACCTACATAAGTTGCAGAACCTGAAGGTAGATTTGTGGCCTCCGTACCTTGATAACGTAATTCTCTCACTGTTTTAGCATCATTTAACCATACGCCATAAAATGAATCATTCTGGTTTTTTCCATATAAAGAACCCGCTGCTGTATTACCAGCAACATAGCCTTTTTGGCTATTTGTTAAATCCACTTTAGTACCATCAGGCGTTTTAGCAGATCCACTGCCTCCACCGCCACCACAAGCAGTTAATAAAACAGATAAGCTGGCCACTGAACAAATAAGTAGTTTTTTCATACTAAATTCCTTAGTTTAAATAAGTAAAAAAGACAAAAATACCCAATAAATAAGTATTAATCCAAATTATTACTTATTTATCGATCTGTTTTCAAGCAAAAAAATCAACAAAATATCTATAAATGAGTAAATATTTGTAAAGAGTATGAAATGGCACAATTATTAGCAGTGGAAGCAGATAAATTAATCGGTAAACGTATTCAAGAAAAACGTAAAGACTTGGGCTATTCTGCTGAAAAATTGGCAGAATATATTGATTTGTCGCAGCAGCAATTATCAAGATATGAACGGGGAGCAAGTAAAATCAACGTTGCTCATCTAATTGAAATCGCTATTTTACTTAAAACGCCTATCAGTTGGTTTTTCCAAGATTGCTTACCCAGTGAGATGCTTTTAGATGAAGCTAAGTTGAACGACTTAAATCAAAAATGGGAACAACTGCCGTTATTACAAAAAGAAGCCGTAATGGATTTTTTAGAAAAAGTAGTAGAAAGTAGCAAATAGTGGCTTATATTGCCTATTTGCTACTTAAAAACGGAAAGAAATAAACTAAACTCTCGGTAAGGTGTCCGCCAACACTGTATATTTCGCATTCATTTCTACTGCCCAAGCGGTCAAATTTGGGTGATTTTTTGCAAGATCGTAGCCCAGTTTTTCTAAACGGAACGCCCACCAGTCAATTAAAGCTACCGCAGAGAGTGTGCCTAAATTTAGCTCGGTGCCAAACTCTTTTAATGCTTCTTCAAGCTGATAAAAAGAACGGATATTGCGTGCCATGAGTTGCTCGTGGCGGCTAACCCACCATTCATTTTCAGGGCGGTTCATTCGTTCTTGTAACACTGTGTGCATCGTGTTCTCCATAATGCCGTCCACCACATTATGCAATGCTAAAATATTCCAGCGGGCTTTTCCCTCTTTCGGTAACAACGGCGCGTTATTGCCTTTTTGGTCAAGGTATTCGCTAATCAATAAACTGCCAAATAACCAACGTCCACAATTACGTTGTAAGGCGGGAATCCTTCCAAGCGGGTTGTCTTGATTATGCGGCGAATTAGAATCCATCGCTGCCGTTACACGCAACATTTCAACTTTATCTTCAAGCTGATGGTGTTTGATAACCGCAATCGCTTTGCGGGCAAAGGGGCTGGTGGTGGAATACCAAAGTTTCATCGTATTCTCCTTATCGAATATAATTTAAAGTTCTACAAGCGGTCGTTTTGTTGCAAAGTTTTGCAAAAAAACCACCGCTTGTCTTAACTATTTTTCAGCGTATCAAAAATCACTTCCGCCAAGGCTTTAGAAATGCCGGGAACTGATTCAATTTCTTCCAAAGTGGCTGATTTCACCCCTTGCATACCGCCCAAATATTTTAATAACGCTTGGCGGCGTTTCGCTCCTACGCCGGGTATAGATTCCAACCCGCTTTCAGTAAAGGCTTTTTGTCGTTTTTTGCGATGCCCGCTGATGGCGTGATTGTGCGATTCATCACGAATATGTTGAATCAAATGTAAGGCAAGGCTGTCAGGCGGTAGGTGGATTTCTTTATCCCATTTGCTGATAATCAAGGTTTCCAGCCCGGCTTTTCGCTCCACACCTTTTGCCACCCCAATTAGCAGTGGTTTGGTTTTATCCCAATTCACATTCAACGATTCAAAGGTATTTAACGCACGGTTCAACTGTCCTTTACCGCCGTCAATAAAGATAATATCGGGGATTTTTTCCGGTTCTAAATCACGATCATAACGTTTTAACAACGCTTGTTCCATCGCGGCGTAATCATCGCCACCGGTAATGCCTTCAATATTAAAACGGCGGTAATCAGACTTGAGCGGTCCGTTTTCATCAAATACGACACAAGAAGCTACAGTTTGGTTTCCCATTGTATGGCTGATGTCAAAACATTCCATCCGCTTAATGTCTGCCATTTGCAACAGCTCTTTTAACGCTTGATAGCGGCTTTGAATCCGTGAATCTTGCTTAAGCTGTAAAGTTAAAGCGGCAATCGCATTGGTTTTTGCCAAGGCTAAATAACGATGCTTTTCGCCCCGAGCGGCTTTGTCTAAAATCGTGACTTTATGGCCGGCTTGTTCACTTAAAAGCTTGCTTAAAGAATCTGCCTCACTGAGTTTATGGTCGATCACAATTTGATTCGGCATTGTACGATGTTGATTCATCTGCAAATAAAATTGTCCGACAAAGGTGTCCGCCAACTCGGTTAAATCGGTATTGTTTGGTACTTTCGGGAAATAGGAACGGTTGCCGAGCACCTTACCCTGTCGCACAAACAGAATATGCACACAAGCGATACCGTGTTGGTAAGCGATAGAAATAATATCAAGATCGTCCAAACGCTCGTTTGAGACAAATTGCTTTTCTTGCACCGCCCGTACCGATTGAATTTGATCTCGGAAACGAGCTGCCCCTTCAAAATCCAGATCTTCTGCCGCCTTTTCCATTTTCTGCACTAAATGGGTGATCACCTGCTGATCTTTCCCTTGTAAAAACAGACGGACTAAATTTACTTGTTGATCGTATTCTTCTTGCGAATAAACGCCCTCAACACAAGGGGCAAGACAACGCCCGATTTGATATTGCAAGCAAGGGCGTGAGCGATTTTTGTAATAGGTATCTTCACATTGACGAATCGGGAACAGCTTTTGCAGTAAATTTAAGGTTTCTCGCACTGCACTCACATTCGGATAAGGTCCAAAATATTCACCGGCAATTTTTTTACTACCCCGAAATGCGGTTAAACGGGGGTGCTTATGTTTAGTTAATAAAATATAGGGGTAGGATTTGTCATCTCGCAGCAACACATTATATTTCGGCTGATTTTCCTTAATATAATTATGTTCAAGCAATAACGCTTCAGTTTCCGAATGGGTAATGGTCGTTTCAATATTGGCAATATTGGCAACCAAGGCTTCCGTTTTTTTGCTGGAAAGTTGGCTCCTAAAATAACTGGATAACCGCTTTTTCAGATCTTTCGCTTTACCTACATAGATAATCTCCCCTTTATTATCGTACATACGATAAACGCCGGGTTGATGAGGTACATCGGTAAGGAAAGATTTAGAGTCGAACATTAGAATTTGCAAAAAATAATAAAAATTTGACCGCTTAGGATTTCAATAAACTGCTTTTTGAGGCATTTAAATATTGTAACATCGACCAAATTGTTAATCCTACAGCAATATAAAGCAAAATAAAGGCTAAAATTTCCATTGCCGGGCTTTGTCGCCACAGCATTCCACCTAAGGCTAGCATTTGGGCAGTAGTTTTTACTTTTCCCCAAATAGACACAGCAACACTAGCTCTTTCACCTAATTCCGCCATCCACTCACGTAATGCCGAAATAATAATTTCACGGGCAATCATAATGCAGATAGGAATGGTAATCCACCAAGAGTGGTAATATTCTGCTATGCACACAAAGGCAACTGCGACCAATACTTTATCGGCAACTGGGTCTAAAAATGCTCCCAATCGTGTGGTTTGATTCCACTTACGAGCCAAATAGCCATCAAACGCATCAGTAATAGAAGCAATAAAGAAAATCAGAGTAGAAATTTCAGGAGCGTATTTGGTCGGCAGGTAAAACGCCACAATAAAAAGTGGGATCATTCCGACACGAAACAGTGTTAAATAAGTTGGAAAATTAAGTTTCATAGGCGACAAAGAAACAAAAGTAGAATTGCTTTAAGTGTAACATAACTAAATCATTTTTTTTACTCCTCTAACACAAAAATCGCATTGACTTTACAATAAATTATCGCTAACTTAAACCTTGATTTATGGAAAATCGTCCATAGATATGAATCCATCGGCTTTTCCGATTTGAACACAAAAACAGAAGGAATTTTTATGGAAAATCGTTTAGCTCACAGCTATTCAACTAGTGAATCATTAATCAGCACACACAAAGTTCTGCGTAACACCTATATGCTATTGGCTATGACTCTAGCTTTCTCAGCGGTTGTTGCTTTCGCAGCTATGACAATGAATGCACCAGCCTTACCTTGGTGGGGCATGTTAGTAGGCTTCTACGGTTTACTTTTCCTAACTAATGCTACTTCAAACAGTAGTGCAGGGATTTTAAGCGTATTTGCCTTAACCGGTTTCTTAGGTTATACATTAGGTCCGATTTTAAATCGCTATATCGGTGCAGGTTTAGGCGATATCGTTGCCCTTGCATTTGGTGCAACTGCATTAGTTTTCTTTGCTTGTTCGGCTTATGTATTAACCACTAAAAAAGATATGAGCTTTATCAGCGGAATGATGGTTGCTTTATTTGTGGTTTTATTAGTCGGCATTATTGCGAACATTTTCTTAGCTATTCCTGCTTTAGGTTTAGCGTTAAGCAGCTTATTTGTGATTTTCTCAAGCGGTGCGATTTTGCTTGCAACTAGCAATATTATTCACGGTGGTGAAACTAACTATATCCGTGCAACCGTGGATTTATACGTTTCTATCTACAACCTGTTTGTAAGCTTCTTACAAATCTTTGGCGTGTTAGGTAACGATGACTAATGTAAAAGGTTAAGAGGAATGCCACTTTATGTGGCATTTTTATTTTTATGGCTTATATTGAACTAAACACTATTCTCTACCCGACTGATCCTTCAGGCTATCTACAAAATTTAGATGATTGGTCAGAACAACTGGCAATTAAAATTGCCGAAAAAGAGCAAATTACGTTAACCGAAGAGCATTGGGAAATTATTTGGTTAGTTCGTGAGTTTTACCAAGAATACAAAACCTCGCCCGCTATCCGCATGTTAGTAAAAGCAATGGCACAAAAATTTGGTGAAGAAAAAGGCAACAGCCGCTATCTACAACGCTTATTTCCTGATGGTCCAGCAAAGCAAGCAACCAAAATTGCAGGATTACCCAAACCGGCGAAGTGTTTATAAAAGGCACAGCACACTAAATTATGCTAAGCATAGCGAATAATTTTCCTTGTAATTTCTTCTATTTTTCTATAGAGTCTTTCAGTTATTTTTTTAATTTTTCAAATTACAACAAAAATAGGTTGAACAATGAGTCAATTAGATTTAATCAAATCATCGATCAAATCCATCCCCAATTATCCAAAAGCAGGCATTATTTTCCGTGATATTACCTCTCTTTTGGAAGTACCCGCAGCGTTTCAAGCAAGTATTGATGCTATTGTGGCAGAATTTAAAGATAAAGGCATTACCAAAATTGCCGGAACCGAATCTCGTGGCTTTATCTTTGGTGCTCCGGTAGCCCTTGCATTAGGAGTGCCTTTTGTCTTGGTACGTAAACCGAAAAAATTACCACGTGAAGTGGTTTCGCAATCCTACACCCTTGAATACGGTGAAGATACACTCGAAATCCACAAAGATGCCATTAATGCTAACGACAATGTATTAATGATAGATGACTTATTAGCAACCGGTGGCACCATTGATGCTACTGCCAAACTTATCCGCCGTTTAGGGGGTAAAGTCGAACATGCCGCATTTGTTATCTACTTACCGGAATTAGGCGGTAAAGAACGTTTAGAAAAAGAAGGAATTAACTCCTTTACCCTAGTGAGTTTTGAAGGTCATTAATCTGATACAAGCGGTTGATTTTTCATTAAAATTTGCAAAAAAACTGTCAAAAAAGACCGCTTGCATACTCTCTAACGTAACACGAGAAACCAATGAGTTATCAAGTTTTAGCCCGAAAATGGAGACCACAACGCTTTAGCGAGGTGGTTGGTCAGCAACATGTTTTATCTGCTCTTGAAAACGGTTTAAGAGAGGATAGACTTCATCATGCCTATCTGTTTTCAGGAACGCGAGGTGTCGGCAAAACGTCTATTGCTCGCCTGTTCGCCAAAGGCTTAAACTGTGAAAACGGCATTACTGCTGAGCCTTGTGGTGAATGTGCTAATTGCAAAGCTATTGAAGAAGGACGTTTTATTGATTTAATTGAAATCGATGCTGCCTCACGAACTAAAGTGGAAGATACTCGAGAACTTCTCGATAATGTACAATATAAACCGACTGTCGGGCGTTTTAAGGTCTATTTAATTGATGAAGTGCATATGCTCTCTCGTCATAGCTTTAATGCTCTCTTAAAAACCCTTGAAGAGCCGCCGGAGTATGTCAAATTCTTACTCGCGACCACCGATCCACAAAAATTGCCGATTACAATCCTTTCTCGTTGTATGCAATTTCATCTGCATGCTTTAGATCAAAGCCAAATCAGCCGTCATCTTGAATTTATTCTCAACGAGGAAAAAATTCCTTATGAGGCTATTGCGATTACTAAACTGGCAAAAGCAGCACAAGGCAGTATTCGAGACTCTCTAAGCCTGACTGACCAAGCGATTGCGATAAGCAACGCTAACATTACACTACCGGTTGTTAGCCAAATGTTAGGGCTGATTGACGATCAACAACCCTTGGAATTAGTACAAGCCTTAGCTTTGGCTGATGGTGAAAAAGCAATGGCAATTATTCAGCACGTAGCTGAAAAAGGTGGCGACTGGACGCAATTATTAAGTGATATTGCCGAAACCTTACACCAAATTGCGATTTTGCAATTAGTCAAAAACAGTAGCCAAGAAGAGACTCAGCTGCATTTTCTAGCCAAACAAATTTCGCCTGAAGATGTACAGTTTTTCTATCAGCTGATGCTTAACGGCAAAAAAGAATTACCTTTCTCACCGGAACAACGAGCCGGTGTAGAAATGACAATTCTACGAGCCTTAGCTTTCCACCCTAAAAATGCTGAAAAAATGGCAACAGTTGCACCTCTTACAATGCAACCCAATACACCACAACAGGCTAATTATGCTCAAGCAAGCCAATCTGATACTCCAAGCCAGATTAGCCAGTTACGTGAGCGTTTTGTTGAAAATCAGCAAAAATCATCTTCAAATGTGCAAATAAAACCGCCAATTGCGGAAAAATCGGCACAACCACAGCCTGCTGTTTCTTCAGTAGCTTCTGTGTCATCTTCTGTGCCACAAAGCGTACTCCAAGCTAATGAGGTAAACTCCGAGCTATCTCTGGCAATGGCGGCCCTTGAAGCACGTAAAAAATTACAGCAGCAACAAGCAACGCTTGTTCAATCTGAAAAAAAAAAGCCTGAGTTAAAAGCTCCTCAATTAGTTGCAAAAAAATCAGAAAATCAGACCGCTTCACTCCAAGAGCGGTTTATCAGTCTTGCTGAAAATCAGCAGCAAACTATTATTCATCAAGCACCCAATAGTGCTCCCCCTAAAAGTGTTGAAGATGAAGATTACCGCTGGACATGGCTAAACCCCGAATTAGAGAATAAAGAAACCAGTGAAAAACCTTCAGACATAAAACAGGCAATTCTGCAAGAACGCACACCTGAACTGGTGGCAAAAACGATTCTTCTTTCTTGCCAACAAGATAGGTGGTGCGATATTGCAAACTCGCTCAACTTAGGTGGCTTTTCGCGTCAAGTTGCCTTAAATAGCTATTTAGCGTCCCAAAACGAGAATCATCTTATCTTAGTATTAAAAAGTAATATGGCACATTTGGATAATCCGGAATCTCGTAAGAATTTAGAAATTGCATTAGCAGAAAAAGGTTTTACTTACGAATTATCCATCAGTGAAAACGCTGAAAAAAATACACCATTGGAAATTCGCCGAGCTATTTTTAAACAATTAACCGAAGAGGCGAAAACAGCCTTACTAACCGACGAAAAGTTAATGTTATTACGCCAAGCATTTGACGCTCAAATAGATGAATCCACCATCCGCGCTGTGGCAGAAAAATGAGTAAACCGAAATGAAAGCATTAGAATTAATTGATTTAGTTAAAGTCTACCCTACCGGTGTGAAAGCAGTTAAGGGTATCAACTTGGTCGTTGAGCAAGGAGATTTTTACGCCCTACTTGGACATAACGGTGCAGGGAAATCTACCACTATTGGTATTATCAGTTCACTTGTCAATAAAACTAGTGGAAGCGTAAAAGTATTTGGTTATGATTTAGATAGCCAAAAAGTCCAATTAAAACAACAAATTGGGCTAGTGCCACAGGAATTTAATTTTAATCAATTTGAAAAAGTCATTGATGTGCTGGTGCAGCAAGCCGGCTTTTACGGGATTCCCCGCCAAGAGGCGTTAGTGCGTGCCGAAAAATGGTTAAAACAGCTCGACTTATGGGAAAAACGTAGCCACCTCACACGTGAACTTTCAGGCGGAATGAAACGCCGAGTGATGATTGCCCGAGCATTAATGCATAACCCAAAATTGCTGATTTTAGACGAACCGACTGCCGGGGTGGATATCGAACTTCGTCGTTCATTATGGGATTTTCTACGCACTTTAAATGAACAAGGCACCACCATTATTCTCACAACCCACTACTTAGAAGAAGCAGAAATGCTCTGCCGTCATATCGGTATTATTCAGCATGGGGAACTGATTGAAAACACCTCAATGAAAGCCTTATTGGCAAAACTGGAAAGTGAAGTATTTGTGTTGGATTTGCAATATTCTGATAGAAATCAACCGCTTGTTATTCACAATTATCCGCATAAATGGTTGGATGAAAATACCCTTGAGGTCAATGTAAAACGCCAACAAGGATTAACAAATCTCTTTTCACAAATTGCACAACAAGGTGCAGAAGTGTTAAGCATGCGAAATAAATCAAATCGTCTAGAAGAACTTTTTATGAATATGGCACAGTAAAATGAATTTAATCGGATTTTATACCCTAGCCTTTAAAGAATGCCGCCGTATCTTGCGTATTTGGCGACAAACCCTTGTTCCGCCGGTGATTACCACCACGTTATACTTCCTGATTTTTGGTAAATTAATTGGTGAGCGTATCGGTGAAATGAATGGCGTAAGCTATATGCAATTTATCGCCCCAGGCTTAATTATGATGACGGCAATCACCGCATCTTATGTCAATACGGCCTCCTCTTTCTTCTTGAGTAAATTCACGCGAGATTTTGAGGAGATGCTAATTTCACCTCTTTCCAGCCATAACATCATTTGGGGCTATATCGCAGGCAGTCTGTTACGCGGCGGTCTATCGGCATTATTAGTTATGTGTGTGGCTATGATTTTTGTCTCTTTTGATATTTATTCTTTTAGCATCATACTTTTAACGCTACTACTAACTGTTATCACCTTTGCTCTTGGTGGTTTAATTAATGCTGTATTTGCTAAATCCTTTGATGATGTAGGCCTTATCCCTACTTTCGTATTAACACCGCTCACTTATTTAGGTGGTGTTTTTTACTCTATATCATTGTTACCTGATTTTTGGCAAACGGTATCTAAATTTAATCCGATTGTTTATATGATTAACGGGCTTCGCTACGGTTTTTTAGGAGTGAGTGATGTACCGCTGATCTATACCTTTTCAGTCTTAAGCTCGTTATGTGTATTGCTATACTTCGTGGCATACTATCTTATTCAACGAGGTATTGGGCTTCGTTCTTAATTAATCTTCATACTATAGTCTTGTTAACTATCATTATTTAGGAGCTATTATGAAAATGAAATTATTCAACAAATTAACGCTTGCAGGCACCTTAGCATTTAGTTCAACTTTCGCACTTGCACAAGATATTACAGTCTTTGCTGCGGCCTCAATGACGAATGTATTACAAGAAATCGGTAAAACATTTGAACAAAAACACCCTGAAGATAAAGTGCTTTTCTCTTTTGCCTCTTCATCAGTGCTTGCAAAACAGATTGAACAAGATGCCCCTGCCGATATTTTTATTTCTGCCGACCAAAAATGGATGGACTATATCGCTGAAAAAAGACCGGAGAAAATTCAACATCGCACCAACTTGGTAAAAAATGATTTGGTATTGATTGCACCTCTTAACAGCCAAATTCAAGCAGATAATATACAAGCGGTTAATTTTACAAAAGAATTAGCAAATAGTTATTTATCGGTCGGTGACCCAAGCCATGTGCCTGCAGGCATTTATGCGAAAAAAGCTTTAACTTACTACAAATTATGGGAAAGCGTTGAACCTCGTCTGGCGCGAGCTAAAAACGTGCGGGATGCTCTCTCTTTTGTCGAAAGAGGCGAATCACCATTAGGGATTGTTTACTCAACCGATGCTAAAGTTTCCAATAAAGTAAAAGTGATTGCCGTTTTCCCAACAGAGAGCTACGGCGAAATTGTTTACCCGGCAGCAACTGTTAGCGGGAAAGCAACAGCAACAAAATTCTTAGATTTCTTAAAAACATCTGAGGCAAAAGCGAAGTTTGAAGCAGCCGGGTTTTATCCGGTCAATTAATTCCACTCTTATTGAGAGCGTATAAAACCAAATATTCAATGCATAAAATATGTTTAGCTTTACTCCCCAAGAACTCAATGCCATTTTTCTTAGCCTGAAAATTGCTGCAATTGCCGTTATGCTTGCCCTGCCCCTTGCAATCTGGGTGGCATGGATTCTCTCTCGCAAACAGTTTTGGGGAAAAAGCCTTTTAAACGGTATTGTGCATTTGCCATTAGTTTTACCCCCGGTGGTCATCGGTTATTTGCTGTTAATTTCCATGGCAAAACGTGGCGTAATCGGGCAATATTTGTGGGAATGGTTTAATTTTAGCTTTAGCTTCTCATGGAAAGGGGCGGTACTGGCTTCTATGGTCATGGCCTTTCCGCTAATGGTTCGCTCTATTCGTTTAGCCTTAGATGCCATTGACCCGAAATTAGAACAAGCCGCCCGTACGCTCGGTGCCGGCCCGCTAAAAGTCTTCTTTACTCTTAATCTTCCGCTTTCTTTTTCCGGCATTGTCGCAGGTAGCGTGCTAGGTTTTGCTCGCTCACTGGGGGAATTTGGAGCAACCATTACCTTTGTATCGAACATTCCCAACCAAACTCAAACTATTCCGGCCGCCCTTTTCACCTTTATTGAAACGCCAGATGGCGAGCTAGCAGCCGCACGCTTATGTATGGTGGCAATTATCATTTCATTAATCGCTCTTTTTTGTTCTGAATGGTTAGCAGAAAGGCAAAAACGTTATGCTAAAACTTAATCTTACCCAACAGCTTGGCGAATTTACGCTGAATGTAGATTTAACCCTGCCGGCAAAAGGTGTTACCGCAATTTTCGGGCGTTCAGGTGCAGGGAAATCCAGTCTGATTAATGTGATTGCCGGGCTTTCTACTGCGCAATCAGGCATGATTGAGCTAAATGGACGAACGCTCTTTGACAGCCAAAATCGAATAAATATTGCTCCGGAAAAACGCAATATTGGCTATGTATTCCAGGAGCCCCGTTTATTCCCTCACTATTCAGTAGAAAAAAACCTAAAATACGGCTACAAGCGGTCGGATTATAAGGATTTTTTGCAAATTACCGAGCTACTAGGCATTACTCAGCTACTCAATCGCTACCCTGCCGGCCTCTCAGGTGGTGAAAAGCAGCGGGTGGCGATCGGACGGGCATTATTAAGTTCCCCCGATATTTTATTAATGGACGAACCTTTATCTGCCTTAGACTTACCTCGTAAACAGGAGCTAATGGATTATTTGAGCAAACTTGCCGAGCAGTTAGATATTCCGATTCTCTATGTTAGCCATAGCCTTGAGGAAATCGTCCGTCTTGCCGATCATCTGGTATTACTGGAAAACGGTAAAGTAGTGGCATTTGATACGGTAGAAAAGGTCTGGCATAGCAAAGCCTTTGCCGATTGGCAGCCGAATCATCAACACATCAGCTTGTTGGAACTACCGATAAAACAACATCAGCCTGACTACAAAATGCTGGGTTTGGCGTTAAATGAGCAAATGCTGTGGATTCACGAAACACCTCGCCACCGAATAGGCGATAAATTGCGAATTACCATTGCCAGCCGAGATGTGTCCATTAGTGTGGAAAAGCCAACTCAAAGCTCCATTCGCAACCAATTAAAAGGTAAAGTCATGCTTATCGAAAAACACTCTGAACGTGTCGATATTGCCGTTGTGGTGGAAAGTCAGCAGATTTGGGCAACCATTAGCCTATGGGCATTTGATGAATTAGCGATTACCACTGAGCAAACCGTTTATCTGCAGATAAAAAGCGTTTCTTTGTAGATTTGCAAAATTCTTGTAAAATACGACCGCTTGTTAATTTAAATAAAAGAAAATTATGCCTATTGTTAATCAATCTGCTTTAGTGCCTTACAACGCTGAGCAAATGTATCAACTCGTCAACGATTATGAAAAATATCCCGAATTTTTGTCCGGCTGCATTAACGCTAAAACATTAAGTATGGATGAAAATGAGCTAAAAGCAGAATTACACATCCAAAAATTAGGCATTAGCCAAACATTCAGCACTCACAATAAAATGACCCCACCGTATAAGATCGAGATGTCCTTAATTGAAGGCCCTTTCCACCACTTGCACGGTGATTGGACATTTACTCCATTTGATGAACAAAGCTGTAAAATTGCCCTTAAATTAGAATTCGAATTTGCCAGCCCTATCGTTGCATTGGTATTCGGCAAAGTCTTTAATGAACTAACCTTAAAAATGGTGAATGCCTTCAAACAACGAGCAAAAGAGGTGTATGGTGTCTGATACGGAAATCCAAGCGAAAGAAGAAAATAAAATTAATGTTGAGGTAGTCTATGCCTACCCTGATAAATATTTTCTAAAAAAGTTGCAAGTGCCGCAAAATACCACTATTCAAAATATTATTTTGCTTTCCGGTGTGTTAGAAAAATATACCGAAATCGATCTACGTGAAAACAAAGTCGGCATTTTCAGCCGCCCGGCAAAACTCAATGAGACAGTGGAAAATGGCGATAGAATTGAAATCTACCGTCCATTACTTGCCGATCCAAAAGAAATCAGACGTAAAAAAGCAGCGGAACAAGCCGCTGCCAAGAAGTAATTTTCCCCTAATTATCAACTCCCCTCTCTTTACTAAAGAGGGGGCTATCATCGTAACTTACAAGCGGTCATTTTTCCTTGAAAATCTGCAAATATGAAAATCTTTCATAAATTTTATGTAAATTTTGAGTTTGATTCCTCTCTTTGAAATTCATATAGTTCAATCTACAACAATATAACTTAATAAATATGAATTTAGAGGACTTATGGATATTCGCCAAAAAATTGCTCACAACAAAATGACTTCATTCCAATGGTTAGTCGTAGCACTTACCGTGATACTAAATATGCTTGATGGCTTTGATTTAATGGCCCTTGCCTTTACAGCAAAAAGTATTCGAGAAGAATTACAGTTAGACGGTGCACAAATCGGCACATTAATGAGCGCAGGTCTATTTGGTATGGCAGTTGGCTCATTATGCCTTTCGCCTCTAGCCGATAAATTTGGTCGTCGTCCACTACTACTTATCGGCACAGCGCTGGCAACCCTTGGGATGCTAATGACGTATTTCGCAAACTCTATATTTGAAATTGGATTATGGCGTGTTGTAACAGGCTTAGGCGTCGCTTCAATCTTAACCGGAACTAACGTATTAGTCAGCGAATATTCCAGTAATAAATGGCGTGGTTTAGCCATTGCTATTTACGCTTCCGGTTTTGGTATCGGTGCAATGTTAGGCGGTCTTTCTGCGGTATTACTGCAAGATATTTATGGCTGGCGGGCGGTATTCTTAGTCGGAGCTATCTTAACTGGTTTGGTTTTCCTTTTACTCTTTTTCGTACTACCTGAATCAGTGGAGTTTTTAATTTCCAAACGTCCGAAAAATGCCCAAGCACGATTAAATCAAATCGCGATAAAATTAGGCATAGGTGAAGGTTGGGAATTACCCGAAGTTGAATTTAAAGGTAAAAACAAAGTAGCGATTAGCCATTTATTTGAACCTGAATATCGCCGTAATACCTTATTAATTTGGCTTGCATTTATTGCAATTTCTGCTTCATTCTACTTTATCAGTTCTTGGACTCCGGCATTGCTTGAAGAAGCTGGCATGGCAAAAACTCAAAGCCAAACTGTAGGCATGGCAATCTCAGTAGGTGGTACTATAGGCTCACTTATCTTCGGATTCTTAGTCAGCCGTTTTGCTGCAAAACATATTTTACAGCTATTTAGCCTTTGCTCAGCCGCTGCAGTTGTTGCCTTTGTATTCTCTAGCAGCTTAGGTCTCGCTATTGCATTAGCTATCTTAGTAGGTGGATTAATCAACGGCTGTATTACCGGTTTATATACCATTAATCCTACCCTTTACGCATCTGATTTTCGCAGCACAGGAGTTGGTACTGCAATCGGTGTTGGTCGTTTAGGATCTATAGTCTCCCCAACACTTGCAGGTGTTTTATTAGATGCTGGCTGGAAAAAGAATGAGCTCTATCTAGGTGCAGCGATTGTATTAATACTTGCAGCTTGTACTGTCCATTTTCTTAAACAGAAAAAATAACTGCCTATTTGAAAATCTCTCTTAAATATTCTGTATCTGACATCAGCCTTTTCAGTTCATATTGTTTAAAAATAAAGGCTGCTAATAGTTAAATATTAGCAGCCTTTATGATACACATTTAATAAACTGCATATAGCTTTTGCAGTTTATTTATCTAGTTATTACCAAGCATAACCCACGCCGACAGTACCGATGAAGTCACCTCGGGTATCGGCACTACCGGAGAGTTTCAACTTAATTTTACTGTTATCTGAAAGCCTTGAGTAACCAACCGCAATCGCATTTTCACCTTTATAGGTACTTGCAGCTGTTGCAAGCATTGATTTACCCGCTAAGTGAATTTCCGGTAAACCTGCAATTGCCGCAGCACCAGCAATACCCGCTCGTGCTTCACGTTGGTTACGGTTGATTTTGTTATTTAAATCACCTACCGCACCTTTCAGCTGACCTACGTTCACTGCATCAGTATCTGCTCGACCGGCTGCAACGTTAGTGATACGTTGTGGTGAACCGTCTGCTTTTGCAATACGTACACCGTCTGCATCTGAAGAAATGGTTGTAGCATTATTGCCCTTACCTACTTTCACTGTGTTAAATTCTGGGTTGTCAGATACTGCAACATTGATGTTTTTGCCTGAACCACTGATTTCAACGTTACGACCGGCATTCACTTTTACAGTATCGCCTGCTTTCACCTTGTTGCTACCTGCAGTATAAGTATTCTTCGTAGCTGTGTTCGCAGTTGCTTCGTCCTTACCGGAACCCACATTCCAGCTTACATTGTTCACTGCTTTTGCAACCGTTGTTGCATTGACATAGTGAGCACCTGTGCCGTTCGGGTCTTGAACATTGATAGTACCATTATCAGCGACCGTTAGATCAGTATTGTTCACATTAACTCTCACCTCACCGGATTTATCGCTCGTTACCGTCGTTCCAGCACCGTTGACAATATTAATCGCACCGTTATCCGTACCAATGTTGTTACCGTTTACTTTGGTGTAGTTGTTTAACTGTGAACCATTAACTGCATCTTGGCTGTTCGGAGAAATATCACCATTACCTACATTAGTGATCTTATCACCGTTCATATTAATGCCATCATCATTAATAGTTGGACCGTTATTTACTGCAATGCTATCGATACCTTTGATATCTTTTGCTAATTTCACTTCCAACGTATCTGTGCCATTTGCAACTACACCGATATTATTGTCTGAAAGTTTAGCAGAATCAGTCACACCGCCTTTCACATTCACAGTTGTACCTAATCTACGCTCTACATTTGTACCACTGTCACCTGCGAAAGTGAGTGGTTTAAACGCTTGTGCAGCAGTTTGGTTAATCGCTTCGTTCACGTTATTTACAGTATTACCATCTACAGTAATAGGTGCGTTAGTTACGCTAATATCACCAACTTTAACACCGTCATTATTTACAGTCGTGTCGCCTGCTTTAACACTATCTACAACCAAGTCTTTTGCAGTTGCTACTTTGTAAGTCGTACTGCCATCTAGGTTTGTAGTTGGAGTAACAACAATATTGTCACCTTGCTCTACTTTAGTGGTTGCTGCTTTAGTTGCTGCTTGTAAGTCACCAACATTAACAGCATTATTTAAAGTATCTCCCGATGCATTGCTAATTGCATTTGCACGATCTTTACCTGCCGGAGTGGTGCCATCTTGATTACGCACACCACTTGCTACATTACCTAACTGAACCGGTGCATCACCAGTTAGTTTAGCTGTGCTGCTTGGTGTTGAGCTATCATTAGGATCTGTGTTTACAAACTCAACTGCACTGTTCACTTTAATCGTGTTTTTGCCATCCTTGTTCTCTACAGTTACTTTTGTACCTTTTCCATCTACAAAGTCTACCGTGTCATTATGTGTCACCGTATCAACTGCTTTACCATTACCTTGTAAGTTCCAGCCTGCATTCAACACATCAGATACCGTTGCTGCATTGTTCAGTTTGTTAGCTAAATCTGCAGGATTATTCGCTGACGGCTGAGTTTTATCATCAGCTGTTACAGGTTTCAGATTAGAAGCTACATTGCTAATTGTTTTGTTACCTACATTAATACCGTCTTTGTTGATCGTAATCGGGTTATTCGCCGGATTATTTTCATCAGTTGGTACGGTAATCGTATTAGAGGTTACACTATCAACATTAATATCTTTTGCTAAATCATAGGTAATATCCGCACCTTCACGTTTTACAGTGATATTTTCACTACCTACTTTGAAAGTAATAGTATCACTTGGGTTGATTAACTCATTACCATCTGTGCCATCAGCTGCAAGTTTCCAACCAGAATTGTTGATAGCATTTGCAATATCTCCTGCATTCACAAGTTTCTTCGCATCATCGCCTTGTGGTGCATCAACTTTTCCATCTTTATCAGCATCGTTCAAGGTCGTCGTATTTGCTTTGATTGCACCTGTTGTCGGATCTTTCACAATCGTAACATCATCAGTATTGACTGTAACATCAAAGTCAGTTGAACCATCTGGATTTACTGTTCTATCAACATTGATAGAACCATCAGAAGAGACAACATTTTCTTTTGCTGCTGCTACTTCCGTTTTTAACTGAGATACATTCACTGCATCAGTATCAGCCTCGCCAGCTTTCACGCCAGTAATTTTTGTATCACCCGCATCAATACCATCTGTTTTATCAATGGTTACAGGACCAACGGTTACTTTATCGAAATCCACATCCGATGCTGTTGCAACAGTGATGTCATTACCATTACGAGTAATCTCGATGTTTTTACCATTTAAGAACTGAACAGTATCACCAGTTTTCACCAAGCTCTTCGTATCACCGTTTGCTTGAATATTAAAGCCTGCATTGTTAATAGCATCAGCTACAGTTTGTGCAGTCACTAACGCATTTGGTTGAGTTGGAGCTTTAACCGTACCATCTGTATTATTACCTAAATCGCTAGTGTTAGCAGTAATGTTACCTGCATCATCAACTTTGATTGTTGTACCATCAGTCTTCGCTGCCACAGTGTAAGTAGTTGAACCATCTTCGTTAGTCTCAGATGTTACCGTTACACCTTTGCCAGCTTCAACTTTGGTTTTCGCTGCATTAGTTGCCGCCTGTAAATCACCTAAGTTTACAGCGTTAGTTAAGCTATCGCCCGTCGCATTTTTAACTGCTTCTGCAATTGCTTTTTGCTCTGCTATTGTTGGTGCTTTTGGATCAGCTACTGGAGCTTTATCCGCAACACTGCTACTTAAGTTTGTGATCTTACCGGTTTGGTTAGGTGTACCATTGCTCATATCGATGCTGTTGAATTCGACATCAGCCTTCGTTGCATAAGTTACTTTACCATCTGCTTCTTGCTTAACAGTTAAGTTTTTACCTGCAATCATTTCAACACTATCACCCGGATTGATAAACTCATTATCACCAGATAATTTCTCTCCTTCTGTTGCTGATGTTTTTAACGTAAAGCCTGAGTTATTAATTGCATTCGCAATATCGCCTGCATTCACAAGTTTCTTAGCATCATCACCTGTTGGCTCAGTAACCTTACCTTCAGGTGTATTGGTTAATGTTGTTGTATTAGCTTTTACTGCACCAGTATCAGGATCTTTCACAATAGTAAGGTTGTCAGTATTCACCGTTAATTTACCATCGTCGTCACGAGCAATAGATTTATCGGTTTCTACATCCACGGTGTATTCAGTGTTGCCTTTAGCATCTTCTTCACCTGTAGTTACTTTTACAGCTTTTGAGCCAGCTTTAACAGACGAGGTTTTCTCCGAATCTGTAATCGCTTTAGCAACATCACTAGCAGTCATGACTTTATTTTCATCACCATCTTTTACAGTTACATTACCACGTGTAACTGTTGGAGCATCAGCTTTAGCCACATCTACATTGTAGATGGTTTGACCATTATCACCCGCTTTTTGTGTCACATTTGCCAAGCCTGTACCTGTCACTTCAGTTTTGGCTGCATTGGTTTTTTCAGTTAATTGGCTAACATTTACCGCATCTGTCGGAGCTTCACCTGCTTCTACATTAGTAATCTTGTTACCGCCCATATCAACAGTCGAGTTTCCTCCCACAGTCAGATTGCCACCTTCTTTCACTGTTACGTTATTAGAAGTTACGCTGTTAAAGGTAACGTCATCGGCAGTCTCATAAGTGAATATTTTTCCTACACGTTTAACTTTTAAGTTTGTACCTGCTGCAAATTCCACTTCATCGCTTGGTTTGATTAACTCAGCCTTGGCATCATCGCCAGCAGCTTTATTACCACCTGATTTAGCTTTCCAGCCAGCACTGTTTACTGCCTTAACTAAAGTTTCAGCATCCACAAAGGCTTTCTTATCTTCATCTTCAAGTGGAGCTTCTAGAGAACCATCGAAATCAGCCAAAATCGCGTTTGGATATACAGCATCATCACGATCATCATCGATAGTTGCTCTCTTAATAGAGAGATCGAATACATTCGCACCATCAGCATTTTGTGTTGTTTTAACAGTTACCGATTTATCATCAGATTTAACAACTTCTTTAGACGCTTTTAACTGTTTAACATTAACTGCATCGCTGTCATTTTCACCATCAGCAAGATTGGTAATTTTGTCGCCATTCATATCAATGCCGTTCCCGTTAATAGTCGGGCCATCATTGATCACAATGCTATTGATGTCTGTTAAGTCTTTAACTAATTTAATTGCTAATGTATCCGTACCATTTGCATCAACAACGATATTTGAATCTGTTGCAGCGGCTGTTGAACCACCCACAACCTTAACTTCAGTACCTAATTTGCGGTCAAATTTAGTACCCGTATCGCCAGAGAATGACAATGGGCTAAATGCTTGTGCCGCTGTTTGGTTAATAGCATCATTGATATTATTTACAGTATTACCGTTTACAGTAATCGGTGCATTGGTAACAGTAATGTCACCAACTTTTAAACCGCCATAATTGATAGTGGTATCACCCATTTTCACTGAGCCTGTATTACCTAAATCAAGATTTTTCTTCAAGCTAACCTTGTAGTTTTTACCTTTCGTGTCGTTCAATTTATCTTGTTCAACACTTAGGTTATCATCTTCGGTATCGACACTTTCTTCTTTTGCGATTTGTTCTTTAGTTTCATCTGAAAGATCAACTTTATAGTTAGTAACATCTACACCATCAATATTCTGAGTTGTGCCTTTTTCAACAGATACCGCTGTCGATCCCGCAGTCACGCTTGCAGACACATCCTTAGTGAAGTCTGTGATCGCATCTTCAGTCAATGCTACTTCATAGTTAGTAGTATTCTCTCCAGCATTTGGTTGTTTCGTTGCTGTCACATATTTAGCACTGTATGCTGCTACACTTACGGTCGTATCTTTAGCATTAACAGTATAAATTGTGTGACCGTCCGTATTATCTTTCTCTGAAGTAACAGTAACATTTTTACCCGCTTTTACCTCTGTTTTTGCAGCTTGAGCTGTGGCTTTTAACTGTGCAACGTTAACTGCATCAGTATCTTCTGTACCAGCAGCTACGGAAGTAATTTGACGAGTAACGTCATTGCCTACATCACCCACAGAAACTGCGGCTGCTGTAGATGTCCATACTGAAGAAGTCTTATCAGCAATTACAGCATTGAGTGGGTTGGTCCCTTCAACACCTTTATCTGTTGTAGCAACAGAGTTACTACCTAAAGCAACACCATTATCTACATCCACTTTCGTAGATGTACCGATCGCAATCGAATTAGTAAATAATGCATTTGCCTCAGAACCAATTGCAATCGCATCTGTAGCAGTAGTATCTCCGGCAACAGCTGAACGACCTAATGCAATAGATTGAGTACCTTTAGCATTTGACTGAACACCTGATGCAATGCTGTATTTACCAGTTGCCGTTGCGGCTGCACCTAATGCTGCCGCTGACTCACCACTAGATACTGCACCTCTACCCACTGCAACTGCACCGCTTTCTGTTGCCTGAGCTTTGCTACCTAATGCCAATGTACCATTTTTAGCAGCATTTGCTTCTTCACCTAATGCTGTACTTGCAATACCTCTTGCTTTTGCATTTGTACCAATTGCCAATGCAGAACCAGATATAGTGCCTGGTGCAGGGTTTGTATCTGTACCATCTGCACTTGCATTACTACCCATAGCAAGATCACCTTGCTTAATCGCCTGTGCATTCACACCTGCTGCTAATGCATTTATACCTTTTGCACCACCGATACCATCAACATTATCAAGGTTGCTTGCGTTGCCGACTTGTTCTGAATTGGTGTCATTAACGTGGAAATAGTTCTGTGGCTTAGCGAGTGCATCTGCCTTAACATTCAGCTTACCATCTTTGATTTCTAATGTACTATCGTCAAAATTCACATCAAAGGTCACATCTTCACCAACTGCTTTTGCTGTTGTACCTGTACCATTAACAAATTTTACCGTACCGCCATTTGAAACAGTTTTCACATTGCCATTATCATTCACAGCAACTTTAAAATTTTGCACCGCGGTATCAGCTTTGTTCAAACTGTCTTTGGCTGCATCAGACAAATCAACTACATAATCAGTAATATTACCGGCTTTCTCTGTTAGGGTAACCTTAACTTTATCAGAACCTGCTGACGCAGTCGTACCTTTAGCGTTTACGGTGTAAGTCGTTGCACCTGTAGTCTGATCAGTTTCAGATGTTACAGAAACAATGTTAGTACCTGCTTCCACTTTTTCTTTTGCAGAGGCTACTGCACTATTAATAGTGGTTGCTAAATTCGTTGCTGTAACAAAAGAATCTCCGTTCGTAGGTGTCTCAACCACACCTTTATTTGTTGTTAAAGTTGTTGTAGGTACTGTAGTATCAACCGATAAATCATAGGTATCTTGTAAACCGTTTGTGGTTTTAACAATTTTCACTGAATTATTATTTGAAGTTACAACCGTTCTTGCATTTTTCACATCGCCAATGTTCGCTGCGTTAGTATTAACATCCCCACCGCTTGCTACATTCATGATTTGGTTACCACCGTTATTCAAACCATCTTTGGTTAAAGTAACAGAATTACCTGCTGTACCGTTATTGATGGTCACACCATCGTTATTAATCGTGGTATCACCAGCTTTTACGGTATTTGCTGTCACGCTATTAACGGTGATGTCTTTGTTTAACTTGATGTTAATTGCATCAGCAGTTGCTTCTGTGGTGATGTTGTCATCGCCATTGACTGCTACTGTTGAACCTAATTTTTTAACATCAGTTGAACCACTATCACCAGTGAACGTTAAACCTTTGTTATCAACGATGTCTTTCGCATCCACACCTTTTTTGATTTCGTCTTTAGTTGTTTGGCTTAAATCAAGTGCGTAGTCAGTTGTGACTGCACCTATTGTCGCATCTGTTGTTGATGTTTCAGTTTTAGTTAATGCTGAACTTACCGATACTGTCGATTTATCTGCACTCACAGTATATTCAGTGTTGTTACCATCAACTTTGTTTTGAACGTGAGTATTCTTACCCGCTACAACAGTCGTGTTTTTTTCAGTACGTGCAGCCGCTTCATTGATGGCTTTGGCTACATCATCACCAGTTACAAAGTTATCACCCGCTTTATTTGATGTTACATTGCCAGCAGTATCAGTTGTTAAGCCACCTTTATTCACATCAAAGGTAATGTCATTATCTTTGATGGTTGCCGTTGTACCAACGCCATCTACAAAATTGATAACAGTGTTCTGCTGATTGATGGTATCAACCGTTGCTCCTTTTACCGCTGTGGTAAATTGTTGTACCGCAGTTTCTGCCTTTTCTAATGCGGTAACAGCACGGGTTGTAAGTGCAGTTTCATAATTAGTTACATTATTCGCTTGAGGCTGAGCAGTTACCGTTAAGAATCCCGCAGATGCTCTAGAATGATTCGCCGTGGTATCTTTCGCGTGAACAGTGTAAGTTGTTGAACCATTAGCTGCTGTCACTGGTGTAACCACAACATTGCTACCAGCTACCACATTTTCTTTCACAGCAGCAATCGCATCGTGAATAGTGTCTTTACCTGTATTTCCAATATTAGAGAAAGTAATTGCACCTGTATTTGGGTTTAATAGAGCGTTCCCACCAAATTCAGTTTTGACCGAGTTCGCTAAGTTACCTAAAATATTTTGGGTGGCATAAAGCTGTGAACCATTAATTGCATCAGTAGAAGTTGCATTAATAGCCCCTGGTGCAACATGCTTAATCTGACGCTCTTGACCTGCATAGCCAACAGAAACTTGATCTCCAACAGCAACATTTTCATCACCCTTAAAATTAGCATAAGTAATACCATTAACTGTTGCATTATCTTCTTTGGTTGCATTAGTTGCAGTAGTAGACCCACTACCTAAAGCTACTGAGTTACTCAAAGTAGCTTGTGCACCTGCACCAATAGCAGATGCATTCTCTTCTGTCACATTAGCAGCAGAACCTAGAGCAGTTGCATTAGTGTTCGTAGCATTTGATAATTGACCGATAGCAATCGCATTATCACCAGTAGCCTTTGCTTTTTCAGAAATAGCTACTGAGTTTATTTTAGTTGCTTGAGAAGCAGCTCCAAGCGCAATTGATGTTTCTCCTGATGCTAGTGCGCCAGGAGCCGCAGATAAAGCACCATATCCCGTAGATTTAGCTGCAACCCCTAAGGCAGTTGAAGCTAATCCAGACGCTTCAGCACTTGTACCAAAGGCGGTCGCCAAGTGACCAGATGATCTAGCTTGTACCCCTACAGCTACTGATGCCTGCCCCGAGGATTGGGTTGCAATATATTGAGCTGGCGTAGTCATATCAACTAAATCATGCCCTGAAATTTCTTTAAATTTAGTGTTTAAACTACCACTATTGATAGCACCAGTACCAGCTGAACCACTAACTCCGTCAGCATTTGTCATATATTTAGAGGCAGAATCCAAATCATCGCCACCAATAGCAACAGATGATGCACCACTAGCAATAACATTTGCCCCCAATGCGGTTGATTGATCACCTGAAGCATTCGTTTTATAACCAATCGCTACTCCCTGATTAGTACCTGTAGTATTTGCTTTTGCTTCAGTACCTATAACCACACTATACGCAGATGCTGCATTCGCAGCTTTACCAACAGCAACAGATTGAGCTCCTGAATTGGTCCCTTGACCAACTGATACTCCGCCTTCACTAGTTACTGTTGCTGAAGCACCAACAGCGACAGCATTAGGGAGTGATGCTGTTGTTGCCCCTGGACCACAAGCTAAAGAGGTAATTTGATTTGAAACAGGTGCTGAACCAGAATTTATAGTACAAGCAACTGCCACCGCTTCAGAAACTGGCAACATTGCTGTACCAACAACAATCGGCATATTTAATAATGCCGTCCCCAAAGCTGCTCCTACCAGAGAGTAAACTTTAGACAGATAAGAATTGCCCATAATAGGGTTATCAACCAAACCAATTGTTGCAGCAGACGATTTACCCTCTGCTTTTGCAAATTCAGATACCGCTGTGAAGGTACCGGTTGATTTGTTAAAAATCACTTTGTAAATCTTATTCACAAATACCTCGTAAATTAACTTAATAAAATTGAACAATATAATAACTTAAACCTTAGCAAGCTCTAAGATTATGCGATCATCACACATTTACACACTATCGCTTTAAAACTTAAATGAAAATTTATTGATAAATTTTTAACAACTAAAACGACAGTGAAAAATATTTGGCAATATACCATAGCACTCAATATAAATCTTCTATTTATAATGAACATAAAGATCGACAAAATCTATCAACATGGCTTAATGAATATAAAAACTACTTTAATGAAAGTTCTGAGCATCATACAAAACAATTCATACACAAGGGATTACAAAGTTCCTATTGAAGTTTAAAACGTAATATACTATTGATAAACTATCCTGAGATACATATCACACAGACGCCTCATTTAGTAAAGTCATTTTTTAACAGATGAAAGCCAAGTTAGCCTCCCCCAACAAGAATTAACTGGGTGAGCGATACAATGATGTTTATCAAGGGTTTGACTTACTGACACAGTTAAAAATAGAGCCATAACAAACTCAAAATACCCATTATTATAGCTATATAATAGGGAAACCATGCTCAATTTTTTCCACTATTCCAAAATTTCTCTTTTTTAACTGCTTGTACTTTAAGAAAATACTGAGCGACCTCAACAATTCGTTTTTTACTACGCATTGGGTAGCCTCAAATAAAAAACTGCACCTTAAATACCTTGATTCCTCAAATATTTAAGATGCAGATTAAGCGACTAAATGGTATTAATCCAACAACGACCTATCCCTCACAGCTCCTTTATCTGCCGAGGTCGCAAAGTGTCCGTAAACCTTCAACGCAAAGGATACTTCACGTTGGCGGTTTGCCGGCTGCCAGCCTTTTTTGTCTTGCTCGGCACGGCGTGCGTCTAATTCAGCTTGTGGCACAACGAGTTCAATTGAGCGGTTTGGAATGTCGATCTCGATTTTATCGCCGTCTTTCACTAAGCCGATTAAACCGCCAGCCGCCGCTTCCGGTGAGCAGTGGCCGATTGATAAGCCCGATGTACCGCCCGAGAAACGTCCGTCTGTCAGCAATGCACAAGCTTTGCCTAAGCCCATTGATTTCAAATAGCTGGTTGGATAGAGCATTTCTTGCATACCCGGGCCACCTTTCGGGCCTTCGTAGCGGATCACCACAACGTGGCCGGCTTTGACTTTACCGCCTAAAATCCCTGCAACAGCATCTTCTTGGCTTTCAAACACAATGGCTTCGCCAGTGAATTTGAGAATGCTCTCGTCCACGCCGGCGGTTTTGACGATACAGCCGTCTAGGGCTATGTTACCTTTGAGCATCGCTAAGCCGCCGTCTTGGCTATACGCAAACTCTTTTGAGCGGATACAGCCGTTTTCACGGTCGTCATCAACCGTATCCCAACGGGTGTCTTGCGAGAAGGCTTTGGTGGTGCGAATGCCCGCCGGTCCCGCACGGAAGAATTTATGCACCGCTTCGTCTTTGGTTAAAACGATGTCGTATTTAGCGATCTGCTCCGCCATACTCAGTCCCAGCACGGTACGGGTTTGGTTGTTGAGCAAACCTGCACGATCTAGCTCACCCAAAATTGCCATAATGCCGCCTGCACGATGCACGTCTTCCATATGGTATTTTTGTGTGTTCGGGGCGACTTTGCTCAGGCACGGCACTTTGCGAGAGAGGCGGTCGATGTCTGCCATCGTGAAATCCACTTCCGCTTCTTGTGCCGCTGCAAGCAAGTGCAGCACGGTGTTGGTTGAACCGCCCATCGCAATATCAAGGCTCATCGCATTATCGAACGCTTCTTTGGTTGCAATCGAACGTGGGAGAACAGAATAGTCGTCCTGCTCGTAGTAGCGTTTGCACAGTTCCACGATTTGCGTCCCTGCGTCTAAGAAGAGCTGTTTACGGTCGGCGTGAGTTGCCAAGCACGAGCCGTTGCCCGGCAAACTTAAACCGAGAGCTTCGGTTAAGCAGTTCATCGAGTTGGCGGTGAACATTCCTGAGCAAGAGCCGCAAGTCGGGCAAGCGGAACGTTCGATCTGGTCGCTCACTTCGTCCGAGACGTTCGGGTTCGCCCCTTGGATCATCGCATCGACCAAGTCTAATTTGATGATTTGATCGGAAAGTTTGGTTTTACCTGCTTCCATCGGGCCACCTGAGACGAACACAGTTGGAATGTTTAAACGCATTGCTGCCATTAACATTCCCGGGGTGATTTTGTCGCAGTTGGAGATACAGACCATCGCATCAGCACAGTGGGCATTGACCATATATTCCACGCTGTCTGCAATCAAATCACGGCTTGGCAGCGAGTAGAGCATACCGCCGTGGCCCATCGCAATACCGTCATCAACCGCAATGGTGTTAAATTCTTTGGCGACACCGCCGGCTTTTTCGATCTGCTCGGCAACCATCTGTCCCAGATCTTTTAAGTGAACATGCCCCGGCACGAACTGCGTAAAGGAGTTCACTACCGCAATAATCGGCTTGCCGAAGTCGTTTTCTTTCATCCCTGTGGCACGCCATAACGCACGCGCCCCTGCCATATTACGACCCTGTGTACTGGTCGCTGATCTCAATTTAGGCATAAATAATCTCTCCAAATTTTGAATGTTGTGTTTGCTATAAATTGAGTTATTCTACTTGAATTTTAGAAGCTGCGGTAATTTTTTTACAAGCGGTCAGATTTATAAAAAATTTTGCAAAACTGTGAGTTATATCACATCGAAAATCCTTAAATTTAAGTATGCTATTAACATTACTATCAAAGGAGGAAACTATGTTTAAACAACTTCAACAGGTCGGTAAAGCCTTCATGCTGCCGATTGCGATTTTGCCGGCGGCAGGTTTGCTGCTTGGAATTGGCGGGGCATTGTCGAATAAGGCAACGGTGCAAGCCTACCCGATGTTGGATAACCCTACCTTGCAGGGCATTTTTCAGATTATGTCTTCGGCAGGGAGCGTGGTGTTCGGCAATCTGGCGTTGCTGCTCTGTATCGGTTTGGGTATCGGGCTGGCGAAGCGGGATAAAGGCGTGGCGGCATTGGCGGCGGCGGTTGGTTATTTGATTATGACCGGCACGATTGCTGCCCTCATTCCGCTCTTTTCCCCTGAAACCAAAGGGATTGATACCGGTGTGATCGGCTCGCTGGTGATGGGTTTGATTACTGTTAAACTGCACAATAAATACCACAATATCCAACTGCCACAAATTCTCGGCTTCTTCGGTGGGTCGCGTTTTGTGCCGATTGTGACGGCATTTGCGGCGATCTTCGTGGGTGCGCTGTTCTTCCTGATTTGGCCGACCTTCCAAAACTGGCTGGTCTCTGCTGGGCAAGGCATTAGCTCAATGGGCGAAATCGGTACCTTTTTCTACGGCTTCTTAATGCGTCTGAGTGGGGCAGTAGGCTTGCACCATATGATCTACCCACTGTTCTGGTACACCGAGCTGGGTGGCACGGAAGTGGTGAACGGCGAAACCATTATCGGCGCACAAAAAATCTTCTTTGCCCAGCTTGCCGACCCAACGCATCAAGGCTTGTTTACCGAAGGGACACGCTTTTTTGCCGGCCGTTTTGATACGATGATGTTCGGCTTACCGGCAGCGTGCTTGGCCATGTATCACGCTGTGCCAAAAGCACGTCGTGGTGCAGTGGGTGGCTTATTCTTAGGGGCGGCATTGACCTCGTTCATCACCGGTATCACTGAGCCGATTGAGTTTATGTTCCTGTTCGTTGCGCCGTGGCTCTATGTGTTCCACGCCTTCTTGGACGGTGTGTCGTTCTTCATCGCTGACCTGCTGAACATCTCGATTGGTAACACCTTTTCAGGCGGTATTATTGACTTCACCCTGTTCGGCATTCTGCAAGGCAACGAAAACACCAACTGGGTGCGTGTGGTGATGGTCGGTTTACCGTGGGCAGCACTTTACTACTTCTCGTTCCTGTTCCTGATTAAAAAATTCAACGTGATGACACCGGGGCGTGCGGAAGACACCGAAGAAGCCACCGAGCAACAAACCAGCTCGCTGACCGAAAATGCCCATAAAATCATTGCCGCACTTGGTACAGCAGCCAACATCGAAAACGTCGATGCGTGCATCACTCGCCTGCGTGTCGCAGTGAAAAACGTGAAAGCGGTTGATAAAGCCACCCTCAAAAAACTCGGTGCGATTGACGTACTCGAAGTCGGCGGCGGCGTACAAGCGGTTTTTGGTGCAAAAGCGGTGCTGTATAAGAGTGAGGTAAATCAGATTTTGGGCAGAGAAGACTAAAATACATAACAAGCGGTCTTTTTTCTCCATTTTTTTACTTATTACAGACTGCTTCAAATAGTTAACAAAATAGGGCGATAAATTCGCCCTATTCTCGTTCTAACAACACTCAACTTGCAGTTTAACTTATAGCTTCCAGTAGCACAGACGTCACAAAATCAATAAGAATTGTAAAAAATGCATAAAATTTGTAAATAATGATCAAATAACAACCAAAATATGGTTAAATTACACTAGCATTTCAACATACAGTGCTAAGCGGTTGAACAATAAAATATCACTTCCGGTTTTCTGTTCAATTTTCATTTTAACCTTATAGCTTATAGCTTATAGCTTATAGCTTATAGCTTATAGCTTATAGCTTATAGCTTATAGCTTATAGCTTATAGCTTATAGCTTATAGCTTATAGAAAGATTAATATAGGAATATTAATGAACACAATCTATAAAGTCATTCTTAATAAATCCACGGGTGCTTTTATGGCAGTTGCAGAATTTGCAAAAGGCCAAGGCAAAACAAAGTCCGTTAAACTAACTGCAATTGCGGCTGCTATAACCACCGCTATCATCCCAAGCATAGCTTATTCAGCCGTTATTTTTACAAACACGGATGGTGGAACGATGATTATTAAATCAGACACCGGAGAACCAACTGCTACATCTATTAGTCTTAACTCACCGGCTGATAGAGCTATTGCTCTCGGTAATAATGTCACTGCCTCTGCTACTGATAGTATCGCTATTGGTACCAATACGGTCTCTTCCAGTCGGTACGATATGGCTATAGGCTCGTACTCTACTGCAACAGGAGGAGCTTCTACGGCTATTAATGGAGGGCGAGCTGAAGGAGAGTTAAGCCTTGCCATTGGTAGTATGGCTATTGCATCAGGTTATCACTCAAGCTCAATAGGATTTCAAAGCTCCGCCGAGGGAATTGATACTATCGCCTATGGTACTAATGCACACTCATACGGCATGCAAAGTGTATCTCTTGGCGGCGAAACTACAGCTAGAGGTAATTATTCGCTTGCGCTTGGTCAGAGTGCAACAGCTTTACATGAAGGTTCAGTTGCTTTAGGCTTTCTCTCTACAACTGAAGAGGCTGTCGGTACTGACAGTGCGACGATAAACGGTATTACTTACTCGGGCTTTGCTGGCAATACTCCGACAGCAACAGTAAGTATAGGAACTGAAATATATAAGCGTACTATTACTAATGTTGCTGCCGGCCAGATTACTGAGACTTCTACCGATGCAATTAACGGCTCACAGTTATATATAGTTGCTAAAGGTCTTTCTAAGCAAAACTACTTCCATGTGAATGATACTAACGCTGAACAAACAGGTAACGATACAAACTTAGATTCGGTTGATGGTATTGGTGGAGCAAAAGGTATCAATGCTTTAGCAGCCGGTATCAAGGCACAAGCTAATAAGCAAGGAGACGTTGCTATCGGCACAAATGCCCTTGCCTCAGGTGTTGATACCAATAGTGCGACAGCAACTTCCGGCTCGGCATTAGCAGTCGGGACAAATTCTGTTGCAACCGGTATTGCAAGTGTAGCATTAGGTCAAGCAGCACAAGCAACTAAAAATGGTGCTTTAGCTTTAGGTAGTTTTGCAAATGCAACCGGCAGTAGTGCTGTAGCCTTAGGTCGAGGCGCTATATCTGAGGGTGAGTCCTCTTCTGCTTTAGGTGCTGGCTCAACTGCCACAGGAAAATACAGTATCGCTTCAGGAGTTCAATCTAAAGCGGTTGGCATACAATCAATCGCCTTAGGTCGTTCAGCTGTTTCTGCTGAAAATGATGCTATTGCTATTGGTTCGGCAAGTAATGCAAGTAAGCAGGATAGCATTGCTATCGGTACATCGGCTCAAGCCAATGTGGCTGGTGGTGTTGCATTAGGTAACAACTCAGTTGCAAGTATAGATAAAGGTGCTGTAGGTGCTAATCCATTAAACGCAAATATTAATACATCCTCCCCTACTTGGACATCGACTGCAGCAGCAATTTCAGTGGGTGATATTGCAAATGGCGTGACACGTCAAATTACCTCTGTTGCAGCAGGTACTGCTGATACAGATGCAGTAAACGTAGCACAATTGAAAGCGGTTGCAGAGAAAACCAAATCAGACATTCAAGATGTTGCTAATAATGCAGGCTTTAATTTAACGACATCTGCTTCAGCCGGTGAGGTATCAGGTACAACTATTGAGAAAATCGCTACAGGCGAAACAGTAACTTTAGATGCGGGCAAAAATATCAAAGTAACCCAAACCGGGAATACTATTAGTGTTGCAACTAAAGATGATGTTTCTTTCAATAATGTTAATGTAACAGATACTTTAACAGTTGGACCTGTAACTATTAATCAGGTTGGTATTAATGCTAACAATACTAAAATTGTTGGTGTAAAAGATGGTGATATTTCACCAACCAGTACTGATGCAGTAAACGGTAGTCAATTATATGCAATCAAGCAAGAAATCAGTAATGTTGTTAGCAATGTTAAAGACACATCAGCTTCAACCTCCGCGGGTTCTAATGCAATTACAGTTACAAAAGGCGCAACAACTAAAGTTGGAAATACTGATGTAACTGACTATGCAGTTGATTTATCTCAATCAACCAAAGACGATATCAAAAAAGGTGTCGATGCCAAAAATATAGTTGATAATAAAGGTTTAACCTTCTCTACTGATAATGGTTCCACAAACAGCCAGAAATTAGGTTCCACGGTTAAAGTAAAAGGTGATCGTAATATCACAACTAAAGCATCTGGTAACCAAGTTGAAGTTACATTAAATCATAATGTAAAAGTTGATTCAGTCACAACCGGTAACACAGTAATGAATAATAATGGCATTATCATCAATAATGCAGATCCAAATAGAACCGTAAGCCTAACTCAAAATGGGTTGAATAATGGTGGGAATCGCATTACTAATGTCGCACGAGGAGTGAATGCAACTGATGCAGTTAATGTGAGTCAATTAAGAGATAGCGAACAAAGCATTAATAACAAAATGAACCGTTTAGATAAAAATCTAAGAGCAGGTATTGCTGGTGCCACTGCAATGTCTTTCCTACAACGCCCTAATGAAGCAGGTAAAAGCCTTGTTTCGGCAGCAGCAGGAGGATACAAAGGAGAATCAGCGGTTGCTGTAGGTTATGCTAGAAATTCAGATAACAACAAAGTATCAATTAAGCTTGGGCTTGGAGTGAATAGCCGTAGCGATGTTTCTTACGGTGGAAGTATCGGCTATCAATGGTAATATCAGTTCATACATAAAAGATATTTTGACTTAAATTTAAGGGCTAATTAAACATTAGCCCTTAATATTATTATTTAAAAATTTAGAATTTCACCCCGAAACCCGCAAATAATACAACAGGATCAAGTTTTACTTTTACTTCGTGTTGCATATCCTGAGTTACAGCCGGAGTCTTAAATTTCGCTGTTGTTTTGATACGAGTGTACCAAGCCGATGCGTTAAAATAAATGTTATCAGTTAATTTAACATCTACCCCCAAGTTAGCCACTGGACCAAATGAATGCTTTTTAACATTCAAGTCTGTTACTGCCGGGTGAACAGATTTAGCGTGGTAGAAACGTGTATAGTTCAAACCTGCACCAATATAAGGCTTCACTGTTGCAGTTGGTTCAAAGAAATAGTACTGAGCATATAAGCTAGGTGGTAAGTGTCTTAAGCTGACAACTCTACCTAAGTCTGAATTTGGTGCTAATGCTGGAACATTTGCATTAATTTTATGTGAGAATGGTGTTGCACCTAATAATTCAATACCCACGTTATCTGCTAGCATATAAGTTGCGGTTAAGCCTAACTGAGTGTTGTTTTTAACTTTTAAGTCAACCTGTACCGGAGATGTTGTTTTAGAACTTGAATTCGCCTTAACATGCACTGCACCGGCACGGAACATTACATCACCTGCTTGATGAGCCATTGCAGAACCAGCTAATAAAGCTCCACCTAAAATAATTGCTAAAGTTGTTTTTTTCATTTTCATATCCTCAAAAAATAATTAGATTACCTATAACGAGGTAAACTTTAGTGAAGTGTAAATGAAGTGAAATAAAAATGAATTGATATTTATCAAATATTTAACATTAAACGACTTAATAAACATTATTTTTGTGATCTCTTTCACATTTTTACTTCAAAATATTCTAGAAATTAAAAATACAGCTAAATTGGCTTTGTTGTGTTATTCCAAAGTTAAACTCTCTGTCCTGCTGCTAAATGCTTTCATCAACTTATCCACTTTCTGCGCATTGCGGGCAAAGCCTCGGCAACGAGGACATATCATCAAATGAATTTTCAACTGTAACTGCTGTTTAAAATTGAGTTTCTGCTCGCAAGAAAGAGAAATCAACTCGGTAGTTTCTTTACAATTTAACATCTTACTCTCCAAACCATTTTTGGCTTAAACAGACCTGTAAACGCAATCTTGATCGATAGAGCAACGTATGTACATTTGCCACTGAAATCTCACACTCTGTACAGATTTCTTCTGTTTCCATTTCTAAATGAGTACGCATCATAAACACTCGGGCTTGATTTACCGGTAAATTATTCAGACAAAACTCAAATATCTGCCAGAATTGCGCGGAATAAATAGCACTATCAATGCTTTTCCATTCACTTGACACATACACATCGTGGTCCCACATCCCATTTTCATGAAACAACTTCTCACTCAAATCCTGCTCATCTTGCTCAATGAGCTCAGATACCGTTACCAATTTGCTCTTAGCTTTGATTAAATCGACAATTTTGTTTTTTAAAATAGCAAAAACCCACGTTTTCAATGCACTTTCACCTTTAAAAGAGTCAGCATATTTATAGGCACTAACAAATGCTTCTTGGACCACATCTTCAGCAAGTTCGTTGTTTTTTAAATATAAAAAGGCAAACTTCACCATTTGTAAACGTAACTCTTCCAGTTGCTTAGGAGAAATTTGCCATAAAGACGGGTGGGACATAAACAGATCCTTTGGTAAAAATTGGAGAAATTGCACTACTTAAATTTAGATACCTTCTCTTGTATGGCTATTAATTTCTACTCTTAGAAAATAGGAGCAAAAATTAATACGAGAACGTATTGATTGTAAATTTAACCTTCATCTGCCTTAATTGAAGACGGATACAACACTTCTGCTTCAACCCATTTGTCCCACAACCGTCTTAATACTGTTTTCAAATTTGGATCTTGATTGATAAATTTGCTCAATTCCGCCAGTAAGCCATTTAGTGAATTTGCACCTTCTTGCAGCGAGCTAAGTAGAAAAAAATCCAGCTCTTCTAAGCAGTTATAGTAAATACCAAATGTCGCATCACGCCAAATCAGCACATTGGTTGGCTCAACTTCAAACTGCTTAAACTCACTACGGATAAAATTGACATCATATTGGCGTAGCTCAGCAGCACCGGAAAATTGCATTACAGTATTGTTATCCCATTCAAACTCTGCCGGCACATTGGCCATCGATACTTCTACCTGTAACTGTGCGTTTTCAAAGTCCATTAAAGCAAGTAAGTGAGGTTCAAAATAGGCATATTCTTGGCAAAAATGTAAAAACTCACTGGCAATATCTTGGAAATACGGCGAGTGGGCTTTGCCCTCCCGTACGAATTTTTCTTTAACATCACGCCATTGCTCAACCGAAATATGCTGAGGCAATTCTACATAACAGCGATCAATAAAACCCAACGTATTATTACGTACCAAACGGGCGTATACACCCAATCGCTGCGGCGACACATTACCACGCATTAAACTCACATTGTTGTGACGAATAGCATTAGCAAACTCGACTTGGATCTCCTTTAGCGTGGGTTTTGGATCTTCAACCAGCTTAAGCAACATCTTTAAGCTCCATTTTTGCATATTTTTTCTGTAAGCCTGCTATATGTTGAACTTCCTCAACCAGCTCTTGGAATGGAGGGAAGTTAAAATCACGCTCTAAAAGTGTTGGTGGAATGTATGGCAAACGTTCGTAAGTGTATTCCAGTAAATCCCACACCGTTTTTTGCACTGACTCGCCATGTGTATCCACCAACAAAGTCGGCAAATGGCGAAGTTCTCCTTTCACTATATTAAACGACTCACCCTCGGTGATTTTCACCTCTTCTGCGGCATTATGATCTTCGTCGTGACCGGCAATATGAATATAGTTCACACGATCTTTATCTACTTTATCGACAAATACAAATGGATCAAGAAGCCCATGATTGACTCCATTTACATAAATATTGTTCACATCCAGATGAATGCCACAATCTGCCTCCTTTGCAATCGCATTCAGGAACTCCACCTCATTCATGGTGCTGGTTGGTGAATGCAGATAGTAAGAGGTATTTTCCAGCGAGATTTGCATACCGAGATAGTCCTGAACCTGCTTGATACGGTTAGCAACATGCATGACAGCCTCATCAGTAAATGGCATCGGCAGTAAGTCGTATAAATGCCCCTCACACTCGCAATAACTGAGATGATCGGAGAAAAAGTGAGAGTTGTATTGCTGTTGCATTTTTTTAATGCCTTTGAGCAATTCCCTATCTAACGGCGTTTGACCACCCAGTGAGAGCGATAAACCATGAATAACCAGCGGAATTTTTTCCGCTACTTTATCGAAGTTATAACGTGCCTGACCGCCCATTTTAAGCCAGTTCTCCGGCGATACCTCCATAAAGTTAATAACACTATTATCCGTTAAAGATAAAAAGCCATCCGACAAATCACGGCGATAACCTAAGCCTGCACCTGTAAATTTCAGCATTTTGTGTTCCTTTAATGATTTGTAAAAAAATAGGGAAAAACAACCGCTTGTTGCTTATTTCTCAACCCGACTAAGGGAGGAAGTGAGAGGGAAGGAATGAGAGGAAAAAATTACAACAAAATTGCAAGAAGGTAGGCAAATCTGCTAATTTTATTCTTCTCCCAGCCTTCCCCTTCAATGGATAGAGGAATCAGAGGTTACTTAGTCGCTCCACACTTCCCTTCGCCACATTTGCCTTCACCTGCTTTTGACATGGTGTGTTTTGGTGAAGTAGCACCGCACTTACCTTCACCACATTTGCCTTCTGCTGATTTCGACATCATGTTTTTAGGTGCAGCTGCACCACATTTACCTTCACCACATTTACCTTCTGCGGCTTTCATTTTCACACATTTACCATCTTTCATTTCAACACAGGCATCTGCTTTTACTGCCATAGTTTCTGCATTTACGGTTGTAGTTGCCATTGCTAACGCGCTAGCTAATGCCATTAAAGTTGATTTTTTCATTAAAAATTCTCCAAATTAAAGATTAAAGGAATTTCAACCAAGTTTTGGTTGGCGATTTTTTCTGTAATAGAAAATCGAGAGATAATGCACCTGCCCCCTGCATTAATAGAGGCACGAGCATCACTAAATAGATCAAGGCCATTTTGTAACCATTGCTACACACGTTGTAACCTAAATCGGCATGAACGGCATACCAAGCTACTGAGGTTAAAATCATCAAACCAAGCGAACTAAAACGGGTAAATAGCCCTAGCACTAACAAGATTGGCAGAATAATTTCTGCACAGTTTGCCATTGCCCAGTTCAAATCCGTAGGTAACAGACTAAACGGGAACGGAAAACTGTCCTCAATAGAACTGAACCAGTTTTCGCCGTTTAACTTTTCTAAACCGGCCTCAAAAAATTCATAGGCAAGAAATATACGTAACACCAGTAAACCTATGCCGGGCATTACTATTGTTTTTGCACAGCATTCGGAAAATTGGGTTGAACAAGAGGACATAAAACGCTCCTAAAATAAATGAAATTATTAGTTAGACGGAGCCGGCGGTAGGTTCTGACAAAAAATTTTTATTTTTCTAAACTAAAACCGTTAAATCTGGGTAAATCACCTATATTAATCGGCCAAAAATTTGCTAATGCATTAATTTTTGTGATCTTTTTCACATTTTTACTTGAAAAGTGCTTGACAAACACCATTTATAGTTTCGTTAGAGATTGACGCTAAATACCATTAGCTCAATGTGATAATCCATTAATAATGATATGGAGAAAATATGAATTTTGAAAAAATGACAACCAAGCTGCAAGAAGCATTAGCAGAATCTCAATCACTTGCTGTTGGAAAAGACAATCCGTATATCGAACCGGCTCACTTACTGTATGCATTGTTAAAACAAGATGGAGGCTCTATCGCTTCATTGTTTACTACATTAAATGTGAATGTGCCAACATTGATTCGCGAATTACAAACAATTTTAGACCGCTTGCCACAAGTTCAAGGCGGCAATACCCAAGTTTCACAACAATTAATTCGACTATTAAATCAGTCTGACAAGCTTGCTCAACAATTTGGGGATAGCTTTATTTCATCTGAATTGTTTGTTTTAGCAGCTCTTGATGATAATGGCGATTTAGGCAAATTATTTAAAAAATTTGGCTTGAGCAAAGAAAAGCTGACACAAGCAATCAGCCAAATTCGAGGAGGGGAAAACGTGAATAATCAAAACGCAGAAGAAACCAGACAGGCTTTACAAAAATATACCATTGATTTAACCGAACGTGCCAAAGCAGGTAAATTAGACCCTGTTATCGGACGTGATGAAGAAATCCGCCGAGCGGTGCAAGTGCTACAACGCCGCACGAAAAACAACCCTGTATTAATCGGTGAACCGGGCGTAGGTAAAACAGCGATTGTGGAAGGTTTGGCCCAGCGTATCGTCAATGGAGAAGTGCCTGAAGGGTTAAAAAATAAACGAGTGCTTTCCCTTGATATGGGAGCATTAATTGCCGGGGCAAAATATCGTGGTGAATTTGAAGAACGTCTAAAAGCCGTACTCAAAGAGTTAGCTAAAGAAGAAGGACAAGTTATTCTCTTTATTGATGAAATTCACACGATGGTCGGTGCCGGAAAAACAGACGGTGCAATGGATGCCGGTAATTTATTAAAGCCAAGCCTTGCCCGTGGTGAACTTCACTGTGTGGGAGCGACTACTTTAGATGAATATCGCCAATATATCGAAAAAGATGCCGCACTAGAACGCCGTTTCCAAAAAGTACTAGTTGATGAGCCAACTGTAGAAGATACCATTGCGATTTTGCGTGGTTTAAAAGAACGTTATGAAATTCACCACCACGTACAAATTACCGACCCGGCAATTGTGGCTGCAGCAACGCTTTCGCACCGCTATATTTCAGATCGCCAATTGCCGGACAAAGCAATTGACTTAATTGATGAAGCGGCGTCAAGCCTGCGTATGGAAATTGACTCTAAACCTGAGCCGTTGGATAAATTAGAACGCCGTATTATCCAACTTAAACTGGAACGCCAAGCATTACAAAAAGAGGAAGACGAGGCAAGCCGCCAACGTTTAGCCAAATTAGACGAAGAAATGGCAGCCAAAGAGCGTGAATATTCCGAGCTTGAAGAAGTTTGGAAGGCAGAAAAATCTGCCCTGTTAGGTACTCAGCACATTAAAACCGAACTGGAAAATGCCCGCATAGCAATGGATCAAGCCCGCCGTGAAAATGATTTTGAGAAAATGTCAGAATTACAATATGGCGTGATTCCAAACTTGGAAAAACAGTTACAAGCGGTCGAAAATGGCGAAAAAAATGCAGATGCCCAACTCCTTCGTACTAAAGTGACCGAAGAAGAAATCGCAGAGGTGCTTTCAAAAGCCACCGGCATTCCGGTTTCCAAAATGATGGAAGGCGAAAAAGAGAAATTACTACGCATGGAATCGGTACTTCATAGCCGTGTAATTGGACAAAATGAAGCGGTAGAAGCAGTCGCTAACGCCATTCGTCGTAGCCGTGCAGGGCTTTCAGACCCGAATAAGCCGATTGGCTCGTTCTTATTCTTAGGTCCAACCGGTGTGGGTAAAACCGAGCTTTGTAAAACCTTGGCAAATTTCTTATTTGACGATGAAGATGCCATGGTGCGGATTGATATGTCTGAGTTTATGGAAAAACACAGTGTTTCACGCTTAGTAGGAGCGCCTCCGGGGTATGTAGGCTATGAAGAAGGCGGCTATTTGACCGAAGCAGTTCGCCGTCGTCCGTATTCTGTGGTGTTGTTGGATGAAGTGGAAAAAGCACATCCTGATGTGTTTAACATTTTATTACAAGTATTAGACGACGGCCGCCTAACAGACGGGCAAGGCAGAACAGTCGATTTCCGTAATACGGTGGTGATTATGACTTCAAACTTAGGCTCACATCTCATTCAAGAAAATCCTGAATTGGATTATCAAGGAATGAAAGAAGTGGTGATGTCTGTGGTTGGACAACACTTCCGTCCGGAATTTATCAACCGGATTGATGAAACTGTTGTGTTCCACCCGCTTGGTCAAGAACACATTCGCTCTATCGCACGAATTCAGCTACAACGCTTAATCAAACGTTTAGCGGAGCGTGGCTATGAGGTAACAGTAACCGATGCGGCAATCGACCATATCGGCAAAGCCGGATTCGACCCATTATTCGGTGCAAGACCTTTAAAACGAGCCATTCAACAAGAGCTAGAAAACCCGCTGGCACAGCAAATTTTAAGTGGTCAATTATTGCCGAATAAAGCAGTAACGGTAGATTACCAAGGCGATAGAATTGTAGCAGTTCAATAGATAACAAGCGGTCAAAAAATGCAAAAATTTTGCAAAAAAAGACCGCTTGTATATTAAATATTTTCATAATGTCCTTCATTAACTTTCATCTGTTAATGAAGGGCTTTTTTTATCTGATTTTGCTATGATGAGCAGAATTTTGATAATCAAACTGAATAGGAGTGTTCAATGAGTAAGCTATTTCCAGAAGCAACCACACGTCATCAAGCCCCTTATCGCAATGATATTGTAGGGAGCTTTTTACGCACCGATGCGTTAAAACAGGCAAGAGAAGATTTTAACCAGAAAAGGATCAGCCAAGAGCAATTACGTGAAGTAACTCGTGCCGAAGTTAAAAAATTAGTTGAATTACAAAAACAACATGGTGTACAAGCAGTATCCGACGGTGAATTTAGCCGTACTTGGTGGCATTTGGATTTCTTAGCGGAACTAGATGGCATGGATTGGACAGAAACCGAAACCTTTAGTGTCAATTTCACCGGGCATAAGCCTAAAGCTCAATCGGTAAAAATCGTGGGCGATATTGGTTTTTCCGATAATCACTCTTTTGTAGATGCCTACCGTATTTTAAAAGAAGCTGCAGGTGATTACCCAACAAAATTCACAATTCCTGCCCCCACAATGCTACATATTATTTGCTGCGTGAGAGCGGAAGACTATCAACCATTACCGCAATATCAAGATGAACAAAAATTGTATGATGATATTGCTAATGCTTACATTAAAGCAATGCATAAATTCTATGATATGGGACTACGTAACCTTCAATTAGATGATACTAGTTGGGGACAATTCTGTGCTGAGGATAAACGTAAAGAGTTTGAAGCAAGAGGCTTTGATTTGTCCGATTTAGCAGAAAAATATGTTGCTCTCTTAAACCGTATTGTGGATGCAAAACCGTCTGATATGTCAATTACAATGCATATTTGTCGTGGTAATTTCCGTTCTTCTTGGTTCTCAGAAGGCGGTTATGGACCGATTGCTGAAGTCTTATTCGGCAAATGCCGTATTGATGGTTTCTTCTTAGAATACGATACCGAACGTGCCGGAACTTTTGAACCGCTACGTCATATTAAAGATCAACAAGTGGTACTCGGTTTAATTACCTCTAAATTTGGTGATTTGGAAGATAAAAATGCGATTATCGCCCGTATCCAAGAAGCAGCGAAAATTGTACCAATTAATCAGCTTTGTTTATCGCCGCAATGCGGTTTTGCCTCTACAGAAGAAGGCAATATCCTCACAGAGAACGCACAATGGGCAAAATTACATTTAATTAAAGAAATTGCCGATGAAGTGTGGGGAAATTAATCCTTTTCTTATTTAAGTATAAAAACAGCCGAGTAAGATCTCGGCTGTTTTGTATTTAAACACATAAAATTACGCAGTTTGTATAGAAATATATTCAAGCTCAAGACCCAGCAAGGATTTCACAAGGGATACTGTAATTGCCTTGCTACTCAAAGTTCCTTGCGACTCTGCTAATACTGCTCTACTTACCGGTATATCAGCTAAACCTAAAAATAATCGATAATTTAACGCACTTTGAAGAGGTAAAAATGTTGGGTTAAAAGCGGCGTTTTCCATATATTTACCACAGATAATATGCTCCCCAACTTGCAATGCTACCCCACTAAACGCTCTACTATAAGGAGCGTAAGATGAAGCTGCCGCCTGAATAGCCGCTTGTTCTAACTTATCACCCTTAACTTCAAAAGATTGAAGTTGCTCATCAAACAACACTTTCTCAATACCTAAATTTTTCGGTCCAAAACTATCAGGTAAATAGCTCTGCAATAAATTATTTTGGCTGTGCGGTAAATGTACTTTTAGGCTGGTAGAGCTGTTTAGCTCGTTCATAAATTGGCGACAATGCCCACAAGGGGTGTAATTAACCACTACATCGGTAATCAAACTTTCGCCCGCAAGCCAAGCGTGGGAAATTGCACTTTGCTCAGCGTGAACCGACTGTTGAATACATTCACCAGAAAATTCTTGGTTTGCACCAAAATAGAAATCACCGTTTTTGCCAATCGCAACAGCCCCAACATTGAAAGCAGAAACCGGTGTAATTGCATAACAGGCTGCAACAGAAATACAACCTAAAGCCAGCTCTACTGAAGATAAATTAAATTTCCTGCATAACTGTTGAACTATTTCCGCTTTTAATTGCCCGTGAAAACCTTGGTTCACCAACTGTTCAACAACAGCTTGAGTGACTTCATCATTTTTTTCCACTACTAATTTTTCAAAGCGAGCTAAAATAGCTGAATTAAACACCATAATTCCTCCAATTAATGTTTTTGTTACAGAAAATCGCCTACAACAAGCGGTCGGATTTTCTTAATATTTTGCAAACTTTATTGATTATTTCCATGTTCAACAATCACACCTACACTACTTGCTTGCGCCACTGCTTTGGGTTTATGTAGCTCAATACGAACCCAGTTGAGTTGATATTCTTTTTGTAATAAGTCTGCCAACTGATAAGCCACTGTTTCAACCAATTTAAAGGGTTGCGACTCCACAAAATTCAACACTTTTTGTGAAACCTCTGCATAATTTAGGCAAAATTGTACGTCATCTGTTTTTGCGGCTTGGGAAAAATCCCATGCCATATCAATATTAAAAACCAAACGTTGTTTAATTGTATGTTCCCAATCATAAGCCCCGATAGAAGCAAATGCGGTCAGCTCCCGAATAAAAACTTTATCACTCATTTTTCGTCCTGTTTTATTTTCTGAATTTCTGTAGAATATAGCACAAGATAAATTTAATCAGGAAAATTTATAAATATGATTCCCTATTTATTGATCTTAATCGCCTATTCGCTTGGTTCTATCTCAAGTGCGATTATTTTTTGTAAGCTAGCCGGCTTGCCTGATCCAAGAGAAAACGGCTCACATAATGCCGGAGCAACTAATGTATTACGTATCGGCGGAAAAAGTGCTGCGCTTGGCGTACTGCTATTTGATATATTAAAAGGCACTTTGCCGGTAGCTATGGGGATCTATTTTTCCTTAACGCCTTCTCAGCTGGGGTTTGTCGCTTTAGCGGTCTGCCTTGGGCATATTTTTCCGATTTTCTTTCAATTCCGAGGCGGTAAAGGAGTCGCCACCGCCTTTGGCGCTATAATACCGCTGAGTTTTATTGTAGCTGCTGGAGCAGTTGGCACTTGGCTGATCATTTTTCTACTGTTTGGCTACTCCTCATTAAGTGCGGTCATGGCAGCCTTACTTTTACCTTTTTATATTTGGTGGTTTGAGCCACAATTTACCTTTCCTGTTGCGCTGGTATGCTGCTTGTTGGTTTACCGCCATCACGATAATATTCAACGCTTATGGCGCGGACAAGAAGACAAAATTTGGGATAGATTTAAGAAAAAGAAAACATAGCAACCATATAGGGCAAAATAGGCATAGTGAATTCACTATGCCTATTTCATATCACACGGCTAAATCCGCTTCATCACCGCGATTTTGTAGCCATTGTTTACGGTCTTCTGCCCGTTTTTTGCCAAGCAGCATATCCATAATCTCAAAAGTATCCACTTCCCCCTCTTGCAACTCACCATTTTCATCAAAAGTGAGCTGCACTAAACGACGGGTACTTGGATCCATTGTGGTTTCCCGTAGCTGGCTAGGGTTCATTTCACCCAACCCTTTAAAACGCTGCACATTCGGTTTGCCTTTTTTCTTGGCTAGACGAGCCAAAATTGCTTCTTTTTCCGCTTCATCTAAGGCGTAATACACCTCATCTTTACCAATATCAATACGATAAAGTGGCGGCATTGCGACGTAAACATGACCGTTTTGTACCAATTTCGGGAAATGGCGTAAAAACAAAGCACATAATAAGGTCGCAATATGTAAGCCGTCTGAATCTGCATCAGCAAGAATACAGACTTTCCCATAACGCAACTCATCTAATTTATCACTATCCGGATCGATACCCAATGCCACCGCAATATCATGAACCTCTTGTGAGGCTAACACTTGGTCTGAGGATACTTCCCAAGTGTTTAAAATCTTACCACGCAACGGTAAAATCGCTTGATACTCCTTATCTCGAGCCTGTTTTGCTGAACCGCCAGCAGAATCCCCTTCCACTAAGAAAAGCTCGGTACGGCTTAAGTCTTGTGCGGTACAATCTGCCAATTTGCCCGGTAACGCCGGGCCACTGACCAATTTTTTACGCACCACTTTTTTTGCTGCACGTAAACGACTTTGAGCAGAACTAATTGCCATTTCAGCAATTAATTTTCCTGTTTGTACATTTTGATTCAGCCATAAACTAAAGGCGTCTTTTAAGCAATTATCCACATAACTTGAGGCTTGGCGAGAAGACAAACGCTCTTTAGTTTGCCCTGCAAATTGCGGCTCTTGAATTTTCAGCGAAAGCACATAAGCACAACGGTTCCATACATCATCCGCCGTCAGCTTAACGCCTTTCGGCAATAAATTATGGATTTCACAAAACTCTACCATCGCTTTGAGCAATCCATTACGTAAACCGTTTACGTGCGTACCGCCCTGCGGCGTTGGAATAAGGTTTACATAGCTCTCAGCCACTAATTCCCCACCTTCAGGCAACCACGTTAAAGCCCAACTTACCGCCTCCGTTTCTGCTGAGGTATCGCCAATAAATGGCGGATTCGGCAACGATTCATAACCGCTTAAAGCCTCGGTCAAATAATCGGATAAGCCATCTTCATAGTACCAAGTCTCTTCGGTATTATTGATTTTATCAATGAAATTAATGGTAAGTTTCGGGCAAAGTACCGCTTTAGCACGCAATAAATGGCGTAGGCGACTAACCGAAAAACGCGGGCTGTCAAAATATTTCGGGTTCGGATAAAAACGCACAGTCGTGCCGGTTTGCTTTTTCGGACAAGTACCGATAACCGTCAACTCTTCCACTTTCGCCCCGTTGGCAAACGCAATGGAATAAACCTCTCCACCACGCTTGATTTGAATTTCTACACGTTCGGAAAGAGCGTTCACCACCGAAATCCCCACCCCGTGCAAACCACCGGAAAAAGTGTAGTTTTTATTAGAGAACTTACCACCTGCGTGTAATTTGGTTAAGATCAGCTCTACGCCGGAAATTTTCTCGGTAGAATGAATATCCACCGGCATTCCTCGTCCGTTATCAATCACCTCTAACGAATTATCCGTGTGAAGAATAACGTCAATTTTATCCGCATAGCCTGACAGAGCTTCATCCACACTATTATCAATCACCTCTTGCCCCAAATGGTTCGGACGTGTGGTATCGGTGTACATCCCCGGGCGAAGCTGCACAGGCTCAAGATCTTTCAGAACGGTAATTTCATCCGCCCCATAGCGTTTTTCAGACATTATTCTTTCTCTTAGCTTATCAAATCAAAATAAGGCTGAATTTTAAGGAAATTTAGCCGCTTTTGCAAAGTTTTAGGTAAATTAGACCGCTTGCAACCTTTAATCCACTAAAAACAGCGGCCCCAATGGTGTTTTAGGAATCACAAAGTGTTCAGGGTAATGCACTTCCACTAAATATAAACCTTCCGCTTTGGCTGTAGGGGCGGCAATTTCTCGATTACGTTGCTCGAGTACCCATTTTGCCCATTCTACAGGCTGTCTGCCCTGCCCGATTTCAAGTAAGGTACCGACAATATTTCGCACCATGTGATGCACAAAAGCATTCGCTTGAATATCTACAATCACATAATCGCCTTGGCGAGATACATTTAAGTGATGAATATTCCGCCATGGCGTGTTGGATTGGCACTTCGCCGCTCGGAAAGAGGAAAAATCGTTTTCGCCTAATAAAAACTGCCCTGCTTGGTGCATTTTGGCTTCATCCAGCGGAAAATGGAAATGGGTTACACCTTTAGGCAAAATGGCTGAGCGTAATTTACTGTTAAAAATAATATAGCGGTAACGGCGAGCAGTTGCACTAAAACGAGCGTGAAAATCCTCGCTTACCTCAACTGCCCATTTCACCGCAATATCGTCTGGCAAATGAGCATTCGTGCCAAAACACCAACTTTGCAACGGACGAACGGCTCGAGTACCAAAATGCACGACCTGACCGGTGCCGTGTACACCAGCATCGGTACGACCGGCACAAAACACTTCAACAGGGGAATCCGCCACAACAGACAATGCCTGCTCTAACTTTTGCTGCACGCTTTCCACTGCTTCTTGCCGTTGCCAGCCAAAATAGCGGCTGCCGTCATATTCAATGCCTAATGCAATTTTCATCTCAACCTCAAAACCTAATATCAAAAATAAGGGCGAAAAATTTTTCGCCCCTACGATTATTTATTTAATAAACCTAAAAATTCTTTACGGGTTTCTCGATCATCTAAGAACACGCCGCCGAAAGCCGAGGTAACGGTATAGCTGTTAGTGTCTTTTACACCACGGCATTTTACGCAGAAATGGGTCGCTTTCACATACACTGCCACATCATCGGTTTCTAAAATGGTTTGGAATGCCGTGAGAATCTGCTCGGTAAAACGTTCCTGTACCTGCGGACGTTGGGCAAAAAATTGCACCACACGGTTAATTTTAGACAAACCGATCACCCATTTTTTCGGGTAATACGCTACCGCCACTTTGCCATCAATAGTCACAAAATGATGTTCACAGGTTGAGGTTAAGGTAATATCATCCACCAACACCATTTCACTCACTTTCATTCGGTTTTCGATATTGGTAATTTTAGGGAAAGTGGCATAATCTAATCCGCTAAAAATCTCATCCACATACATTTTTGCCAAGCGATGAGGCGTTTCTTCAAGGCTATCGTCCGTTAAATCTAAGCCGAGTAATTCCAATACTGCTTGCATATGCTGCTGAATTTCCGCACGGCGGCTATCTTTATCTTTGCGGTGCGCAACTGTCGGGGTCTCAATCCCTTTTGCCAATAACGCTTGGCGTACTTTCTGTGCTTCGGCAGAAATCCTATTTTCTGTTGTGTCTAATTCCGGTGAGATCGTTGTCATTGGTTTTCCTCTCAAATATAAGCCGCAAATTCTAACAAATTGACATCAAAAAAAATAGCTCTAAAATGACCTATCATAGTTATAAATACAATATTAGACATGCGAAATAATCACTATCTCTTTAATGCCGAACTCGTTGCCGAAGAACAGGTCGAGTTTATCCAAGAATTACTCAGTTGCAAAAATTTTGAAAATTCCGACCGCTTGCTAGGCTTCTCAAAAGGTCGCGGTATTACATGGTTTTTAAAAACTAAGGCTGAGCTTGGAATAAACATCGTGCTTCGTCATTACTATCGAGGCGGATTATTCGGAAAATTAGTGAAAGATAGTTATTTCTTTAGCGGATTTAAACACACTCGGGCATATCAAGAATTTTTCTTGCTACAGCAAATGTTGGCATGGAATTTACCGGTGCCACGTCCTGTCGCAATCAAGGTGGTTAGAACCTTATGTTGCTATCGTGCCGATATTATGCTGGAAAAACTGGATAACACACAGGATTTGAGTAAAAGCTTACAATCTCAGGCTTTATCAGCCAAGCAATATGAACAGATTGGGAAATTAATCCGCCATTTGCATAATCACCAAGTTCATCATTCTGATTTGAATATTCATAATATTCTACTGGACGATAAGGGTAAATTTTGGCTGATCGATTTCGATAAATGTCGTATTCAAAAAGGCGATATTTGGAAAAAAGGCAATTTAGCCCGCCTGTTACGTTCTTTTAAAAAAGAGCAAGAGAGGTTAAATATTTTATTTAAAGACGAAGACTGGCAATCCATTTTGAAAGGTTATTTAGCGTAATAAGGACGCATGAATACGTCCTTTAAACTACCATCCTAACGCTTTATTTGCTACCCAATCACGCGCGTTAGAAGAATGTGAAACCGTAAACAAAGCTAAATTCCGCACTATTTGCACAGGTAACATTTCGCAAGAAAAGAGTGAAATCAGACCGCTTGTTGAGTTCATCATACTAGCCTGATCTTTTTCTCGCAGCTGCTCAAACTCAGATAACAGCGAAAATTCACCGATATCTTTGCCTTGATTAAAAGCAGTAGTGACCAATGTAGCTAAAGTAAAGAGATCTCGTAAACCTAAGTTAAAGCCTTGCCCGGCAACGGGGTGCAGCATTTGAGCAGCGTTGCCGACTACCGCCAAACGGTGGTGAATATGGGATTCCGATTTTTGCAAAATTAACGGGTAAACAAACCGCTTGCTTACACGTAAAAATTGCCCTAATTTCCAACCAAATTGCTGCTGTAGGCGAGATAAAAATTCACTATCTGACAATTGCATTAATGTCTCAGCCTCTTTCACACACCAAACCAACGACATAAAATTCCCCGCCAAAGGCAATAAAGCGAAAGGCCCTTGCTCGGTGAAATATTCAAACGCCTGATTTTGATGATGCTCGCTCAACTCCACATTCGCAATCACCGCCGATTGCCCGTAATCTTTAACTTGCAGAGTTTCTATGCCACATTGTTTGGCAATCGCTGATTGAATACCGTCTGCGGCAATCAGTAAACGGCAACTCAGTTGCTCACCGCCGGCTAAAGTGAGTCTGCAATCTTGTTGTGAGCGTTCAATTACCACTACTTCATTTGGGCAGAAATAGCTGATATTAGGCTGTTTCTCAATGCAAGCGGTCAAATTTTTACCTAATTTTGCAAGTTCAACCACAACTCCAAGCTGCGTAACATTTTGCTCAGTTGCTTTTAAAGTTGCTTTGCCAAAATGCCCTTTATCCGCTACTTGGATTTGCTGAATTGGAGTAGCAATAGATTGAATCATCGCCCGCAAATTCTCGCCTAAAAGCGGGATAATTTGGCTCATTTTTTGCAAACTGCCTTCAGCTAAGGCAATGCTGCGCGCATCAAAACCGCCTTGCTGTTCATAGTTAGGTAACAATTTTTCGACAATCGCAATTGAAATTTTGTGCTGACAAAAACTGCTTAACGCCAACGCCAACACCGAACCGGTGACGGCTCCGCCTACAATCACAACATCAAACTGCCTTTCCATTCCCACTCCTAAACCACCGCTTGCAAAATCGCTAACGGATAACGCTCGCCTTTTAAATAATCTTGCACCGACTGAATCACCAACGGACTTCGCTCACACTGCCCCTCTTGCTGAATATAGTGATGGAACTCATCAAGCGTAAGCCACATCGCTTGGGTAATATCTGCATCTTTGGGTTGAGGCTTAAGCCAATCATCTAGTTCCACCGCAAACAAAATACGCAAATAATCGGTTTGGATTTGCGGGGCTTTCCATTGATAAATTTTAATCAAGCTTGTCATTTCTGCTTGAATACCAGTCTCTTCAAACAGCTCTCGACTTGCCCCTTCCAACAAAGTTTCATTTTCCTCTAAATGCCCTGCAGGCTGATTCAGCGTGCGTTTGCCGTACTCAATTTCTTCCACAAACAGAAATTTGCCTTTGCAATGCACCACGCAAGCCATTGTTACATTCGGTTTAAACATTAAATGACCTCAATTAACGGTTTGCCTTCTTCTTGCTCATGCAATCTACCAACATGAAATAAAGGAACACCGGCATTTTTTGCAATTTGTTGGATTTTTTCAACCGCTTGTGGCAGCACTGCAACCAATAATCCACCCGAAGTTTGTGGATCGCACAAAATCGCTTTTTGCTCGTCTGTCATCACAGAAATTAGATGACCGTAGCTGTCGAAATTGCGGGCTGTACCACCCGGAACTGCTCCTAAAGCGATATAATCTTTCGTGCCGTCAAGGGTTTGAATATCGGCAAAATGCACTTCGGCACGCACATTTGAGCCTTGACACACTTCGCTTAAATGCCCTAATAGTCCGAAGCCTGTTACATCTGTCATTGCTGTCACTTCATCAAGCTCAGAAAATTCAGCCCCAATCAAGTTGATTTGGCACATCACTTCACTTGCCAAGTGCTGATGTTCAGGCTTGAGTAAGCCTTTTTTCTCTGCGGTAGTTAAAATGCCAATACCTAACGGCTTAGTTAAGAATAACTCACAACCAGCCACGGCAGAAGCATTACGTTTTACACGCTCGGTTGGCACCACGCCGGTTACCGCTAAACCAAAAATCGGCTCGGGCGAATCAATCGAATGTCCGCCTGCTAAGGCAATACCTGCCTGTTGGCACGCAAAACGACCACCCTCAACAATTTGTTGAGCGACTTCCGCCGGCAATTTATTGACAGGAAATCCAAGAATGGCAATCGCCATAATCGGCTTACCCCCCATCGCAAAGATATCGCTAATCGCATTGGCAGAGGCGATCCGCCCGAAGTCAAACGGATCATCCACAATCGGCATAAAGAAATCCGTTGTGCTGATAATTGCCTGCCCATTACCCAGATCATAAACCGCCGCATCATCCGCCGTTTCATTACCGACTAACAAATTCGGATCGATAAATTTCTCTAGCTGAGTTTGTAAAATTGTCCCTAACACCTTAGGCGAAATCTTACAGCCTCAACCCGCCCCATGGCTGAACTGGGTTAATCTAATCGGTTCAGACATCTCGCCTCCATAATCAATCAAAATAAGTACTATTGTACTCTAACAAGCGGTGAAATTCGGCAAATTTTTTGCAAAAAATTCCGAAAATTTGACCGCTTGCGGTATAATCACGCTCTATTTTGAACGCAGAATTTAAATAAAAAGGAAGAAATAATGTTTGAATTGAACCCGATTAAAAGCCAACTTGCTGATTTATCTCAACGAACTGAGGTAATTCGGGGGTATCTTTGACTTTGAACATAAAGTCGAACGCTTAGAAGAAGTGAATGCCGAGCTGGAACAGCCTGATGTGTGGAACAAGCCGGAAAAGGCACAGGCACTCGGCAAAGAGCGAGCGATGTTGGAGCAGATCGTCAATACCATCAAAGCGTTAGAACAAGGCATTGAAGATGTGGAAGGCTTGATTGAGTTAGCCGTAGAAGCCGAAGATTTGGATACCTTCAACGAAGCACAAGCAGAAGCTGACGAGTTAGAGAAAAAACTCGCTGATTTAGAATTTAAGCGTATGTTCAGTGGCCCACATGACAGCGCCGACTGCTATTTGGACTTACAGGCCGGCTCAGGTGGCACGGAAGCGCAAGACTGGACGGAAATGTTGCTGCGAATGTATTTACGCTGGGCAGAAGCCAAAGGCTTCAAAGCCGAATTAATGGAAGCATCAGACGGCGATGTGGCAGGCATAAAATCCGCCACCGTAAAAATTTCCGGCGATTATGCTTACGGCTGGTTTAGAACCGAAACCGGTATTCACCGCTTGGTGCGTAAAAGCCCGTTTGATGCCAATAACGGCCGCCATACCTCATTCTCCGCAGCATTCGTTTATCCTGAAATTGATGACGATATTGATATTGAGATCAACCCTGCCGATCTCCGCATTGATGTGTACCGTGCCTCGGGCGCCGGTGGTCAGCACGTTAATAAAACGGAATCGGCGGTGCGAATTACTCATATGCCAAGTGGGATTGTGGTGCAGTGTCAGAACGGACGTTCGCAACATCAAAACAAAGATCAGGCAATGAAACAGCTTAAAGCGAAGCTGTATGAGCTGGAAATGAGCAAGAAAAATGCCGAAAAACAGGCGATGGAAGACAATAAATCCGACATCGGCTGGGGCAGTCAGATCCGCTCGTATGTATTGGACGATTCCCGTATCAAAGACCACCGCACCGGTGTGGAGCACCGCACTACACAACAAGTGCTAGACGGCGATTTGGACAAATTTGTGGAAGCGAGTTTGAAAGCTGGGCTTTAATATTGTTCACTTAATGCTTGAACAAGCAAAACGAAAGGCACTCATGATAAGCAGGGTGCCTCATCCATTAAGATAACTTATGTTCCTAGAATCCTTACAATTCAGCATCAGTGTTACGCTGCCAACTATTTTATTAATGTTGTTCGGTATCTTTTTACGTTATCGAAAATTTATTGACGATGCATTCTGCCAGACTGCATCAAAAGTAGTATTTAATTTTACCCTGCCGCCAATGCTGTTTTTCAATATGCTGAAAAGCCCATTGAATTTTTCCAGCCAAATCAACCTCATTGCTACAGGGGTTGTAGGAACATTATTGATTTACTTTTGGGCAGAATGGTGGGCAGCACGCCATATTGAAAACAGACGTTATCGCTGCATTTTCACCCAAGGCACATTCCGTGCTAATGCGGCAATTTTAGGCATTGCGTTAATTCTCAATGCCTACGGCGATAAAGCCTTAGCTGCGGCTTCTGTCTATATTTCGTGTTTGGTGATTACCTTTAATGTGCTGGCGGTAATTACACTCACCTCTTCACTTAGCGAAAGAAAAGTGAATGTAGGCAGATTAATTATTTCAATTTTTAAAAATCCACTAATATTGGCTGTGGTGGCAGGCATTATATTTAACGTATTTGAATTAAGCAGCCTGATTCCTAAGCCGATTGAATCTGCCGGACATTTAATTGCCGGGTTAACCTTGCCGCTGGCGTTAATTTGCACCGGAGCAAGCCTTAACTTCAAGCAGCTTAAGCAATTTAATCAAGGGGCGGAAAGTACGATTAACAAAATTGTGCTGTTTTCTGCCTCAGTTCGCTTAATTTTTGCCCCGCTATTTTTATTACTGTTCGGCAAATTTATTTTCGCTTTACCACCAATGGAACTCGGCATTGTATTTGTTACCGCCTCTGCGCCTGTGGCCTCTGCCACCTATGCAATGACCCGAAATTATGGCGGTGATGGTGAAGCAGCCGCTAATTTAATTGCTGTTACCACCCTTGGCTCAATGTTGAGTGCAAGCTTGGGCTTATTTATATTACGCCAAATGGGCTGGGTTTAATTTTATGGAACAAACTTTATTTTAATAGGAAATTACATGGAATATCGTTATTACATCACCAGCACTATTGCGATTATCGCATTACAACTTTTTTTATTCAGTTTTAGCAAAACAATAGCTTGGCTGTTTAATCTATCCGCTAAAGCCCGTAAAACCTTTACTATCATCACCTTTTTACTGATTAACGGCTTAGTCGTTTTACACCTTACTCGCACAGTAATGCTGTTTAGACCAATGGCATTTGTGCTGGTATTGCTGCTATTTGCATTTTTTATCAGTTTTTTGACCGCTTGTATTTACAAATTATTTAAGGGAAATCCAAGCGTTACTCGTTGGCTCAAAATCAGCTATCCTTTTACGTATTTAGGCTTAATTGCACTGAGCTTTTATAACGCCTATACGCCAACGGTGGTGCATTATTCGGTAAAACTAGATAAACCATTAGCTCAACCGCTACGTATTGGTGTGGCAAGCGATCTACATTTAGGCAAACTGTTTGGAGCCAAGCAACTTGATAAACTAGCGGACATTTTCAACCAAGAAAAAGTGGATCTGATTTTATTGCCCGGCGATATTATGGACGATAATGTCAGTGCCTATCGAGCCGAAAATATGCAACCGCATTTAGCGAAATTAAAAGCTCCACTTGGCGTTTATGCTACCCTCGGCAACCACGATTTCTTTGGCGATCAAGAGAGTATCGCACAAGAAATTACCGCAGCCGGGATCACAGTTTTATGGGATCAAGCGGTTGAAATTGACGGAAAATTTACTATTATCGGACGAAATGATGATTTGGTAAAAGACCGCCCTTCCACGGAAAAACTACTGCAAGGGGTAAATACAAACCTACCCGTGTTTTTGCTCGACCATCGCCCGACAGAAATTGAAAAACACGCACAATTACCGATTGATATTCAAGTCTCCGGACACGCCCACAAAGGGCAAGTTTTCCCCGCCAGCATTATTACCAAGCTGATGTATCGCCTACATTACGGCTATGAAAAAATCGGTTTCGGGCATTATTTTGTGACCTCAGGCTACGGCTTCTGGGGCGTACCAATGCGATTAGGTTCTCAATCAGAAGTGATGATTATTGAGGTGGAAGGGAAAAATCCATAACACTTATAAGCGGTAAAATTTATCTCAAAATTTGCAAAAATGTCAGATAAATTAACCGCTTGACATCATTTTTGTGAGCTATATCACAGTCATTTTTTACAACTTTCGCTATACTTTTGAAAGTTATAATTTCAAGGAGTGCTTTATGAGCGAATTTGTTCTTAACGACCATCCACATCGCCGTTTTAATCCGCTGAAAAATCAGTGGATTTTGGTTTCCCCTCATCGAGCAAAACGTCCTTGGCAAGGGCAGCAAGAAGAAATTGTGCAAGATGATAAACCAAGCTACGATCCAACTTGTTATCTCTGCCCGGGCAATAAACGTATCACCGGTGAGCAAAATCCGAATTACACCAAGCCGTTTGTGTTTAAAAACGATTTTTCGGCGTTACTGCCCGACACTCCGGCTCCTGAGCCAAATAACGATCCGCTGTTTCAAATCTCACATACCCAAGGGGAAAGCCGTGTGATTTGCTTTTCGCCCGATCACAGCAAAACCTTGCCTCAACTTTCTGTGGCAGAAATTACCGATGTAGTGACCGTTTGGCAAGAGCAAGCAAACGAGCTGAAAACGCGTTACCAATGGGTACAAATTTTTGAGAATAAAGGCTCAATGATGGGCTGCTCTAACCCACATCCGCACGGTCAAATTTGGGCGAGTAATTTTTTGCCTAATGAAATCACCCTTGAAGATGAATGCCAAGCCAACTATTTCGCTCAATATGGCAGCCCGCTGTTGCTGGATTATGCTAAGCGTGAATTAGATAAAAAAGAGCGAATTGTGGTAGAAACGGAAGATTGGATTGCGGTTGTGCCTTACTGGGCGAGCTGGCCGTTTGAAACGTTGTTGCTGCCAAAAGCCAAACAATTTAAGTCGATTACTGATTTAAACGAATCGGAAAAAGCCGATTTAGCCTTGGCATTGAAAAAACTCACCACGCGCTACGATAATCTGTTTAATATCAGCTTCCCTTATTCAATGGGCTTTCATTTCGCCCCGTTTAACGGCAAAGAAAACGCACATTGGCAACTTCATGCTCATTTTTATCCACCACTACTGCGTTCGGCAACGGTGCGTAAATTTATGGTTGGCTATGAAATGATGGCTGAAACCCAACGAGATTTAACCCCAGAGCAGGCAGCAGAACGTTTAAATGCAGTCAGTGACATTGAACATTATAAAAAGTAAGGAATACCAATGAAACCACAAGAAATTGCCATTCAAAAATTTGAACAACATTTTGGCTACACCGCTGAACGTACCGTTTTTGCCCCTGGTCGGGTGAATATTATCGGTGAACATACGGATTATAACGATGGTTTTGTGATGCCTTGTGCCATTAATTATGGCACTGCGGTGAGTTTTGCCAAACGAGACGACCATAAATGGTGTGTTTTTGCTATCGATCTTAACGAACAAGATGAGTTTGATTTAAGCCAGCCAATCACTCAAAGTGAACATAAATGGGCAAACTATGTGCGTGGCGTAGTCAAATACATTCAAACCCAATATCCCGATTTCAAACAGGGGGCGGATTTAGTCATCACCAGCGATGTGCCGATGTCATCAGGCTTAAGCTCCTCAGCCGCACTCGAAATTTCTATCGGCAAAACCGCTCAACTGCTTGGCGATTTACCACTTTCGTTGCAAAAAATTGCCTTAATCGGGCAAGAGGCGGAAAATAAATTTGTTGGCTGTAATTGCGGTAATATGGATCAGCTGACTTCTGCATTGGGGCAAAAAGATCATTTTGTGATGATTGATTGCCGCAGCCTTGAAATCACCCCTACCCCTGTTCCACAAGGATATTCAATCGCAATCATCAATTCTAACGTGAAGCACGATTTAGTAACAGGTGAATACAATAGCCGTCGTGAACAATGTGAATTTGCTGCTCATTTCTTTGGAGCAAAAAAATTACGTGATGTCACTGCCGAGCAGTTTATCGAGCGAGCTGCGGAATTAAACGAAGTGAATGAACTTGCTTATAAAAGAGCTAAACATATCATTAGTGAAAACCAACGTGTGTTGGAAGCAGCAGAAGCATTAAAAGCGAATGATATGGTAAAACTAGGCGAATTAATGGCTCAATCGCACGACTCTATGCGTGATGATTTTGAAATCACTATTCCGGAAATTGATTATTTGGTCGAACTTGCCCAAAGAGCTATTGGGAAAAATGGCGGGGCAAGAATGACAGGTGGCGGCTTCGGTGGTTGTATTGTCTGTTTAGTACCAAATGATAAAGTAGAGTCTCTTCGCCAACTTGTTGCTGAAAACTATGAAAAGCAGACTGGCATTAAGGAAACTTTCTATCTTTGCATTGCTTCTGATGGTGTGCGTGAGGTATAAGCTTTACCTAACACAACCGTGCTAGGTTACATTATCCCAGCTCCTCTAGAGCTGAAAAATAGAGAGCCACAGCATGGCTCAGATTTTCTAACCCCATACGGCTCGTATGGGGCAAAGAGGTAATCTATGAACCTATTCACTCTCGAAAATGCATTTTTAAAAATCACCCTATCCGATTTAGGCGCTTCTTGGTTATCCTGCATAGTCAAAATGCCAAATGAAGAACGGGAAGTGTTAGTTACAACATCTGCAAAAAATTGGCAAAAACAGACCGCTTACTTTGGGGCGACTATTGGTCGCTATGCTAATCGCATTGCCAATGCCGAATATTCGCTGAACGGTAAAACCTATCAGCTTGGCAAAAATAACGGCAATAATAATTTGCACGGAGGGGCTTTAGGTGGAGATAAAGTCACGTGGAAATTGGAAAACCAAAACGAACAAGCGGTTAAATTTTCCTATATTTTTGCAGATGGCGAAGAGGGCTTTGGCGGTGAAGTGCAAGCAACTGTAGAATATCGTTTAGAACAAAACGAACTGAAAATTCTATTTAATGCCAAGGCTAATCAAGACACGCCGCTTTGTTTAACCAATCATGCATATTTTAATTTACAAGGTTTTGGCGATGTGTTAAATCACCAACTGATGATTAATGCCGAGGCTTACCTTCCGGTGGACGAAAGCGGTATTCCCAATGCTCCACTAAAAAAAGTGGACGGCACAAGCTTTGATTTCCACATCGCGAAAACAATTGGGCAAGATCTGTTAAGCGATGGCGATCAAAAAGCGGTTAAAGGGTACGATCACGCCTTCCAACTTGCAAAAAATTCGCAAAATCCGACCGCTTGTTTAACTGTATCGGATCTAAAAATGGAACTTCGGACCTCAATGCCGGCTTTACAACTCTATACGGGCAACTGGCTAAAAGGGCAACCGAATGCAAAAGGCGGTGAATATGAGGATTATGCAGGTGTAGCATTAGAACCCGAGTTTTTCCCGAACTCGGTGAATCAACCTGAATTATTGCAATTTGGGGGAATTACTAAGGCCGGGGAAACTTATCAGCATTCAATAAGTTATCGCTTTATTCGATAAATAAATGAGGGGTTATTTAGCCCCTCATTTCAACTTATTGAGTCAATGCTTTTACCAAATTAATCACGTCTTCAATTTGCTTAGCGGATAATTTGCCTTCGGCAGTAAACTGTACTTTACCTGATTTATCAAGCACCGCAATAAAGCTCTCTTTTTCTTTTAAGCCCCAAGCTTTTTTCACATTACCTTGTTGATCTAATACAACTTGGCTGTGCGGATTGTCTAATTTCCCGTTTTCTACACTATTTTTTACAAATAAACCTGTGCCGACAATCGCATCATCTGCATTTACGATAGTGACAGTTTGGTATTTACTGCGATCAAAACCGGCACTTTTAATCGCTGTCATCAAGGCTTCATTTTTTTCTTTAACCGAAGTTCTGCCGGCAAAATGGTGGATTACTCGCACTTTTCCACTTAGAGATGATGAATTCCAATTTTTATAAGAAACTTTGCCGCCCGAAGCTGTTAATTCGCCATCTTTAGCAACTGCAACATTAGGTACAGATTGATTTAGCTGTACATTGTGAGCAAATGCTGCATTTGCAAAAATTAAGCCAAAAATAACCGCTAGTTGAGATGATTTCTTCATTTTTTCTCCTTACATTTATAAAATTTATCCCTACAGGGAACCAAATAAACCGATTTTACTCAAATCTTTGTTTAAAAGAAAAGCATTCGATGAATTTTTCTACTCGTTAATTCATTGAATTTATGGTATTTTAACAGGCGTTTTTATAACATTTATTTTTTATTCATTTATAACAATTTAAGGAGCTTTATATGCAACAAGGCAGCGGAATGGAGATGATCTTTATCCTACTGATTTTTGGTCTGATTTTCTATTTTATGATTTATCGCCCACAAGCGAAACGCCAAAAACAACAACACGAATTACTTGCAAGCCTAGCAAAAGGTGAAGAAGTATTAACCAGCGGTGGTTTAATCGGTAAAATCACAAAAGTAACTGCGGATAATGATAACATCGTCATTGCACTAAATGATACAACAGAAGTTACCATCAAACGTGATTTCGTGGTTGCAGTGCTACCAAAAGGTTCATTAAAATCGCTTTAATTAAACATTTAACATTTGGGGATTTATTGTGTTAAACCGTTTCCCTCTATGGAAGAATTTAATGGTGATCTTCGTGATCGCCATTGGTGCTTTATATGCCCTTCCAAATTTATATGGCGAAGATCCATCAGTGCAGATTTCCGGCACTCGTGGTCAAGAAGCAACGCCTGAAACCCTTGCTCAAGTACAATCCACACTTTCATCAATGAACATTCAGCCAAAATCCGCTGTGCTGGAAAACGGCTCGATTTTGGTTCGCTTGGAACAGGATGATCAACAACTTCCTGCCAAAGAAAAAATTTCCGAAGTATTAGGTAACAAATATTCTGTGGCATTAAACCTTGCACCTGCAACACCAAATTGGCTAAGCGATATTGGTGGTAGCCCAATGAAACGTGGTTTAGATCTGCGTGGCGGTGTACGTTTTTTAATGGAAGTTGACATGAATACGGCACTTGCAAAACAACAAGATTCTTTGCAAGACAGCCTACGTAATGATTTCCGTAAAGAAAAATTACAGTATAAAGCGGTCAAAAAAGGCGAAAATTTTGCAACTGAAATTGAGTTCATTGATAACGAAACCGCTGAAAAAGCAGGACGTTTAATTCGTCGTGTACATCCCAATTTAGATATTTTAATTAAAGAAAATAATCTTACTTTAACACAATCTACGCAAGCTTTATCTGATTCTCGTAGTTCAGCAATTGAACAAAACTTATCAATTTTGCGTAAACGTGTTGAAGAATTAGGCGTTTCTGAGCCAACTATTCAACGCCAAGGTGCAGATCGTATTGTAGTTGAATTACCGGGTGTGCAAGATACGGCTCGTGCAAAAGAGCTTCTAGGGGCAACTGCAACCCTTGAATTCCGTTTGGTCAATACCGAAGCTAATGTTGCCTCTGCTGCCCGTGGTATCGTGCCGGCTGATTCGGAAGTCCAAAACACGCGTGACGGTGAACCTGTAGTCTTACGTCGTAAGCCTTCTTTAGGCGGTGAACATATTATTGATGCAACCGCAGGTAAAGATGAGCGTGGTTTACCACAAGTTAGTATCAAGCTAGATACTGCAGGTGGTGAAATGATGGGCGAAATCACTAAAATGGCAATCAAAAAACCGATGGCAACTCTTTATACCGAATTTAAAGATTCCGGACGTAAAGATGCTAACGGCAAGGTAATCCTTGAGAAACACCAAGAAGTGATTAATGTTGCAACTATTCAAACACGTCTTGGTAATAATTTCCAAATTACCGGCATTAACTCACCGGCTGAAGCACAGAATTTGTCGGTATTGTTACGTTCAGGTGCTTTAATTGCTCCAATTGTGATTGTAGAAGAACGCACTATCGGTGCATCACTTGGTACAGATAACGTGAAACAAGGTATGGATGCCGGCATTTTAGGGCTTGGCTTAACTATCCTATTCTGTTTGGCTTACTACAAAATGTTTGGTGTGTTTGCGTCTTTTGCTTTACTTGCCAATATGGTGCTAACCGTAGGTTTAATGTCATTAATCGGTGCAACGCTAACCATGCCGGGTATTGCGGGGATTGTGCTTGCGGTAGGTATGTCAGTGGATGCAAATGTGCTGATTTATGAGCGGATTAAAGAAGAGCTTCGTAATGGTCGCTCGATCCAACAAGCAATTGATGAAGGCTATAACGGTGCATTCTCAAGTATTTTTGACTCAAACTTAACCACGATATTAACCTCATTAGTGCTTTACGGGGTTGGAACAGGCCCGGTAAAAGGCTTTGCCGTAACACTTGCATTGGGGGTAATTATCTCCATGTTTACCGCCATTACAGGAACCCGTATGCTGGTAAACTGGATGTATGGTGGCAAACGCGTGAAGAAACTCTGGATTTAAGGTGGAATAAATGGCTATTGAAAATGTAACAAAAGATGTAGCAGACATTAAGCTGCCTTATAAACTGATTCCTTTTATGAGATACCGCTATGTTGGTTTTGTTTTCTCATTAATTGTGACTGCACTATGTATTTTCACAATTGTAACAAAAGGATTTAACTGGGGGCTAGACTTCACCGGTGGTACAGTTATTGAAACACAATTCTCGCAACCTGCAGATTTAGCTAAGCTACGTTCTGAGCTTGAAAACAGCGGTTATGGTAGTGCATTAGTACAAACAACCGGTAGCCAAAAAGATCTGATGATTCGCTTGTCTGCTAATGCGGGTGATATGTCCGTAGGTAATCAAGTGATGGATATGATCCATCAAAAATTAGATCCAAATGCCGTTATCAAAAGCATTGAGTTTGTTGGACCTAATGTGGGCGAAGAGCTTACTCAAGGGGCAATCTATGCGACCCTTGCCACTCTCGCGATGCTATTAATTTACGTAGGCACTCGCTTTGAATGGCGCTTAGCGGTAGGTGGTATTGTGGCCCTTTTCCACGATGTATTAGTAACCATTGGTATCTTTTCATTCCTACAGATTGAAATTGATCTTACCTTTGTGGCTGCTATTTTATCTGTGGTAGGCTACTCACTAAATGACTCTATCGTCGTATTCGACCGTGTACGAGAAAACTTTGTCAAAATTCGTCGGGCAAGCTCTATTGAAATTATTGATATTTCTTTAAGCCAAACACTTTCCCGTACTTTAATGACTTCGGTGACTACTTTATTCGTAGTATTGGCACTCTTCTATTTAGGAGGTCCAACATTACATAGCTTCTCCCTTGCATTATTGATTGGTATTGGTTTTGGTACTTATTCATCTATTTATATTGCAATCGGTGTTGCCTTGCAACTTGGCTTGAAGCGTGAACATATGCTTCAACCTACTGTTGAAAAAGAAGGGGCAGATCAAGATTCATTTATTGATTACTAACATTACTAATATAAAAGCAGGATTTATTCTTGCTTTTATTTTTTAAGGTACGCAAACGTTTGCTAAATCTTTCGGATTTCTGTAAAATTCAGCTTCCAAAATTTTCTCTATTTCTCTTTTGAGGTTTCTATGTCCTTATTTAAATTTGAAGAACGTGGTTCAAACGTTCGTCAAGAAGTGATTGCCGGTTTAACGACATTCTTAGCAATGGTTTATTCTGTAATTGTTGTACCGGGAATGTTAAGCCAAGCTGGGTTTCCTGCAGAATCTGTATTTATTGCAACTTGTTTAGTTTCCGGACTTGGTTCAATTTTAATCGGATTATGGGCTAATGCCCCTATGGCAATCGGATGTGCCATTTCTCTTACCGCCTTTACCGCATTCAGCCTGGTTCTAGGGCAGCAAGTTTCTATCCCCGTTGCCTTAGGTGCTATCTTCTTAATGGGGGTTGTTTTTACCATCATTTCTGCAACAGGCATTCGAACTTGGATTCTGCGTAATTTACCAAGCAGTATTGCACATGGTGCCGGTATTGGCATTGGCTTATTCCTGCTTATTATCGCTGCCACCAACGTAAAATTAGTGATTAATAGTGGGATGGATATTCCAGTCAAACTAGGTGATTTCACCTCATTCCCTGTTTTAATGTCTTTAATCGGCTTGGCTGCAATTATCGGCTTAGAAAAACTTAAAGTAAAAGGAAGTATTTTATGGGTGATTATTGCTATCACGATTGTTGGTTTAATCTTTGATCCAAATGTAAAATATTCAGGCTTTTTCAAAATGCCAAGTTTTGGAGAAAATTCCCAATTCTTAAATCTAGATATTATGGGAGCATTAAATACGGCGATTTTACCTGTTGTATTCGCCCTAGTAATGACCGCTATTTTTGATGCAACAGGCACAATTCGAGCCGTTGCAGGACAAGCAAATTTATTAGATAAAGACGGGCAGATAATCAATGGTGATAAAGCTCTAACATCAGACTCATTCGGCTCAATTTTATCCGGCTTATTTGGCACGGCTCCCGCTGCAGTGTATATTGAATCAGCAGCCGGCACTGCAGTAGGCGGCAAAACGGGCTTAACTGCAGTGGTGGTCGGTATCGGCTTCTTATTTATGCTGTTTTTCCAACCACTTGCTTTCTTAGTACCAAGTTATGCAACCGCCCCTGCTTTGATGTATGTGGGTTTATTAATGCTAAGTAATGTATCTAAATTAGATTTTAGTGATTTCGTAGGTGCAATGTCAGGCTTAGTTTGTGCAGTATTTATTGTATTAACTGCTAATATCGTAACAGGTATTATGTTAGGTTTTGCAACTCTTGTGATCGGTCGCCTAATTTCAGGAGAAGCTAGAAAACTCAATGTCGGCACTGTTATGATTGCTGTAATCTTAGTCGCCTTTTATGCTTTTGAATTAGCAATTTAATTTTGTAAAAAATAGCTAAAAATGATCGCTTACAATACAAAACAAGCGGTCATTTTTGTTTTAAAATTTGCAAGATAGCCGAAACTCATTGAAATAATAGGCTAGAATTAGATTCTTTGAGCGTATTTTATCGTTTGTAATTATTTCCACTCTTGGTCTGAAATGATAGACTTCGTCTATCTATTTTGTTTATATTATTCGGGGAAATCATGAAATCCTTTACATTAAAATCTTTATTATTCAGTTTAGGCTTTGCCACTACTTTATTATCTGCTAATACCGCACAAGCAGAAGGTCGTTTAACCGTTTACTGCTCGGTACAAAATAATGTATGTGAAGATATAACCAAACAATTTTCACAGAAATACAATGTGGAAACTCAGTTTATCCACGGTGGAACAGGTACTATTTTTGGTAAAATCAAAGCAGAATCCGCCAACCCACAAGCAGATATTTGGTTTGGTGGTACTATTGAACCTCACTTTCAAGCTGGTGAGTTAGGCTTACTAGAAGATTATCGTTCACCACTCCAAGCGGAAATCTTACCTCAATTTAAATCTTTAGTTGAAAGCGAACAAGGAAAATTCACCTCTATCATTTATATGTTAGTACTTGGTTTTGGCGTAAACAGTGAGAAATTGGCTAATCTCGGCTTACCTACTCCAAAAACATGGGAAGATTTGCTTGATCCTCGCTTAAAAGGCGAAGTACAACTGCCCGATCCTCGAAGCTCAGGCACAACCTATACTCTAATTACCACCCTCTCGACTTTATGGGGAGAAGAAAAAGCCTTTGATTATTTGAAAAAGCTAGACAACAACATTTCTCAATATGTAAAAAGTACTTTAGTCACTAGTAATTTAGCCCGTGGTGAAAGTGCAGTTACCGTTGGATTTGTGCATAGTTATGCCACTGAAAAAGAGAAAGGCGCACCAGTGGAAGCGGTTATCCCACAAGGCAAAGTAGGCTATGCCTTAGGTGGGGTAAGTATTTTAAAAAATGCTCGCAACTTAGAAAATGCAAAACTGTTTATGGATTGGGTGCTGTCTAAAGAAGCCCAAGAAATCCCATGGAGACAACATGGCGTATACCAAACACCAACTAATGTAAATGCCGAAGTTGCACCGCAATCGACTAAAGCAGATGCATTAGAGTTTATTAAAATTGACTATAAAAAAGCTGGTTCAAGTGAAGAAGGTAAACGCTTAGTCGATAAATGGTTAGCCGAAATCAAACTGGCTAAATAATATCAACTAATTGCAAAATTAAGTGAAAAAATAACCGCTTGTAAGATGTAAATCACAACATCAAACAAGCGGTTTTTATTGATTATCGTAGCCACGATAATTGCGATTAAATTAGAATTTAATGTAACTTCATCGTTGGTCTTAAGAATCGGTTAATCTGCCCAACTAATACAATCAAGCCGGTTTTTACACAGCCGTGTAAAGCAACTTGATGCATTCGGTAAAGCGACAAGTAAGCAAGGCGGGCAATTTTACCTTCAATAAACATATCTCCACTGACCAGATTTCCCATTAAATTACCCACAGTACCAAATTTTGAGAATGAAAGTAGCGATCCCTTATCTTTAAATTTGAACGGTTTCATCTCTTTACCTTCAATTAGAGCCACAATATTTTTTCCACATTGGCTTGCCATTTGGTGTGCGGCTTGAGCTCGTGGCGGAATTGGTTTACCGTCTTGTATTAAGGCTGCACAATCTCCAATCACAAATACCGAATCATCCACCGTAGTTTGCAAGGTATCTTTAACTTCAATTTGATTTAAGCGATTAGTCTCAAAGCCAAATTCTCGAGTGATTTCAGGGGCTTTTACACCTGCTGCCCACACCATAATATCAGCTTCAATTTTCTCACCTAAACGGGTCATTAATCCATCAAGGCGAGCCTCTGTAATCATTGTTCCCAAACGTACATCTACGCCGGCTTTTTTCAATTCATGGAAAGCAGAAATAGAAACTCTTTCCGGTAAAGCAGGAATAAGGCGTGGACCTGCTTCAACTAACGTTACTTTTAAGCTTGCGCGATTTAATTTACCAAACCCGTAAGAGTTTAAATTCTTCGCTACATTATAAAGCTCTGCCGATAACTCAATACCGGTTGCCCCACCGCCAACAATTGCGATTTTTACATCTTTATCTTCACTATGAGAGAAATGTAAAAACAGCTCCATCAGACGTTTTTGGAAAGCTTTCGCCTGTTCTGAACTATCAAGGAAAATACAGTTTTCCGCCACACCTTTGGTGCCAAAATCATTTGATTTACTCCCGATTGCAATCACCAATTTATCATAACGGATATTACGTTCTTTCACTAATAACTGGTTATGATCGTTATAAATTGGAGCAAGAGAAACCGATTTATTTTCTCTATCTACTGCAACTAAAGTACCTTGTTGAAATTCAAAACCGTGATTTTTTGCATGAGCCCGATAACTTAATGCATCCGTACCTTCATCTAAGGTTCCTGTTGCTACCTCATGCAATAAAGGCTTCCATAAATGGGTTGCATTACGATCAATTAAAATGACTTTTGCTTTCTGCTTACGCCCTAGCTTATTACCCAAATAGGTTGCAAGCTCCAATCCACCTGCACCACCGCCTACAATAACAATAGTTTCCATAAAAATACTCCGAAAATGTAAAGTTAAGATTAAAATTTAGATACTAAAATGCATTGTATGCGCGAAAAGAATAATGTCTAGTAAATTAGTAAGATTATTACTTTTTAGGCCGAAAAATAAATAACAAGCGGTCTATATTTGGTAATTTTTTGCAAATTAAGAAGACGCCTAACCAGAAAAATGAAGCTTTGTTTTACACAAACGGCAAATATAACTTCGCTTATTACGCATCACTGCATTATGTCTGCGAATAGACAGTTGGTGAGTTTGGCAAGCACATTGATAGCTAAATTGCTGCTGCACGCTTTGAACATCGAAACAATGATAGATTTCAGCCGGTACACCCAAGACGGTTTCCATCATCATTTTCCATTCTTTACCATGCGATTGCACTCGCCCAAAATGTTGATAAACCAAAATATGGGCAAGCTCGTGCGGCACTACTTGGCTAATAAACTCTAATCCGTTTTCCTGTAATAAAACAGGATTGAAGCGAACTTCATCACGCTCCAAATAGGCAACACCGGCTTTTACACCACGCACCGCATAGCTGACGGTGGGTTGTGTAAAAGTTTTATTGAAATAGGTATTGGCACGCTCCAGATCACGCTTAAGCTGACGTTGAACCTGCATTTTCAGTTGACGAAGATCAGACATTAACGCGGGCAATCCATCGGCTGCCATTGTTTGTTATAGCAAATATAGAATTCATCTTTGCCACCACTTAAATAAACATCTCTTAATTGCGGATTATTGGCTTTTATCCACTTAAACAACTCTGATTTTGACATCTCAAAATCAGGCAAAGTCAGCTCGTTATAAAGTGATTTTTGCTTACTGAAATAATCCTCAGCTTGATTAAAGGCACAAGCGCCATGTTTTTCCCATTCGCCTTGCAAAAGCGTAGCCCCCGGGGATTCCGGCAAATATTTTTTAATCGTATTTTCCTCAACCATCGGCAAATCACCCTGACAATAACGCGGGTGATCTTCCACACTACGGGCTTCCTCACTCTGTGGCCACAAACCGTGAATGACCCAGCCGAATTCTTGGCGACCGTCACATTGATATTTCAAATGCTGTGGTACTTTACCATTGTTATTACGTCTCTGTTTTTGGCAAAACGCCGGCGACCACGAAAGTGCAAGGGTGTAATAATCGGTATCGACAACATTTTGCTTCAAGCGGTCATTTTTCATCTGAACATCGTAATTGCCTAAAGACGAATTTGCCGACTGAGTGCTTTGTTGTGTTTGTGGCTGTTTCGTTGTTCTAGGCGACTCTTTTTTCCCCGAATCGTTAAAAAAGTAGGAAATAATCGCCAGCACGACCAACACAATAAGGGATACAATTTTTTGCTGATTCATTTTCATTTATTTAATATCTCGTTGAATATAAAACTCTCGGATTCCAACAGCAAGCGGTGATATTTTGCAAATTTTTTGCAAAATCAGACCGCTTGTAAACCCAAACGAATCCATTTTTTCAATTCGTCTGAATCTTCTACTGCGTATTCGGGAATTGTCCAATAGTGCATTTTATTTATTTTACCTTTGGCAAAATAACTAAATTGCTCGGCATTTTCCGCTAAAAACAGCGGCAAGGTCTCGGCATTGGCTTTGACAAAAATTCGATAATCTTTGTTAATAATGGCCACAATTTTCTCACCAAAAAACAGGCAATAGTCACCAAACATCTTTTTTGAACGCAAGCCCGAAATCGGTGAAAGTTGATCCAATAAAAAATGGATAAATTCTGCATTGCCATGTGATCTCCTTTAGCGAAAATTCGGGTTATAATACACAAATTACGGGGGAAATTATATGAAAATCGGATTGGTGCTTGAAGGCGGTGGCTTACGGGGCATTTTCACTGCAGGTGTGTTAGATGTTTTCTTAGAAGAAAATATTCATATTGATGGCATAATTGGTGTTTCCGCCGGAGCATTATTTGGCGTAAATTTGCCCTCGAAACAAAAAGGAAGGGCCTTAAGATATAACAAAAAATATCTGCACGATAAAAGATATATGAGCATAAGTAGCTTACTTACAACAGGAAATATCATTAATCGAGACTTTGCCTTCTATGAATTACCGTTCACCCTTGATCCTTTCGATCAAGAAACTTTTCAGCAATCAAATACTGATTTCTGGGTAACCGTAACCAACATAGAAACAGGTGAACCTGAATACGTGAAAATCAATAATGCCTTTGAGCAGATGGAAGCTTTTCGTGCCACCTCAGCCATGCCTATTGTTTCAAAAATTGTGGAAATTGATGGTAAAAAATATTTAGACGGAGGCATTTCAGATAGTATTCCTTATCAAAAACTCCAGGCAATGGGATACGATAAAATTATTGTCGTCCTCACCCGCCCATTAGAATATCGTAAAAAGCCAAGCTCAATGTGGCTGTTTAAATGGTTTTATCAAAAATATCCGAAATTAATCGAGCGTTGGGAAAACCGTTATGCGGAATATAATCAGGCGGTTGAAGAGGTAATTCAACTTAATGAAAAACAAGAGATTTTTGTTATTCGCCCAAGCAAAACAATGAAAATCAGCCGCTTGGAAAAGAACCTCGACAGGCTACAAACTATGTATGATTTAGGCGTGGAAGATGCGAAAAATGCTCTTGTAGGATTAAGGCGTTATTTGAGCAAATAGCAAAATACCATTTGCCTAAAAAGCTCAAAAAATATATTATAGACGTCTAGACGGAAATACTTCCAAACAGATTTTAGACAAGCGGTTGAAATACACAAAAGTTTTGCAAAAAACGACCGCTTGTTATTATTTTAAATTAACGAGGAATAATTAATGGCTATTAATTTATTTACTTCTGAGTCAGTATCAGAAGGGCATCCGGATAAAATCGCAGACCAAATTTCAGATGCGGTGTTAGACGAAATTTTAAAACAAGACCCGAAAGCACGTGTAGCGTGTGAGACTTATGTAAAAACCGGTATGGCGTTGGTCGGCGGTGAAATTACGACATCAGCGTGGGTAGATATTGAAAATTTAACCCGTCAAGTAATCTGCGATATTGGCTACACCCACTCAGATATGGGCTTTGATGCTCACTCTTGTGCGGTCTTAAATGCAATTGGCAAACAATCTCCGGATATCAACCAAGGTGTTGATCGCGCCGACCCACTTGAACAAGGTGCCGGTGACCAAGGTATTATGTTCGGCTATGCAACCAATGAAACGGAAGTATTAATGCCTGCACCGATTACCTATGCTCACCGTTTAATGGAGCAACAAGCGATCGTTCGTAAATCAGGTAAATTAGACTGGTTACGCCCAGATGCGAAAAGCCAATTAACCTTCGCCTATGAAAACAACAAAATTATTGGTATTGATGCAGTGGTGCTTTCTACCCAGCATGCGGAACATATTTCCCAAAAAGATTTAATTGAAGGGGTGATGGAAGAGATCATTAAACCTGTTCTACCAAGCGAATGGTTAAGCCAAAATACCAAATACTTCATCAACCCAACAGGCCGCTTCGTGATCGGTGGCCCAATGGGCGACTGTGGTTTAACTGGTCGTAAAATCATTGTTGATACTTACGGTGGTGCAGCTCGCCACGGTGGTGGTGCATTTTCGGGTAAAGACCCATCAAAAGTAGACCGCTCTGCTGCTTATGCTGCTCGTTATGTTGCTAAAAACATTGTTGCTGCAGGTTTAGCTGATCGTTGTGAAATCCAACTTTCTTATGCTATCGGCGTGGCAGACCCAACCTCAATTATGGTGGAAACTTTCGGCACAGGTAAAGTAAGCAATGAAACGCTTGTTAAATTAATCTACCAAAACTTTGACTTACGCCCTTATGGTTTAATCAAGATGTTAGATTTAATTAAACCGATTTATCGTGAAACTGCTGCTTATGGTCACTTTGGCCGTGAACATTTCCCTTGGGAAAAAACAGATAAAGCAGAAGCATTAAGAGCTGGAGCAGGTTTATAAAAATATGGGGCGAATATTATATTCGCCCTTATTTATTGGGATTTACGGGGTGAAATATGTAAGGAATATACCCCTAAAGAAAGGATTAGCAGGAAGAAGATATGCTTTATGATAGCCATATTCACTTAGATCAATTTTCAGATGATGAAATCCACTCTATTCTTCAAACAGCTCAACTTAATAGTCTGCTTGCTGTAGCAACAGATTTAGCCAGTTGTAAACGCCTTTTAACACTTAAAGAGCAGTTTCCTAAACTTCATATCGCTGCCGGTTTCCACCCTGAACAGCCTCTACCCTCTGAAACAGAACAAGCTGAGTTGTTTGATTGGATTGCAAAAAATCATACAAAATTAACCGCTTTAGGCGAAGTTGGTTTACCACACTATCTTAAACGGGAAACCCCACAACTAGATTACGCACCTTATATTACCTTACTTGAGCACTTTATCCTTCTCAGCAAGCGGTATAATTTACCTCTAAATTTGCATATCGTCTACGAAGATACTGATATCGCCCTTGAGCTGCTGAGTAAACACAATATAAATAAAGCTCAATTTCACTGGTTTAAAGCCAATGATGAAATGCTTGAAAAGCTATTGAGCACCCATTATTTTGTCAGCCTTACTCCAGATATTCTGTACAATCCTAAAACTCAAAGAGTTGCCGAATATTTCTCCCTCGAACGCCTTCTTATAGAAACAGATGCTCCTTGGCAGTATGAAGGGTTTAGCAGAGTTGATATCGTTGAGCAACTTTTAGCTGTTGTGAAGAAAATTGCAGAAATTAAATCGATGCCAGTCGAGAAAATAGAAACACAATTATATAATAACTTTTTACAACTTATTACTACCTAGCAAACACTCATCCTTTTGCCCTTAAGCTATTATCTTTTATTCCAATTTCCTCTAAAACCCCAAAACAAAAACCCCAAGCCTATCGCTAAGCTCGGGGTCCTCTAATTAAGCCCTGATGTTGCCCTACTCTCACATGCGGAATCCACACACTACCATCGGCGTCACTGCGTTTCACTTCTGAGTTCGGAATGGAATCAGGTGGCACCACAGCACTATCGACATCAGGAAAATCTTCGATGATTCAGACTTTCTTCGTCTTTCTTTTTATCTTTGTCTTTCCAAATTGTTCTTTCGTTCTTTACTTTCTTCGGCTTTCGCCTTTCATTCGAAACAAGCTGTTACTGATTCTTAATTTCCGTCTTTTCGTTTTGTTTTGTTAATTTCTCAACCCTTTCACTAAAAACACTTGAGCGTTGTATAGTTAAGCCTCTCGGGCAATTAGTATGTGTTAGCTCAACGTCTCGCAACGCTTACACACCACACCTATCTACGTCGTAGTCTTCAACAACCCTTACCGACTTATAGTCGGGGAGAACTCATCTCTTGGCAAGTTTCGTGCTTAGATGCTTTCAGCACTTATCTCTTCCGCACATAGCTACCCGGCAATGCGTCTGGCGACACAACCGGAACACCAGGGGTGCGTCCACTCCGGTCCTCTCGTACTAGGAGCAGCCCCAATCAATTCTCCAACGCCCACGGCAGATAGGGACCGAACTGTCTCACGACGTTCTAAACCCAGCTCGCGTACCACTTTAAATGGCGAACAGCCATACCCTTGGGACCTACTTCAGCCCCAGGATGTGATGAGCCGACATCGAGGTGCCAAACACCGCCGTCGATATGAACTCTTGGGCGGTATCAGCCTGTTATCCCCGGAGTACCTTTTATCCGTTGAGCGATGGCCCTTCCATTCAGAACCACCGGATCACTATGACCTGCTTTCGCACCTGCTCGACTTGTCTGTCTCGCAGTTAAGCTTGCTTATACCATTGCACTAACCTCACGATGTCCGACCGTGATTAGCAAACCTTCGTGCTCCTCCGTTACTCTTTGGGAGGAGACCGCCCCAGTCAAACTACCCACCAGACACTGTCCGAACACCCGATTAGGGCGCTTCGTTAGAACATCAAACGTTAAAGGGTGGTATTTCAAGGACGCCTCCACACAAACTAGCGTTCATGCTTCAAAGGCTCCCACCTATCCTACACATCAAAATTCAATGTTCAGTGTCAAGCTATAGTAAAGGTTCACGGGGTCTTTCCGTCTAGCCGCGGGTACACCGCATCTTCACGGCGATTTCAATTTCACTGAGTCTCGGGTGGAGACAGCCTGGCCATCATTATGCCATTCGTGCAGGTCGGAACTTACCCGACAAGGAATTTCGCTACCTTAGGACCGTTATAGTTACGGCCGCCGTTTACTGGGGCTTCGATCAGGAGCTTCTCTTTCGATAACACCATCAATTAACCTTCCAGCACCGGGCAGGCATCACACCCTATACGTCCACTTTCGTGTTTGCAGAGTGCTGTGTTTTTAATAAACAGTTGCAGCCAGCTGGTATCTTCGACCGGTTCAACCTTCGTCCGCGAGGGACTACAATCTACGCCGGCGCACCTTCTCCCGAAGTTACGGTGCTATTTTGCCTAGTTCCTTCACCCGAGTTCTCTCAAGCGCCTGAGTATTCTCTACCTGACCACCTGTGTCGGTTTATAGTACGGTTTAGTGTAATCTGAAGCTTAGTGGCTTTTCCTGGAAGCGTGGTATCGGTTACTTCAGCTCCGTAGAGCCTCGTCATCACTTCTCGGTGTTAAAAGCGTCCGGATTTGCCTAAACGCTCCACCTACCGGCTTAAACAGGGATATCCAACACCCTGATAACCTAACCTTCTCCGTCCCCACATCGCAATTACACCAAGTACGGGAATATTAACCCGTTTCCCATCGACTACGCTTTTCAGCCTCGCCTTAGGGGCCGACTCACCCTGCCCCGATTAACGTTGGACAGGAACCCTTGGTCTTCCGGCGAACGAGTTTTTCACTCGTTTTATCGTTACTTATGTCAGCATTCGCACTTCTGATACGTCCAGCAAACCTCTCGATTCACCTTCTTCCGCTTACAGAACGCTCCCCTACCCAACAGACTTTCGTCTGATGCCGCAGCTTCGGTGACTAGTTTTAGCCCCGTTACATCTTCCGCGCAGGCCGACTCGACTAGTGAGCTATTACGCTTTCTTTAAATGATGGCTGCTTCTAAGCCAACATCCTAGCTGTCTAAGCCTTCCCACTTCGTTTCCCACTTAACTAGTACTTGGGGACCTTAGCTGGCGGTCTGGGTTGTTTCCCTCTCCACGATGGACGTTAGCACCCACCGTGTGTCTCCTGAGTATCACTCTTCGGTATTCGCAGTTTGCATCGGGTTGGTAATCCGGGATGGACCCCTAGCCGAAACAGTGCTCTACCCCCGAAGGTGTCCGCTCAAGGCTCTACCTAAATAGATTTCGGGGAGAACCAGCTATCTCCCGGTTTGATTGGCCTTTCACCCCCAGCCACAAGTCATCCGCTAATTTTTCAACATTAGTCGGTTCGGTCCTCCAATTAGTGTTACCCAATCTTCAACCTGCCCATGGCTAGATCACCGGGTTTCGGGTCTATACCTTGCAACTCAAACGCCCAGTTAAGACTCGGTTTCCCTACGGCTCCCTTATTCAGTTAACCTTGCTACAAAATATAAGTCGCTGACCCATTATACAAAAGGTACGCAGTCACAGAACAAGTCTGCTCCCACTGCTTGTACGCACAAGGTTTCAGGTTCTATTTCACTCCCCTCGCCGGGGTTCTTTTCGCCTTTCCTTCACAGTACTGGTTCACTATCGGTCAATCAGGAGTATTTAGCCTTGGAGGATGGTCCCCCCATCTTCAAACAGGATATCACGTGTCCCGCCCTACTTGTTGTTAGCCTAGTACCACAATAATGTTTTCGAGTACGGGACTATCACCCTCTGTGGTTGAGCTTCCCAGCTCATTCCTCTAACAAAACTGCTATCACTAACTGGCTCTTTCGCGTTCGCTCGCCGCTACTAACGAAATCTCGGTTGATTTCTTTTCCTCGGGGTACTTAGATGTTTCAGTTCTCCCGGTTTGCCTCATTTACCTATGTATTCAGTAAATGATAGTAGGTTCTTCACCTACTGGGTTTCCCCATTCGGACATCTTGGATTAAACGCCTCTTATCGACTCATCCAAGCTTTTCGCAGATTAGCACGTCCTTCTTCGCCTCTGATTGCCAAGGCATCCACCTTGTGCGCTTAGTCACTTAACTATACAACCTCAAATGTTTTTTTCTCGGTTGCTAAATTAACAACTTGCTTGAGTGCTTTTGTTCACTCAAGACTTCAACTACTCAGACTTTCTTTCGAAAATCTCTCAGTTTTTCAGCTTGTTTCCAATTTTTTAAAGAACATTAAGACAATGGCTTTCGCCTATCATCATACCTAAAACAACAAGCGGTTTATTTTCTGTTGAATTTTGCAATTTTTTGCTTTAATTCAACCGCTTGCAACCTTAGGTATGATGATTGGTGGAGATAAGCGGGATCGAACCGCTGACCTCCTGCGTGCAAGGCAGGCGCTCTCCCAGCTGAGCTATATCCCCAATTTCATCTTCCGTTTTCTTCACTCATAGTCGCTTCGCTTTCGCTTGCCTTCTGAGTGGTGGGTCTGAGTGGACTTGAACCACCGACCTCACCCTTATCAGGGGTGCGCTCTAACCACCTGAGCTACAGACCCAACGGATGACCTTCGGTTTTGTCTTCTACTTTCATCTATCAAACAATCTGTGTGAACACTTGCTGTCGTTACAGCTCCACTTCGCTCTCGCTTAGCTTCACCCTTGATTTTTGGTAAGGAGGTGATCCAACCGCAGGTTCCCCTACGGTTACCTTGTTACGACTTCACCCCAGTCATGAATCATACCGTGGTAAACGCCCCCCTTGCGGTTAAGCTATCTACTTCTGGTACAACCCACTCCCATGGTGTGACGGGCGGTGTGTACAAGGCCCGGGAACGTATTCACCGCAACATTCTGATTTGCGATTACTAGCGATTCCGACTTCATGGAGTCGAGTTGCAGACTCCAATCCGGACTTAGACGTACTTTCTGAGATTCGCTCACCATCGCTGGGTCGCCGCCCTCTGTATACGCCATTGTAGCACGTGTGTAGCCCTACTCGTAAGGGCCATGATGACTTGACGTCATCCCCACCTTCCTCCGGTTTATCACCGGCAGTCTCCTTTGAGTTCCCGACCGAATCGCTGGCAACAAAGGATAAGGGTTGCGCTCGTTGCGGGACTTAACCCAACATTTCACAACACGAGCTGACGACAGCCATGCAGCACCTGTCTCAAAGTTCCCGAAGGCACACTCGCATCTCTGCAAGCTTCTTTGGATGTCAAGAGTAGGTAAGGTTCTTCGCGTTGCATCGAATTAAACCACATGCTCCACCGCTTGTGCGGGCCCCCGTCAATTCATTTGAGTTTTAACCTTGCGGCCGTACTCCCCAGGCGGTCGATTTATCACGTTAGCTACGGGCACCAGAGTTAAACCCCAATCCCCAAATCGACAGCGTTTACGGCGTGGACTACCAGGGTATCTAATCCTGTTTGCTCCCCACGCTTTCGCACATGAGCGTCAGTACATTCCCAAGGGGCTGCCTTCGCCTTCGGTATTCCTCCACATCTCTACGCATTTCACCGCTACACGTGGAATTCTACCCCTCCCTAAAGTACTCTAGACTCCCAGTCTGAAATGCAATTCCCAGGTTAAGCCCGGGGATTTCACACCTCACTTAAAAGTCCGCCTGCGTGCCCTTTACGCCCAGTTATTCCGATTAACGCTCGCACCCCCCGTATTACCGCGGCTGCTGGCACGGAGTTAGCCGGTGCTTCTTCTGTAGTTAACGTCAATTGATTGTTCTATTAAAACAATCACCTTCCTCGCTACCGAAAGAACTTTACAACCCGAAGGCCTTCTTCATTCACGCGGCATGGCTGCATCAGGGTTCCCCCCATTGTGCAATATTCCCCACTGCTGCCTCCCGTAGGAGTCTGGACCGTGTCTCAGTTCCAGTGTGGCTGGTCATCCTCTCAGACCAGCTAGAGATCGCGGGCTTGGTGAGCCTTTACCTCACCAACTACCTAATCCCACTTGGGCTCATCTTATGGCAGGTGGCCAAATGGTCCCACCCTTTAGTCCACAGACATTACGCGGTATTAGCTACCGTTTCCAGTAGTTATCCCCCTCCATAAGCCAGATTCCCAAGCATTACTCACCCGTCCGCCACTCGTCACCCAGGGAGCAAGCTCCCTTGTGCTACCGTTCGACTTGCATGTGTTAAGCCTGCCGCCAGCGTTCAATCTGAGCCATGATCAAACTCTTCAATTCAAAAAGTTTAATCGCTCAATATGTACTGACATAAAATCGCACTTTCAAATTTACACTCAACTCAATGTTAAGTTAAAAGAAAGTAATGAATTTCTAGTTAAGCATCTATTAAGACTTCAAAATTAAAAAAATATTTTTAAATCAAGTCAATCAACAAGTGCCCACACAGATTGTCTGATAAATTTTTAAAGAACAAAATAAAACGACGCACTGCAATCTAAACAAACCGTTCACAACAGTGCGTCGTTGTGTGGTGCGTATTATAGGGAAAAATAAAACCCTTGCAAGCCTTTTTTGCAAAAAAATTGAAAAATATTACCGCTTGTTGATCTTTTCAGCAAAATGACGATCTAACTAGCAAAATAGTTGCATTTATTCATCAGTTAAACGTAAAAGAAAAACTTCTATCTAAATTTATTGAGTTATTTTATAAAAATGTGATCTATATCACAAAATTATTTACTCTTTTGAAGTAGTTACTGCTATTATTCGAAAATTCAATTTAGTTATTAACTTCAGATAAGGAATGAACATGAGTCAATTAGATGAATTACGTAAAGTTACTGTTGTTGTTGCAGATACAGGCGATATTGAGGCAATGAAGCTTTATAAACCGGAAGATGCAACGACCAATCCTTCTTTAATTCTTAGTGCATCAGCACTACCGCAATACGCTCCATTAATTGAGGATGCAGTAGCCTACGCTAAAGCACAAAGTGGTGATAAAGCACAGCAATTAGTTGATGCAGAAGATAAATTAGCAGTAAACATTGGTTTAGAGATTTTAAAACTGGTGCCCGGACGTATTTCTACCGAAGTTGATGCTCGTTTTTCTTACGATACTGAAAAAACGATCGCTAAAGCACGTAAATTGATCGCTTTATATAATGCTGCAGGTATTAGTAATGATCGTATCCTAATTAAGATTGCCTCTACATGGCAAGGTATTCGCGCTGCGGAAGTGTTAGAAAAAGAAGGGATTAACTGTAACTTAACATTGTTATTCTCTCAGGCTCAAGCTCGCGCTTGTGCGGAAGCAGGCGTTTATTTGATTTCCCCATTTGTAGGCCGTATTTTAGACTGGTACAAAGCTAATGAAGGCAAAGAATACGCACCAGCAGAAGATCCTGGGGTAATTTCTGTGACTAATATTTATAACTACTACAAACAACATGGTTATAAAACCATTGTAATGGGTGCAAGCTTCCGCAATGTAGGTGAGATCGTTGAATTAGCCGGTTGTGACCGTTTAACTATTGCTCCACCATTATTAAAAGCATTACAAGAAAGCAATGAAACTTTAGTGCGTAAATTAGAATATAAAGGTGAAGTGAAAGCTCGCCCAGAGCCGATGACTGAAGCAGAATTCTATTGGGAGCACAATCAAGATCCAATGGCTGTTGAAAAATTAGCGGAAGGTATCCGCAAATTTGCAATTGACCAAGAAAAATTAGAAGCAATGCTTTCTGAAAAACTCTGATCTTTTTAAGATATAAAATGTAAAACCCACTTTAGAAACACACTAAAGTGGGTTTTGTTTAGACACTAAAATTACTTAGCCACAGGTTCTAAGATTAAAGTAAGATCTTCATCAATTACTTTACACAACAAATCAATATTCGGGTGCTTGCCAAGGTTATTTTTCGCATCTTCTACATGTTCTGCGAACCATTCTAAGCCTTGTTTGGCTGCACAAGCGGTTAATTTTCCTTCAAATTTTGCAAATAATGCATTGTAAAGTTTAAGAGAACCTAATTTCCCTTCAATTGCTGGAATGTTGTGAATCACTTCACCTTTCTCGTTAATTATGTTTAAACCTGCAAGATGGTCGATAGCCGGAAAAGTAGCTAAATAGTCTTTAAATTGCATTGAATACTCCCTAGTAAAAATAAAGGCAGGCACAAAGCCTGCCTTAATATTATACGATTTTGTGGTTAGAATTTGTAGCTTACTGTCGCATTAATATGGCGATCGGATCCATAATAACAACACCAATTAAACTTTCTACATATTTATGCGCCCACATTCTGCACATTTAATTGCGCTACCCAATTATTATTAAATTGATAGATTGCCATTAAATCAACAATAGTAGCTGATGGTAATTCAAAAGTGTTCCTTAAACAATAAAATAAACTGCAACATTCTAGTTAAAAACGATTAGCATTTAAATCGTTTTTTGCATAAAGCGTAAACAAAAAGAAGGCTACACCTTGTGTAGCCTTCCGACTGTTCTGTTTATTAAATTACGAATGCCAACGAAGTTGTCCATTGACAGCAGTAGCTTTTACGTTAAATTGATTATCAAAAACGGCTAAGTTAGCAATTTTGCCAGAAACCAGTGATCCTAGAGTATCATCCACACCAATCGCTTTGGCAGGGTAAAGCGTACTCATACGAATCGCCTCATTTAGGCTGATATCACAATGCAGTACCACGTTGCGGATAGATTCGATCATCGTGATCGCTGCACCACCTAAAGATCCAAATTCATCATAACATTTACCGTCTTTAACTGTCACTTTCTTACCAACAAAGATGAATGAGTCGATATCGCTACCAGCAGCGGCAACAGCATCACTAACAATCACTAATTTATCCCCCTTGGCTTTTTTCGCAATGCGGATATTGCCCCATTCTACGTGTAAGCCATCGCAGATAATGCCTGTGTAAATATCACTATCCAGCACTGCCCCTACAACACCGCCTTCACGCCCGTTGCTCACCGGCGACATAGCATTATGCAAGTGTGTTGCAAAGGCCGCTCCTTCAGCAATTCGCTGTTTGGTTTGAGCGAAAGTTGCGTTGGAATGGCCGATCGAAACAATAATGCCAGCATCGTTAAAACGCTTAATATGATCTGCAGTCGGGTTTTCTGCAGCAATGGTCACTTTGGTGATCACATCACTATTGGCACATAAGAAATCTAACATTTCCGGGCTGATTTCACGGATAAATTCCGGGCGATGAACACCTTTTTTTTCCACACTTAAATAAGGTCCTTCAAAATGAAGCCCCAGTGCTTGGTTTTTATGTTTGGCAAGATATTCACGCATAACTGCCACTGCTTCTCTCATTCCTTCATCGGGTGAGGTAATAAAAGTCGGCAAATAGCTGGTAGTACCTGAACGCAAGTTAGTTTCTTGCATAATTTCAAGCGTACGCGTAGTGATCTCCTCGTTAAACATCACACCGCCACAACCATTGAGCTGCAAATCAATAAAACCTGCTGATAAATTTGCCCCTTTCAAATCCACTTTTTCAAGAGTTTGCGGCAAATTTTCTTCCAGTACAATAGCGTCGATTTTATCGTCTTTCACCACTAATGCGTGCTGATACAACACTTCTTCGCCTGTATAAATCACACAATTTGTTAAGGCATAATGGTTCATATTTTGTTCCTTTAGATTGTAGCAAGCGGTCGTTTTTACAAATTTTTTTGCAAAAATAACCGCTTGTAATAAAGCACCTAACGCGCTACATTTTTCTCTAACTCTTTGAAATATTTAACTGTTTTCACTTTCAATTCTTGCGTTGCCGGTTCATCGCACACCACAATACCACGACGGTGTAATTGCAAGCAACTGATGGTCCAAAGGTGATTTACCGCACCTTCCACACACGCCTGTAAAGCTAATGCTTTATTATGACCTGTAACTAAAATCATCACTTCTTCCGCATCTAATAATGTACCCACACCCACTGTTAATGCAAATTTCGGCACTTGGCTGACATCATTATCAAAGAAACGAGAGTTCGCAATGCGGGTATCTTCCGTCAATGTTTTGATACGAGTACGGGAAGAGAGTGAAGAGGCAGGTTCGTTGAACGCAATATGCCCATCAACACCCACACCGCCCATAAAGAGGTGGATTTTGCCGTAAGAGCGGATTTTCTCTTCATAACGTGCACATTCTGCATCCACATCTTCTGCCATACCGTTTAGGATATTAATGTTTTCAAGTGGCACATCAACGTGGTCGAAGAAATGCTTGAACATAAAACTGTGGTAGCTTTCAGGATGTTCCTTAGGTAAGCCAACATATTCATCCATATTAAAAGTCACCACATTTTTAAAGCTGACTTCACCCGCTTGGTAGAGTTTAATTAATTCTTTATAGGTTTTTTCAGGGGTTCCACCAGTTGGTAAGCCAAGTACGAAAGGTTTCTCTTTGGTTGGTTTGAAGGCATTAATACGATCTACAATATAACGAGCAGCCCAAACACTTACATCATGATCAGTCTCTAACGGAATTAAACGCATAACAGCTCCTTAAAAAATTCATTTTGAGAAAAAACACTTCATTTTTTATTATTCTAATGAAATATAACTTCAAATTCTATTTTTTATGCTGTTTTTGTGATCTGGATCACAGAAAATTTAAGCAGTTCGATCATTGCAAAACTTTGCAAAAATCAAACCGCTTGTTATTTAAATAGACTGTGCCGACACTGCATTTCGGTAACCAAGCTGTCTCCATGCTTCATATACCACAACAGCAACAGAATTGGATAAATTCATACTACGGCTGTCTTGGCACATTGGAATACGGATTTTTTGCGACATCGGCATTTCTGCCAACAAAGGTTTGGGAATCCCTCTACTTTCCGGCCCGAACATTAAAAAATCACCCAATTCATATTTCACATCACTGTGATTTTGCTCGCCACGAGTTGTTAAAGCAAACAAGCGTTTTGGGTTGGCTCTTTCTAAAAAATCCTCAAAATTTTTGTATTTTTGAATGTTCACAAATTCGTGGTAATCCAAGCCTGAGCGGCGTAACTTTTTATCATCCCAAGCAAAGCCCAATGGCTCAATCATATGTAAACGAAACCCACAATTTGCACAAAGACGAATAATATTCCCGCTGTTTTGTGGAATTTCCGGTTCGTATAAAACAATATCTAACATTTTAAATTTTCCACCTTATAAATGTTTCACAATCCAACAATTATGAATCTGTGGATTACGTTCAAAATCAAGTGGTAGAGTTTTGTGTGAGATGTTCTCTGCCTGTAAGCCAAGAGTTGCTAATCCCTCAAAATCCATTTTAAAACCACGTTTGTTATTAGAGAAAACAATTGTGCCGTCTGCGGTTAAAATGCGTTTAAGCTGTTTCATTAGCTCAATATGATCCCGTTGAACGTCCCAGCTGTTTTCCATTCGTTTTGAATTTGAGAAAGTAGGCGGATCAACAAAAATCAACTCAAAACGCTCACGACATTCTGCAAGCCACTGCAAACAATCCGCTTGGAATAAACGGTTGTTTCGTAGCGATAGCTTGTTCAACTCCAAATTCTGTTCAGCCCAATTCAAATAGGTGTTAGACATATCCACAGTGGTGGTCGATTTCGCCCCATTTAGTGCCGCGTGAACCGTTGCCGAGCCTGTATAAGCAAAGAGATTCAGGAAGGTTTTTCCTTTCGCTATTTCTCCGACCATTTTGCGGGTTAAGCGGTGGTCTAAGAATAAGCCTGTGTCCAAATAATCGGTTAAATTCACCCAAAGCTTCACCCCGTATTCGTTTACGTAGAAGTAATCGCCTTTATTCGCTAACTTCTCGTATTGGTTCGTGCCTTTTTGCTTTTGGCGAACTTTTAGCACTAATTTATTCGTTTCCACGCCAGTTACATAAAGAGTTGCAGAAACCGCGTCCAGCAAGCGTTGGCGAGCTTTTTGCTCATCAATGCTTTTTGGTGCTTGGTATTCTTGCACCACAATATGATCACCATATCTGTCTACCGCCAAGTTGTATTCCGGCAAATCCGCATCATATAAGCGGTAGGCATCAATGCCCTGCTGCTTCGCCCATTTTTCCACTTTTTTGATATTTTTCGCTAGACGATTGGCGAAGTCTGGAGCAACTTGAGCGTTTTGCTCAAATTGTAAATTTTCAGATAAATCTGACCGCTTGTTATTTTCGCTAATCAAATAATTTTTTTGCACACAATCTAACGGGCCGTTTTTGGCTTTGAATTGTCGTGCCGAACGTAAACGCAAGCAGTTTAGCAACTCCGGCTCACCACTAAAAATCGAGGCATTCCAGCCGCCAAATTGCTGTTTTAAGCGTTGTCCGAACACCGAATAAAGAGCGATTAATGCCGGTGTAGTACCTAAACGCTCGCCGTATGGTGGGTTACACACTACCGTACCGATTTGTTCGGGAATTGGATTTTTCAATGCCGCAATATCGCCCTGTTGCCATTGAATTAAATGATCAACCCCGGCATTTTTCGCATTCTGTTTCGCTTTGGCAAGCACGCGGTGGTCTAAATCAAAACCGAAGAAAAGCGGTTGAATTTGATCATTTTTTTGCGAAAAGGCTTCCTCTAAAACTTCACGCCACAGTTCCACATCATGCCCTTTCCAAGCATTAAATCCCCAATATTTACGGTGAAGTTGCGGGGCAATATTCGCCGCTATTTGGGCTGCTTCAATTAAAAGTGTACCGGAGCCGCACATCGGATCAACCAATGGTGTACCTTTTTGCCAGCCGGAACGTAAAATAATCGCCGCGGCTAAGGTTTCACGCAGCGGAGCTTTACCGGTGTCTTCGCGGTAGCCACGGATATGCAAAGCATCACCGCTCAGATCTAGCGAGACCACCAAATTTTCACGATCTAAATAGACGTGAATCCGCACATCAGGATTATCTTTATCTACGGTTGGACGGGCAAAACCTTTACGCTCAAAATAATCCACAATACCATCTTTTACCCGCATTGCTCCAAATTGGGTATTGCGAATTTCTCGGTTTGTGCCGTTGAAATCAATATAGAAAGTATCGCGTGGATCAAATAATTCTGCCCAATTAAAGGCGATAATCGAAGCGTATAAATCACTGTCGCTGAAAATTTTAGTGCTGATTAAAGGCAATAAAATACGAGATGCCAAACGGCTGTGTAATAACGCTTGGTATGCCCCTTTTTGGCTTGTAGTAAAATGCACACCGCCTTGTGCAACTTTGCACTCTGCACCGCAGATTTGCTCAAGTTCGGTTTTAAGTATTTCTTCAAAACCTCGAGCGGCGGTTGCGAAATAAGTAGTTTTATTTATCATTATCTTTTGCTCATATAAAATTTTGCCTCATTATAGCCGAACAAGCGGTCTTTTTCTTGCAAAGATTTGCAATTTCTTTTGTTATAAAAATTAGCCCAGATCAAAAAACAACCATTTATTAAAAAGCACAACTTGCTATTTTTAGGCAATGATAGCAAAATTAATCGCTTAACAGAGGAAGAAGAAAGGAGAAATGAATGGCTGCTCCAACTAGCATTTTATTGATTGACGACCACCCTCTAATGCGTCAGGGCATGCGTCAATTATTGGAATTAGATTATCAATTTACCGTAATCGGTGAAGCTAGCAACGGCACAGATGGAATTGAACTGGCTCTGCGACTTGAGCCGGATGTCATTATTTTAGATTTAAATATGAAAGGCATTTCAGGGCTGGACACATTACGTTCACTACGAGCTAAAGGCGTAGATGCCCGTATCATTGTGCTTACTGTTTCAGATGAACAGTCTGACATTTTTGCCTTAATGGATGCCGGTGTAGATGGCTATTTATTAAAAGATACCGATACTCCGGAATTGCTGGATAATATCCGCAGAGCCGCCAGTGGTGAAATGGTGTTAAGTGAAACGGTTCGCCAACATTTACTAAACCGCCAACCGGAAAACGATCCTTTAAGTAGTTTAACCGATCGTGAACTGGATGTACTACAGTGGATCGCAACGGGTATGTCTAACAAACAAATTGCCGCACAGCTCTTTATTTCCGAGGAAACGGTGAAAGTGCATATTCGCAACTTATTGCGTAAGCTGAATGTTCACTCTCGCGTAGCTGCCACTGTACTTTATTTGGAGCAACAAAAAGGCTAATCTATTCAATGTAACATGCTGAATAATCTAACAAATTATTCAGCATTTTTGTTTACCTGACGAATGGAATCTCGTAATACCAACTCCGGCTCTAGCATAATAGTTTGAAATTCGGTCAACTCTGCGCGAATTCGTTTCAGTAAGGTTTCCACCGCTAACTGACCTAATTCTGACTTCGGTTGGCTAATCGTGGAAAGTGGTGGCGAAAGATATTTTGCCAGATCAATATCATCATAGCCGATAATAGAAATATCTTGCGGTATGCTAAGCCCTTTTTGCCAAATCGCTTGATACGCTCCAACAGCAATGGTATCACTTGAAGCAAACACGGCTGTCGGATGTTCTTCTTGAGCAAGTAAACTGTTCATTCCAACAATGCCTCCCTCAAAATCAAAATGACTTTCAATAATCCAATTCGGATTAATGGCAATATTGGCTTCAATTAAAGCTTGTTTATAGCCCTCTAAACGGTTCTTAGCGAGAGATTTTGCTAAATTTCCAGTAATAATGCCGATTTTACGATGACCTGCATCAATCAATGCTTTTGTTGCAAGATAACCACCGAATGCGGAATTTTCAAAGATTTTATCTGCATTTAGCTCGGTAAACCACCAGTCCACTACCACAAGTGGTAAGGGAATATTCAAATTACTGGAAGCACTGAATCTCGCATCACCACACATTAAGAGTAAGCCATCGACTTTCCGCTGAATTAACATCTGTAAATGATGCTGCAAACGCTCAGAATCACCATTAGTGGTAGCAATAATCAGATTGTAATGCTGCTGCTGGCAATAAAGCTCGACTCCTGCCATCACTTCTGCAAAAAATGGATTGCTGGTTGCTGTCACTAACATTCCAATGGTTTTAGTTTCATTAACCTTGAGGCTTCTTGCCAACGCAGAGGGCGTGTAGTTAAGCTCTTTAACCACACGCAGCACTTTCTCGCGAATTTCCTCACTCACAAAACGACTGTTATTGATAACGTGGGAAACCGTTGAAGTGGACACTCTCGCCAAGCGAGCGACATCTTTCATAGTTGCCATTTGTAAAACTTTCCCTCAAAAGCACCGCTTGCTAACCTTGCTGACTTAAAAAATCCAAAGTTTCTTGACGAGTTGGAATAGACGGCTGAGCCCCTTCACGGGTCACGCTGATTGCCGCTGCAGCATGAGCAAAACGAATCGCCTCATCAAGCGTTTTATCTTCCAACATTGCAGTAACTAATGCACCGTTAAATGTATCACCGGCAGCAGTAGTATCAACCGCTTTCACACGAAAGCCCTCAACAATTTTGCCTTCGCCACGTTCACTTACAAACACACCTTTAGAACCAAGTGTAATCAATACTTTTTCAATACCGTTTTGGTGGAAAACAGTAGCGGCTTGGTCGGCAGTTTGTTCATCAATCACTTTTATACCAGTTAAGATTTCCGCCTCGGTTTCATTTGGGGTAATCATATCTAGCAAACTCAAGAATTCTGTAGGTAAAGCTTTTGCAGGTGCCGGATTTAACACTACTTTTGTACCATTTTCTTTGGCGATTTTTGCAGCTTGAATAATCGCCGGTAGTGGAGTTTCTAACTGCATTAATAAATAATCAGCCTCCTGAATCTCGGCTTGATATTCTACCACAACAGATTCACCTAAATGCCCGTTTGCCCCAGCTGAAATCACAATACTGTTTTCACCCGACTCGGCAACTTGAATCATCGCAATACCCGTCATTTCATTTTGGATGGTTTTAATCGACTGCGTATTGATACCATCTTGCTCAAAGGCAGTTTTCATTGCTCGTCCAATATCATCGTTACCGATACAACCGATAAAAGAAACTTTTGCACCTAAACGTGCCGCTGCAACCGCCTGATTCGCTCCTTTACCTCCGTACGCAATATGATAGCCAGTACCGCTTAAGGTTTCCCCCGGCTTTGCAAAATAGGGAACAGAAATAACATGATCAGCATTAATGCTGCCGAGAACGGTTAGGTTTTTCATATTGAGTCCTTATTTCTATTATAAAGTATAAAGGAAGGTTTGCTCTTCCCAATAACGGATAAAATAGCGGGCAGGTTAAAACCTGCCCCTACAAATATTATTTTGAAACGACTTTTAAATCTACAGGAATTTTCGCTTTAACTTTTTCTCCTTTTAACACTTTATCAGCAGTTTCAACACCTAAAGAACCAATCAATTCGGGCTGTTGGGCAATAGTTGCAGCTAATTTGCCACTATTCACCGCTTTTATACCATCATCTGTACCATCAAATCCAACAATTAGCACTTTTTTATTTGCCGCACTAACTGCACGTAAAGCACCTAAAGCCATCTCATCGTTTTGAGCAAAAATTGCCTGTACATCGCCTTTGCTGGCTAATAAGTTTTCAGTTACATTTAAACCTTTAGTACGGTCAAAGTCTGCCGGTTGGCTTGCTAGAACATTAAATTTGTGGGCCTCTACTGCTTGTTTAAAGCCTTCACCACGCTCACGAGCAGCAGAGGTACCAGCAATCCCTTCTAATTGGATAACTTTAGCACTATCACCTAATTTTTGTGCGATAAAATCACCTGCCATTTTACCACCGGCAACATTATCAGAAGCAATATGGCTTACTACATCACCTTTTGAGGCACCTCGATCTAACGTAATGACTGGAATTTTATTACGATTTGCAATTGCCACCGCATTTCCAACCGCTTCCGAATCAGTTGGGTTTATTAAAAGCACTTTTGCACCACGCACGGTTAAATCTTCCACGTTTGAAAGCTCTTTGGCCGGGTCATTTTGCGAATCAAGCACCACTAATTTGTAGCCTAATTCATCGGCTTTTTTCTGAGCACCATCTTTGAGACTCACAAAGAATGGGTTATCTAAGGTTGATACCGCAAGTGCAATAGTCTCTTTTGCAGTAGCATTACCTACAATGGCAAAACTAAGCATAATTGCTGATGCTAAAGTAGTTAATTTTTTCATAGAAATCTCCTTAAAATGATTATACTTTTTTAGTACCTAGATAATTATCAGCTAATACCGCAATAAGAATAACCAATGCTTTAGCGATCATCTGATAATATGAAGAAATATCTAACAAATTAAGTGCATTATTTAAGAAACCGATAATTAATGCTCCTACCAATGTTCCCATTACGCGCCCTTTTCCACCCATTAGGCTTGTCCCCCCCACTACCACCGCAGCAATGGCATCAAGTTCATAAGAAACGCCCGCTGTGGGCTGTGCTGAGGAAAGGCGAGAAGTCACAATGAGTCCAGCAAGCGCAGATAAGAAGCCACTTACAGCGAAAACAAAGATCTTAATTTTATTAACATTAATGCCTGAAAGCTGGGTTGCGGCCTCATTACCACCTAACGCATAGATGTAGCGGCCAATTGGAGTATGTTTTAAAATATACCAAGCTACTGAAAACACAACTGCCATTATCCAAATTGGTACTGGGATACCTAATAAATATCCTGTGCCGATGAATGCGAAGAAATCCGCTTGTTCTGAAAACCCAGTGCTAATAGGCCTACCATCGGTATAAACCATCGTAATACCACGTAATAATGTCATCGTCACTAAAGTAGCAATAAAGGCTTGCACTTTCCCTTTAGCTACAATAGCACCACTAATTCCACCAAAGGCTGTTCCCAGTAATAACACTAAAGGAATCACCAAAAAAATAGGGATTTCAGATCCAACTAATGAGGCTGCAACCGCACCGGTTAATGCCAGTACAGAACCAACAGATAAATCAATCCCCGCAATTAAAATCACAAAAGTCATCCCAACAGCAATAATCGCATTTACTGAAGTCTGGCGTAGAATATTCAAGATATTATCAACGCTGAAGAAATCAGGATTAATTGTTGAAACAATTAAAATCAATACTAGTAATGCCACAAAGGAGCGTTGCTCTATTAAAAACTTACCTAACTGAAATTCTTTTTTTTGCGTAGCCATAAAAACACCTTTATTTTAGAGTGCACTTTTTCCAATCGCCGCTGCCAGTAATTTCTCTTGTGTTGCCTCAGCTCGAGAAAATTCTGCACTAATTTGCCCCTCACACATCACCCAAATACGGTCACTCATTCCCAGGACTTCTGGCATATCAGATGACACCATTAAAATACTCAATCCATCTTTTTTAAACTCATTGATTAATTGGTAAATCTCTTTTTTTGCCCCTACATCCACGCCACGAGTAGGCTCGTCTAAAATCAAGATATTCGGACGTGTCATTAATCCTTTTGCTATCGCTACTTTTTGTTGATTGCCACCGGAAAGCAGAGCAATTTGCTGATCATGACTTGGAGTTTTGATATTAAACATCGTAATAAAATCATCTACCGCCAATCTTTCCGCATCATGGCGAATTGAACCTGCTTTCGAGAAATGATCTAAAGAAGTCAAAGACATATTTTCTTTAACTGACATACCTAAAATCAGCCCATCACCTTTACGATCTTCTGACACATAAACAATGCCATTATTTAATCCATCTTGAGGGCAACTGTTTGAAATTTCTTTACCTCTTAGCTCAATAACTCCTGAGGTTTTTGGTAAAGCCCCATAAAGTAGCTTCATTAACTCTGTTCGCCCAGCTCCCATTAAGCCCGAAATTCCGACAATTTCACCTTTATACAGTTGGAAAGATACATTATTCACGCCGCTGCCACTTAAATTTTTCACTTCTAGCAGTAGCTCGCCACGCTCTTGCTCTAAATGGGGATACTGCTCTTCCAAACGGCGGCCAACCATCATTTCAATCAGCTGATCTTCATCAATATCCGCCACCACTTTCTCACCAATAAATTGCCCATCTCGAAGCACAGTCACATCATCGCAAATCTCAAAAATCTCTTTTAAGCGGTGAGAAATATAAACAATGCCACGCATTTCTGCTTTTAACTCATGAATGACTTTAAATAAAGCTTCAGTTTCAGTATCAGTTAAAGCATCGGTTGGCTCATCCATAATAATGACTTTGGATTCAAAACTGAGTGCTTTAGCAATTTCAACCATCTGTTGTTCACCGATAGAAAGTTCGGCACAAAGCTGATGACTACTATGTTTTACTCCTAAATGAGCCAATAATTTATCAGCCTCTGCATACATTTTTTTCCAATCAACCGCTCCCCAAGCGGTTCTAAATTCACGACCTAAGAAAATATTTTCAGCAATTGTTAAGTTACCGATTAAATTTAATTCTTGGTGAATAATACTAATACCTGCTTCTTGGGAGTGTTTTGGTCCTTTAAAAGACACATTTTGTCCTAAATAGATGATAGTACCGGCATCTTTGCTATAAATACCGGTTAAGACTTTCATCAAGGTGGATTTACCAGCACCATTCTCACCCATTAATGCCATTACACGACCCGCATAGACAGAAAGGCAGGCATTACTCAGAGCCTTAACGCCTGGGAAAGATTTATCTATCCCATTCATATTCAACAAGGTTTCCATCATTCCACCTTAAAACGGTACGCCCGAATATAAAATGATATTCGCATAAGGAGAACATTCACCACTACGCACAATAGCTTTGCTACCTTGTGTATACTCTTTAAAGATTTCATGGTTTACATAATCAATTTGAATTTGGTTTTTCTGTGCTTGTTCCAATTTTTGTAAACGCTCCAAAAGAGTAGATAAGATATCTGGATTTTTCTGCTTAATTTCTTCTGCCAATAGCACTTTTTCAACAAACATTTCACTTACAACCACATCAAATGTCTGCAAAAAACTTGGCACCCCTTCAGTTAATGCAAGGTCGATCCGCTCTACTGTTTGTGGAATCGGCAAACCTGCATCACAAACTACCAGGCTATCTGTATGCCCGAGTTTTGCAATACAATGTGAAAGTTGTGCATTAAGATTTAGCGTCTTTTTCATCTAATCTCTCCCTTTACGCTCCATTATCTGATTAAACCATTCATCGAAACGTTTCGATGAGAGAATAAAAAATTTTTACTTAACAATAAACAAGCAAATTGTAAAAATGTGAAGTAGTTCAAATTTTTTTGTTTTATAATAGGCTTTATCTACTGACAAGCGGTCGATTTTTTTAAAATTTTTACGATTAATTTAAGATAAAACGGTAAAAATTTTTGTAAATCTTACCGCTTGTTTAATTTTTCTATTCTTATCAATAACTATGGCTTTACTGATTACCCATAAATGTACCAACTGCGATATGTGTTTGCCGGAATGTCCGAATGAGGCAATTTCGGTGGGGGATGATATTTATATTATCGATCCCGTTTTATGCACGGAATGTGTAGGGCATTATGAAAAGCCGACCTGTCAGAAGGTTTGTCCGATTACAAGCTGTATTGTAAAAGATCCCGATAATGAGGAAACTGAGGAACAACTTTGGGAACGTTTCGTGATGATCCACCATCCTGATAAGATATAAAAAACGGTCATATTTTGAATATATGACCGTTCGTTTTCTAGTTTTCTTTCAAGCTATATGGCAATTCTACTATTTTCAAATTCACCCTGCTGACTCGGAATTGAGTTTCCGCTTCTACCTCTTTATTTAACACAACTTGCACCCATAGGGTATTTTTGTGAGTCGCACAGGCTAAAATTGTACCAGTTGCCCGCCAATTTTCGCCTAGTTGCATTTCTACCGCAGAGGCCGGTTCAGGGAGTGAAATTTCGCCTTCATATTGCCCTACAAGGGTAAACAACGCTCGCTTATTTGCCCCACGGTATTTGGCTCGAGCCACCGTTTCTTGCCCAATATAGCAACCTTTGGTGAATGAAATCGCGGCTTCAAGTTGTTGTAAATTCGCCGCTTGTGGAATCAATTCAAATTGATTTTCCTTCACTAACACAGGAATACCGTCTTGAATATCCATTAACGTCCAAAGGCTTTCATCGGCATTAGTTTCTAAGGCTTCGCCCCAAACAAAAGCACGTTTTTGCCCTTCGCTTAACGTTAAAGCGGTCATATTTTCACTTAATTTTGCAACTTGCTCGGCTGCTACGCCATAAATTTGAGTATCTAATTCACTAAAAGTGATTTTTGAAAACACCGCATATTTTTTAAGTTGCGTTAAGGCTTCAGGCAGTAGGCTTTGATGAATTACCGCAATAAATTTCTCTTGTTCTGCACGGTATAAGCGGAAAAGCGAGCTCATTTTGCCTTTCGGATCACAATGGCAGGTTAGCGTATGATCGCCCACCGCCAGTTTGGTTACATCGCAGGTCAATTGCCCTTGTAGATATTTCTCAGCATCGGCCCCTGCCATTTCAATTAAGCGATACTGAGCAAGTGGTACACAGAGTGCTGGATAAGCTTCAATAATTTGATTGCATTCACATTTCATGGTTTATTCCTACTCTAAATTCTGAATTTGCTCACGCATTTGTTCGATTAGTACTTTCAGTTCCACCGCAGAATTAGTCACCTCTGCATTAATGGATTTTGAAGCAAGCGTATTAGACTCTCGGTTTAGCTCTTGCATCATAAAATCTAATTTACGCCCGACAGCACCCCCTTTTTTCAGGATATTAGAAGTTTCTTTCACATGCAGTTGCAAGCGGTCTAATTCTTCAGCCACATCAACACGTTGGGCTAATAGTACCATTTCTTGTTCTAAACGTTGTGGATCAAGTTGCAAGTTCAGTTCATCAAAACGTTGTTGTAGGCGTTCCTTCTGCCATTGCAGAATTTCAGGCATTAAAGATTGTACTTTGGTTGCCTCAACCGAAATAGCATCTAAACGTTGCTGAATTAAGTTTTGTACATTCTCACCTTCTCTGGCTCGCATTGCAATAAAGTCAGATAAGATCTGCTCAAATCCGGCTAATAAATCTTGAGCGATTTGGTCTAAATCTTGGCTTTCATTATCCACTACCCCCGGAAAACGCAGCACATCCACTAGGTTGATTTCACCTTCGTTAGCGGTTTCTTTAATCCATTTTAGTGATTGAATTACCTGCTCAGCATAGCCTTTATTTAACGCAATTTCGCTGTTTTGAGTTTTGCTTAAATCAATGCGTAAACTGCATTCCACTTTACCTCGCGTCAACGTTGCTCGTAGGCGTTCCCGTAAAGTCATTTCCAAATTACGAAACTGTTCCGGCAGGCGGAAATAGGTTTCTAAAAAACGTTGGTTTACCGAGCGAATTTCCCATACCGCATTTCCCCACTCTTTTTTCAATTCCAAATGAGAAAAAGCTGTCATACTATAAATCATTGTTATTCCTTGTTTTATTACTGTTATTTGTATTTTACTCCCCTCTTTAGAAAAGAGGGGCAGGGGGAGATTTGATTACGATGCTAAAATTTCGTATGAGGATAAAATTACTTCTGCCAAATCTCCCCTAACCCCTCTTTGCTAAAGAGGGGAATAAATTCTTTAATATTCTTCTTTGTAAAGAAACATCACATTCTACTGTTTTCTTTGTTAAAATGGTAAAAATTTTAAAGAAAAGGAAAAGAAAATGCGTCCAAATAATCGAGAAATTAGTCAAGTCAGACAAGTTAAAATTACCCGTAACTACACCCGTTATGCTGAAGGCTCAGTGTTAATTGAATTTGGCGATACTAAAGTCTTATGTAATGCAACGGTGGAAGAAACTGTGCCACGTTTTCTCAAAGGTCAGCAACAAGGCTGGGTAACAGCAGAATATGGAATGTTGCCGCGTGCTACTCATTCTCGCACCCAACGTGAAGCAGCAAAAGGCAAACAAGGCGGTCGTACGATGGAAATTCAACGCTTGATTGCCCGTTCTTTACGTGCAGTAGTTGATCTCAAAGCCTTAGGCGAACGCACTATCACCGTCGATTGTGATGTTATCCAAGCAGACGGCGGCACCCGTACCGCCTCCATTACCGGAGCGTGTGTCGCTCTACACGACGCGATGAATAAATTAGTGGCAGATGGCGTTCTGAAAACGAACCCAATGAAAGGCTTAGTGGCCGCCATTTCAGTCGGTATTGTAGATGGGCAAGCGGTATGCGATTTAGAATATGTGGAAGATTCCAACGCTGAAACCGATATGAACGTGGTAATGGTCGAAGACGGTAGATTAGTCGAAGTGCAAGGCACCGCTGAGGGTGAACCATTCTCCCACGAAGAGCTTCTCACCTTGTTAGATCTAGCGAAACAAGGTATTGCCCAGCTAGTTGAAGCTCAGCGCAAAGCATTGGCAGCATAATTGCAAAATTTTAACAAAAAATGACCGCTTGTAAGACTAACAAGCGGTCATTTTTATTCGATTTTTTGCAATTACAAATCATCAATCACGAGGTAAATTTTATTTACCGGCCCGTGAACACCTACTACTTTGATTAACTCAATATCTGCAGTGGCTGATGGTCCGGAAATAATATTCACACAAGATGGCATTCTTTCGCCTTGTTGTGCTTTATCGTGTAGGATTTTGGCTAACTGTGCCACCCTTGGTAATACACTACTTTTACGCAATACAACTACCGATTTTTCAGGGAGTAAGCTAACTGAACGACCGTAGTCTTTGCTGGAAAACAGCACAATACCGCCAGATTCAGTTAAGCCATATTCACCATACACAATGCCGATATTCGCTTGTTTAGCTTTCTCAAGGTTTTCTTCACCTAAATTGAAATCCCATTGATGACAGTTTTCATATTTTGCTTGAACTGCACCTGTAATACCAAGTGCTTTTAAGCGTTCATCATTATTTACAATAATATTGCCACCGCCATATTTCTCGCAAATCTCAATAATTGCCGTTGGTAGATCAGCTTCTTTAACTTCCACCACATCAGCCATCATCACACGAGCAAAATCAACAAACTCTTTGCAAAGCTGCTCTTGGCTGAGGTCTGTTAAACGGGTAACTGCGTGGTCATTTACCAATTCCGGCATTGGCTCAGGCACAGTTTGCAATGGTCTGCCCATACGTTCTGCCAATTTAGTTAAAAATTTTTCTCGGTTTTGTAAATCCATACTGTTATCCTCTGTTGTTAAACCATTCACGGAAGCTTTCGCCTTCGGCAGTCGGCAAATCGCGAGCTTTTGTCCACTCACCTAACGCACCAAACTCAATAGGTACTTTGCCGTTTTTAATCAACTTGCCGGCAACTTTCGCACCTACTTTAACCCCTACTTTCCACACTGTTGGATGTGAGTTTGCGAAATTAAAGCCAAAAATGGATAAACGCTCAGAAATCGGAGTTAGTCCTTGTTGAGCAATATGTTCACGGTGTTTTAAAATCAATTGAGCCAACGGAATTTTCACCGGACACACGCTGTTACACGCCGTACAGAGTGAGCAGGCATAAGGCAGTTCTTTAAACTCTTCGTAACCACCCAATAATGGCGAAATTACCGAACCAATCGGTCCCGGGTAAATTGAGCCGTAACCGTGGCCACCAATTTGGCGGTAAGCAGGGCAAGTGTTTAAACAAGCACCACAACGGATACAACGTAAAACCTCTTTAAATTCGCTTTCTAAGATTTTAGAACGGCCATTATCCACAATCACTAAATGGAATTCTTCAGGACCATCCGTCTCACCTTCTAAGCGAGGACCGGTTAACCAAGTGTTGTAAGCGGTCAGTTTTGCCCCTACCGCACTACGAGCAAGCATGGTAATTAACACATCCACTTCTTGGAAAGTCGGAGCGATACGTTCCATTCCCATTACCGCAATATGTGTTTTTGGCACTGTAGTTGCCATACGTAAGTTACCTTCGTTAGTCACTAAACAAACAGAACCTGTTTCCGGTACGGCAAAGTTACAACCTGAAATACCAATATCGGCTTCTAAGAAATCTTCACGGATTTTTTGGCGAACAAAGGCTGTCATTTCTTCTGGAGCCTCACTGCCTTGATAGCCTAACACATCGTGCATTTCTTGACGGATTCTGTGGCGATCTTTATGGATTGCCGGTACAACAATGTGAGAGGGTTTGTCGCCTACAATTTGTAATAAATATTCGCCTAAGTCAGTTTCCACCACCTTAATGCCTTCAGCTTCTAAAACATGGTTCATCCCGATCTCTTCAGTAACCATTGATTTAGATTTTACAATTTTCTTCGCATTTTTTTCTTTAGCCACTTTTTTAATGTAATCAGTTGCTTCTTCCGCCGTTTCTGCAAAGAAAACTTTACCGCCGTTTTGAGCAACTTTTTCACTTAATTGGTAAAGATAAGCATCTAAATTCGCTAAAACATGGTTACGGATCTGTTTTGCCGCGTCACGCCACTCCTCCCAGTTACCCAGCTCATCCACCATACGCTGACGGTTTGCCCCAATAGTTTCTTGGGCTTTTACTAATGCCTTACGGACAATTTCATTATTAACTTGCTGTTCAATACGCTGTTTAAACGGTAGGGTATTTGTTTGTAAATAAGACATATTATTTCTCCCCCTGCATTAAAACTTCAGCAATGTGCATAACTTTAATCTCTTTACCTTCACGACTTAAACGTCCACCAATATTCATTAAGCAGCTCACATCTGCACCGATTAAATAATCCGGCTCATCATTATCAATATTTGCTACTTTTTCTTTTACCATCTCACCGGAAATTTCTGCCATTTTCACAGAAAACGTACCACCAAAACCGCAACAAGTTTCTTGGTTTTTGATTGGTAATAGTTCTAAGCCTTTTACATTTTGTAACAAAATAATAGGCTCATCTTTAATCCCTAATTTACGGAATAAACTGCAAGATGGGTGGTAAACAGCCTTTCCTGGAAGATAAGCGCCTACATCTTTAACGCCGAGTTTATTAACAATAAAATCTGTAAGGTCGTGAAAGCGGTCTGCGACTTTTTTCGCACGCTCAGCCCATTGTCTCTCACCAAAACGCTCAAAATGTTCTGGATAAGTTTTAATTGCATACACACAAGAACCCGCAGGGGCCACAATTGGGTAATCATTTGCTTCAAAGGTTTCAACTAAAGTTTTCATTCCCGATAAAGCTTGTTTCGTATAACCGCTATTAATTGCCGGCTGTCCACAGCAGCCCTGTTTTTCTAAGAAAGTGATTTTACAGCCGAGTTTTTCTAACAAAAGCACCGTATTTTTTGCAACACCTGCTTTCATCACATCTGCAATGCAAGTAACATAAAAATTGACGTTCATAAGAACTCCCACATTAATAAATATAAATAAGAATTAAACTCAAAAAGCACCACCCTAAAACGGCAAAAGGAAGCAGATAGACTATCTACTTCCTTCCTTACTCTATTTTTAAAGATTAGATTGTATAGAATAAAGGTACAACAAAGAGTGCAACGATAGCAGCAATCACGCCGTAAACAAACATTGGCACTGCTGTTTTCCTAATAATATTACCTTCTTGTTTATCAATACCCAGTACTGAACATACCGCTACAATATTATTGATACAAACCATGTTACCCATTGCACCACCTACAGATTGCAATGCAAGAATTAGAGTAACAGATAAGCCTGTTGCCTGAGCTGTTGCAAATTGTACAGTACCGAATGTTAAGTTTGATACGGTATTAGAACCGGAGAAGAATGCACCAATTGCACCCAAATATGAAGCAAATATTGTCCAATATTCACCAGTTGCTGCCGCAAAGTTTTGACCGATAATTTGTACCATTGACTCTTTACCGCCAATTAACATTAATTTTACCATAATTAACGCACCTAATAATGCTAAGAATGGTTTTTTCACTTGAGCAAAGCTGGTAGAGAAAATATTCGCAGTATTTTTACCAGAAACTGCAAAAATCGGGATACAAATTAATACTGTGATCACAAATGGAATTAATGCTGGAACATAAAGCAATTTATAGCTGGTCGCCACATTTGTGCCTAAAATATTTTTTAAGGCAAAAATTAAACCTTGGCTAATTTCAAAGTTAGCAAAACCAACTGTACTTGCAATCCAAGTAGTTGCATCATTCATCATCGCTTTTAATGGAAGTTGCTGAACACGAGTAACAATTAAAATAGCGATCAATAATCCTGTTGGTAATAAAGCTTTTGCCACTTCACCAAAGGTTACTTTATCATTACCGAGATTATTTTCTGTTTTAGCTAAACCGATACCCAAGTTCGCCACAAATACTGACACCAATAAACCAATAGCACCAGCCACTAATGATGGGAATTCATAGTTAAATTGCGCAATAATGAAATAAGGCACAACACAAGCTAAGATACTAATGCAAATAAAAGTGATATTTTGACGAATTTCTTTCCAGCTCACCACTAAACGCAATGCCATTAATGGAATAACGAAGGCCGCAATAGAATGGATAAAGGCTGTCATTGAGCCAATTTCAAGCACCTGTGCATCTGTAATTAAGCCATCTTTTAAAAGAGGGCCCATACCAAACCAAGTCGGTGTACCTACCGCGCCAAATGAAACAGGCACAGAGTTCATTACTAAAGCTAACATTGCTACTTTTAATGGGTGGAAGCCTAAACCTACTAGAATTGGAGCGGCGATTGCAGCTGGAGTACCAAAACCTGAAGCTCCTTCAATCATGAAAGCAAACGCCCAACCAATAATCATCAATTGTGCAATAGGGTTAGGATTAATATTACCTAACCATTTACGCATGGTATTGGTTGCACCAGAAACTTCTGAAAAGCGGTTAAATAAAATTGCACCAAAAATAACAGTAATTGGTGTTAAAACATCACCCAGACCTGCAATAATATTTGCCGCGACAAGGGTGAAATCACTACCAAAATAGGTAAGTTGTAAAACAAAAATTAAAGCCGCCGTTAACGGTAACGCCACATAAGACGGTAGAGCGTTACGTTTTACCATTAAATAAATCAGTAAAACAATCGGAAAAATACTCAGAAATAGAGCCATAAAGCACCTCTTTTAAAAAATAAAAATGACCCACTGGTCAAGAGTGGCTCGCATTCTACTCGCTTTGTGAAGCCATGTAATCAAATTATTATAAATTTGTGATCTGTTTCAAATTTTTTCTGCACAAACGGATAAAAAAGTAACAAAATCAATATGATTTTTAACATTTTAGACTCTACTAAAGCCGTTTAGCAAAAAACTTATCACTAATCGATTGTGAAGCTTACCGGTAATCGTTCTGTTATTCACTCATATACAAAAACGCATAGTGCCATAAAAAATTAAAGGGCTAAGCCCTGTCAGAAACAGAACCCACCCCTCGCATAAAAAAGTCTAACTTTTAAAGTCAGATCAAAAATACCTCTTAAATTGACAACCCACTTTTCGAGCAGATAACAAGCGGTCTTTTTTCTAAGAAATTTTACACATTGAAACGGAAATGCATAACATCGCCATCTTGAACGATATAATCCTTCCCTTCCAAGCGCCACTTTCCGGCTTCTTTAGCTCCTGCTTCACCTTTGTTATCGATAAAATCTTGGTAAGCAATCACTTCAGCACGGATAAAGCCTTTTTCAAAGTCAGTATGAATAACCGCTGCTGCTTTTGGTGCAGTTGCACCGACAGAAACCGTCCACGCACGTACTTCTTTTACCCCTGCGGTAAAGTAGGTTTGCAGATTTAGCAAACGATAACCGGCACGAATTACACGGTTTAAGCCCGGCTCTTCAATGCCTAAATCTTGCAAAAATTCAACTTTCTCTTCATCATCAAGTTCTGCAATTTCCGATTCAATCGCTGCACATACCGGCACAACAACTGCCCCTTCCTTTTCCGCAATTTCACGTACACGATCAAGGTATGGGTTATTTTCAAAACCATCTTCGTTTACGTTAGCAATATACATAGTTGGTTTTAAAGTTAAGAAGTTATAACCTTTAATAGCGTGAAGTTCGTCTTTATCTAAATCAACCGAGCGAATCATCCCTGCATTTTCAAGTACAGGTAAGATTTTTTCCATAATAGATAATTCAAATTTAGCGTCTTTATCGCCACCTTTTGCACGTTTTTGTAAACGCTGAATCGCACGCTCACAGCTATCTAAGTCAGCAAGGGCTAATTCAGTATTGATAATCTCAATATCATCAGCCGGATCAATTTTACCTGCTACATGAACAATATCATCATTTTCAAAACAACGTACAACGTGACCAATTGCATCGGTTTCACGAATATTCGCTAAGAATTTATTCCCTAACCCTTCACCTTTACTCGCACCGGCAACCAGACCTGCAATATCCACAAATTCCATAGTTGTTGGAAGTATGCGCTCAGGTTTGACAATTTCCGCCAACGCATCTAAACGCGGATCTGGCATTGGCACCACACCGGTGTTTGGCTCAATAGTACAGAACGGATAGTTCGCTGCCTCAATACCTGCTTTTGTTAATGCGTTGAAAAGGGTTGATTTACCAACATTCGGTAAACCAACGATTCCACATTTAAATCCCATTTTTCTGTTCCTTTAAATTAAAATTATTTTGCAAAATTTTGTATAAATTTGACCGCTTGTAGAGGAAAATAATTCTCCCACCCTACAATTTTTACTAGGCTTTAAACCCATTTAAGCGGTTCATCGCTTTAGTTACGCCTTCTTTTAATAAAATGTCAATACAACGGCTGCTTTCATCCACTACCGCATTGATTAACTCTTTTTCTGCAGGAGCCGGCTTGCCCAGCACATAATTTGCGACCAGATCTTTATGACCGGGATGCCCAATACCAATTCTGACACGGTAAAATTCTTTATTATTGCCAAGAGCAGCAATAATATCTTTTAAGCCGTTGTGACCACCGTGTCCCCCACCTTGTTTCAACTTGACCGAACCGGGCGGTAAATCCAACTCATCGTGAGCAACTAAAATTTCTTCCGGCTTGATGCGAAAAAAATTCGCCAATGCCCCAACTGCCTTACCGCTCAGATTCATAAAGGTAGTAGGCACTAATAAACGTACCTCGCCTTGAGGAGTATTGATTTTTGCCACTTTACCGAAATATTTCGCCTCATCTTTCAAACTTACATTATACATACGGGCAATTTCATTTATCAGCCATTCCCCTGCATTATGACGGGTTTCCTCATATTTTGCTCCGGGGTTAGCAAGCCCGACAATCAATTTAATTTGTGTCACAATCTTGTCTCAATATATTGAAGTTAAAGGGCAATATTGTAGAGAAAAAATACGCTTTTCTCAATGCTTAGCCCCTCAAGGCGTAGAGAAACTATATTTTTGTATTTAACCATACTGTCTAAACGGATTTGCTATACATTGATATTTAGCTAACATCGATTCAGTAAAATAAGTACGAGCTGTAGCATTACTATTATTAAGGCTTACCACACCAATTCGCTTACCTTTACAATCACCTTTAGCAATAAAGGCTAAATTATAACCTGCCTCACGAGTGTATCCTGTTTTACTGACTAAAGCCTGATAAGATTGTGAACGCACCATACTATTCGTATTTTTCATCGGAATATATTGCCCACCGGCATAAACACTCACTAAAGGCGAATTAGAAAGTTGCTGAATTTCCTTTTTACCTGCAGCATAACCGGCAAGTTTTGCCAAATCAATTACTGTTGAAACATTATCTGAAGAAAGCCCGGAGGAGTCGCTAAAATAGGTTTGAGTCATACCGATTTCGCGTGCCTTACTATTCATTCGTGCCAAAAATTGAGCTTTATTCAAGTGTGTGGCGTGTGCCAATGCGTGAGCAGCATAATTATCGGAACGTACTAACATCGCTTTAAGTAATTCGCTACAAGCGATATTGATATTTTTCGGCAAAGGGCTGGTTGTGCCTTTTAAAAAATCCGCATCCGACGGCAAAATTTGCGTTTGACAACTGTTACCGTAGCGGTTCTCTTCCAAGAAAACCACAGCGGTCATTAATTTAGTGACAGAAGCAATCGGGCGAACCAAATTAAAATTCTTACCCTCTAAAAATTTTTTCTGGTTTAAATCAAATACCACATAGGCTGAATTTTCAGTCGGGATATAAGCAGCCGAAGCTTTAATACGAGGGCTTTGTTTCTTTGCAGGCTGGGAAGAACAGGCACTTAGCACCATCGCTGCAATCATTAAAGGAAGTAGTTTTTTCATTATCTATTTAATCCGAGAGTAAAAGTTCGCTATTCTACCTTGTATTATGCCAAAGTTCAAAAAGCAAGCGGTCGTTTTTGCCGACTTTTTTGCGAAACTGCGTTATATTGCAAAATTCTCTGAAAATTTAACCGCTTGCCCTCTCGCCTCAAATCAGCGAAAATAGCAACAAATTTCTTGGCGGTATTTCCGCCCTTTTTTATTTACTTATTGAGAAAATATGTCATATCCACAAGAAGTCAATAAACGTCGCACCTTTGCGATTATTTCCCACCCCGATGCGGGTAAAACTACTATCACCGAAAAAGTGCTTTTATACGGAAATGCAATTCAAACCGCAGGTTCGGTAAAGGGCAAAGGCTCGGCTCAACACGCTAAATCAGACTGGATGGAGATGGAAAAACAACGTGGAATTTCCATTACCACCTCTGTGATGCAATTCCCTTACAATGATTGCTTAGTGAACCTGTTAGATACCCCGGGACACGAAGACTTCTCGGAAGATACTTATCGTACCCTAACTGCGGTAGATAGCTGTTTGATGGTGATTGACTCAGCAAAAGGGGTTGAGGAACGCACCATCAAATTAATGGAAGTCACCCGCCTGCGTGATACACCAATTCTCACCTTTATGAACAAGCTCGACCGTGATATTCGTGACCCAATGGAATTGTTGGACGAAGTGGAAAGCGTGCTAAAAATCAAATGTGCACCAATCACTTGGCCAATCGGCTGCGGTAAATTGTTTAAAGGGGTTTATCACATTTATAAAGATGAAACTTACCTTTACCAAACCGGACAAGGGCATACGATTCAAGAAGTGCGAGTTATCAAAGGTTTAGACAACCCTGAGCTAGACCAAAGCGTAGGTGATGATTTAGCCCAACAATTACGTGATGAACTGGAATTAGTGCAAGGTGCATCTCACGAATTTGAACACGAAGCGTTCATCAACGGTGAATTAACACCAGTCTTCTTCGGAACAGCATTAGGTAACTTCGGGGTCAACCATTTCTTAGACGGTTTAACCGAATGGGCACCAGCACCGCAAGCCCGTGAATCGGACAGCCGCACCGTTGAGGCAAGTGAAGAAAAATTCAGCGGTTTCGTATTTAAAATCCAAGCGAATATGGATCCAAAACACCGCGACCGAGTCGCCTTTATGCGTGTTGTTTCCGGCAAATATGAAAAAGGGATGAAACTTAAACACGTCCGTATCGGTAAAGATGTGGTGATTTCTGATGCTTTAACCTTTATGGCAGGTGACCGCTCACACGCTGAAGAGGCTTATGCAGGCGATATTATCGGCTTACATAACCATGGCACGATTCAAATCGGCGATACCTTCACCCAAGGTGAAAATCTGAAGTTTACTGGTATTCCAAACTTTGCACCGGAGCTGTTCCGCCGTATTCGCTTAAAAGATCCACTAAAACAAAAGCAACTGCTCAAAGGCTTGGTACAACTTTCAGAAGAAGGTGCGGTACAAGTTTTCCGCCCGTTAATCAACAATGATTTAATTGTGGGTGCCGTGGGTGTGTTGCAGTTTGATGTGGTGGTTTCCCGTTTAAAATCGGAATACAACGTAGAAGCAATTTACGAAGCGGTAAACGTGGCAACAGCCCGCTGGGTTGAATGCAGTGATGCGAAAAAATTTGAAGAATTTAAACGTAAAAATGAAGCAAACTTAGCCTTAGACGGAGGCGATAACCTTACTTATATCGCTCCAACCATGGTGAATTTGAACTTAGCTCAAGAGCGTTATCCTGATGTGACGTTCTTTAAAACAAGAGAGCATTAATCTCATATATGGGTACATGGAGAAAGAAAATGAAAAACTTAATTATTGTATGTGGATTATTCTTAGTTGGATGCACCAACCCAGAAATGCAACAAAGAATATCAAATTATCAAACATTGATTAATAATTCTAAAGAAGTGACTGTATTTTATAATTCTCAAGAATTTCAAGAGGTGAAAGTAGAAGAGAGTAAAGCTTCAGAAAATAAAAAAGCTGGTATATTACCTTATCTTATTTCTTTAAAAATTGATGATATAGTCACAGATAGAAATAAAGCCAAATCTAATAAATATACGATCAATTTTAATGAAAAATTAAAAGGTATTTATGAGAAAAACTCAATGAATACAGATTTTACAAATGCTTTTGTTACACAACTAAAAACTAAAGGCTATGATGTCAAGGTGATTGAAGCTAATGAAAGTAGTATAGAAAAAGATAAATCTCAAAAGGGGCTTAAAATTTTCTTACATATTGAAACGGGTTATTTAAGCCCACCAAATTCATTACTATTTGAGCCCAATAGAGTAGTAAATTATCAAGTTATGCATGATTCAAATATCCTTAGTTTAGGGAAAGTAGGAGGCGTAGGTGGATGGTTGGGAGATAAATATACAACCTACGAGAAACTTAGTGCTGATGCAGAAAATGCAAGAAATATTATAAAAAAATATTTAATGGAAGAGGTTGATTCTACAGTTAAGCAAGTATTAACTATCGGAAGTAGTAATATTCAATAAAATTTATAATTCTAACCTTTATTTAAGCGGTCGATTTTACAAAAAACTTTGCAAAATTGACCGCTTGTCTAATCACTATTTTAAAGCCTGTCTAAGCAGACTTTTAACGCTCTATGAAACTATTTTTCTTCCTATTATCTCTGCTATTAGCCAATTTCACCCACGCAGAAAATCAATGTATTGATTATTCCGATCAATCCCCTTTTCACATCACTCGGGTGGATTTGAACTGCAAGAATTTAGCCTTTATCGGCTCGGAAAAAAGCGATAGCGGATCAACGGTGTCTTCCTTTGCCGAAAAATATCAAACCGATGTGGCAATCAACGCCAATTTTTATTGGAAAGACTACACTCCTATTGGCTTAGTTGTTTCTCAAGGAAAACGCTGGTCAAAATATGGTGATGTGCGTAATCGAGTCATTTTTGCTTGTGATAAAACCAATAAATGTATTATTGAGGCAAAAAATAAAATTACTCCTCTGAACCCGAAATGGCAAATAGCGATTAGCGGTTGGCATTGGTATAACGCCAAAAACGGAAAATTTGAGTGTGCGGAAAATGATAAGGTCGGCTGCGTACAAAGTATTTTTCACGATAAGCACCCTCGCACCTTGCTTGGATTGAACGAGCAGAAAAATTGGCTCTATCTGGTTGTGGTGGAAGGGCGACAGCTTACCTTTGGAGGCGTAACTTTAGATGAGCTAGCTGAACTTGCCAGCAAACTTGAGCTAACACAGGCGATCAACCTTGATGGAGGAGGCAGTTCAAGCATGGTAATCGGCAACAAGCGGGTAAATTCTTTGCCTATTTTGCAAAATGAAGAGCGGAAAGTTGCCAACCATTTTGGCGTAAAAACAACCAATTAAAATACTCAACTTAAAAAACTCTATTTTTTTTATGGAAATATGCTAAAGTTTCGCCAATCAAAGCCCTGATTTTTTTATGGAGAAAAAAAGAAATGAAAAAGTGGTTAATTCCGTTAACAGTAGCAACATTCTGTCTTGCTGCTTGTGATGACAAAAACAATACCCAAGCAAATGTACAAAAAGCGGCAACGCCAAATGAACAATTGCAAAAAAATGCAGAAATGTTACCGCTTGTGACCGTAGTTGCGCCTTGGGAATTAAACAGCTTAGATCTTAACCAATCGGGCGTCATTTTCCAACGAATGAACCTTGCTGAAACCTTAGTGGAAGCCAATTCAGAGGGACAATTGGTAGCAGGTTTAGCCACTCAATGGGAAAGCAATGCTGATGCTACCCTTTGGACATTCACCCTGCGTGATGCAACATTCCACAACGGCAAACCACTAAACGCACAAGCGGTAGAAAAATCCTTAAAAATTGCACATTCCAAACCGGGTGTATTACAAAAAGCGTTTATCAAAGACATTAAGGCTTTGGATGCCAACAAAGTACAATTTGAATTAACCCAACCCTTTGTACCATTTCCTTCTTTCTTAACACACTACACCACGCTTATTCTGGCGGAAGAAAGTTTTGACGCACAAGGCAATGTTACCGAGGTTATCGGTACAGGGGCGTTTAAAGCGACTAAAATTGAGGCGCCACAAAAATTGGAAACTGTCCGTTTTGAGGGCTATTGGGGTAATAAGCCACAGCTTCAGCAAGCGAATTATCTTGCCAGCAGCCGTAGTGAAACCCGCACGCTGATGGCACAAAGCGATGCAACTTCACTGGTGTTCAACTTAGATAAAGCCAGCGTGGCTCGCTTAAAAACCGATCCGAATTTACAGCTAATCAATACCTCAATTGCCCGTACGATGCAGCTGAAAATGGACTTAGCCAAACCGTTCTTTAATGATTTAACGATTCGCCAAGCATTATCACAAGCCATTAACCGCAAAGCGATCGCTGAGCAGATCTTAAAAATCCAAGATGGCATGGCAGATCAAATTCTACCGAAATCTTTTGCTGACTGGCGTGTAGAAACCAAAGAGACTACACTCAGCCATGAAGAAGTGATTGCAAAAATTAAGGAAAATTTAACCGCTTCCGGCTATCAATATAATGCTGAAGGTAAGCTCACTAAAGATGGTAAGCCGTTTAGCTTCACACTAAGAACTTACTCAGATCGTCCGGAATTGCCAATTACCGCAACTATTTTGCAAGCAGAATGGAAGAAAATCGGTATTGATGTAAATGTATCTGTAGGTAACTTCAGTGAGATTCCGTCTGGTCACCAAGACGGTACATTAGAAATGGCACTTTACTCATTCAACTACGCCAAAACCCTCGACCCATTTGCCTTAATTGTGCAAGATTATGCCAATGGCGGCAGCGATTGGGGGGTGATGAACTGGCGTAATGAAACCTTAGAAAACTCGCTCAAACAAATTGAAGTAGAACGCGATCCACAGAAAAACAAACAGCTGAAACAGCAGGTCAGCCAAATTATCTATGATGAATTGCCGATTATTCCGATCGTCTACGATCAACAAACTGTGGTGTCGCATAAAGGTATTAACGGCTTAACTCTTGACCCATTTGAACGCCGTTTCTATTTAGAAAAATTATCGAAATAAGACTTCGTCTAATACAAAGTGATGGCACGCTTATCTCACGCGTGCCTTATTCTATTTTAAGGATATCTGAATGCTTAACATTTTCCTCCGCCGTCTAACTCAAATACTACTGGTAATTTGGTCGGTGGGAACACTCACCTTTATTTTAACCAGACAGCTTTCGGGCGATATGGCATACCGCATTGCTGCCAGTCGCTATGGCTATGACCAAGCCGATAGTGCTGCTGCAGAAGCTGTGCGTGCCGAGCTTGCCCTTGACCAACCTTGGTGGCAAAGTTATTTTGATTGGTTATTAGATTTAGCTCAATTTAATTTAGGTAAATCTTTAGTGACAGGCGATTCTGTTTGGGCGGAAATTCAGCACCAATTCGGGCATACATTAAGCCTTGCGATTGTCTCTCTCATTCTTGCACTCTTAATCGGCCCACCGCTTGGATTATTAGCTGCCCGCAAACCAAACGGCTTTTTTGACCGCTTGACATTAGTGCTTAGCACCCTATTTCGTTCTGTACCTGTGTTTATTATCGCCATCGGCTTAATTACCCTATTTGCCGCCCAACTCAAATGGTTACCGGCAGGCGGCTATGGCAGTTGGCAACATTTTGTCTTGCCGGCACTAACCCTTGCCATTGGACTAAGCGCGGTTTCAGTGAGAGTAACCCGCTCGGCAATGGTGCAAATTAAAGAAGCGGAATTTTACCAATTCGCCCAATTAAAAGGCCTAAGTCGCCACCAAGCCTTTATCCGCCACGGCTTACCCAATATTGCCGTGCCAGTAATTGCCTATCACGCTGTACAGTTAGTTTATTTAATTGAAGGCGTTGTGGTAGTGGAAAGCTTATTCGCTTGGCCGGGTAGTGGGCATGCTCTCGTTCACGCCATTATTGCCCGTGATGTGCCAATGATTCAAGGCACAACTTTAGTCATGGGTGGCTTATTTGTCGTGCTTAATATGATTGCAGATATGCTCAGTGCTTGGATTGACCCACGCATTAAGCGATAGGCTAAGAGGAAAATAACGATAATGAAAATTTCAACATCCCAATTTCTAGGCGGAAGTCTGCTGGTAATTATTCTCGGCTTTGCCTTTTTACAACCCTATTTCTATCCAATGGATATGGGCTTTCAGGATTTAACTAACACCCTTTCCAATCCAAACGAATTAGCTTGGTTCGGTACCGATCATCTTGGGCGAGATATGTTAGCACGCCTTGCCTCAGCCATTCGTTTATCTTTCGGCTTATCGCTCTTTAGTGTTGCTTGTGCCTTAATTGCAGGATTAATTACCGGCATTATGGCCGGCTTTTTTGGTGGTTGGTTTGACCGTATTTTAAGCTTTATCTGCGATTTAGTGATGGCTCTTCCCGGCTTACTGCTGATTTTACTCTTTGCCGCACTTTCACCGGGATCGTTTTGGACACTCTATTTAGGCATTTCGCTGGTGATGTGGGTAGAATTTTACCGCGTTATCCGCTCAATTAGTTCTACCATGGCAAACAGCTCGGAAATTCAATCTTCCCGCTTAATGGGAATGGGCTGGATCTACAGCTTCAAACGTCATTTATTGCCACGTTTATTACCGATGATTGCAACTTTATCGGCATTCTCACTAGGTAATGCGATTTTAGCTCTTGCCACCCTTGGCTTTGTAAACGTGGGGCTACGTCCACCAACGGCAGAACTGGGGTTAATGATGACTGAATTGTTCCCTTATTATTACGAAGCACCTATGATTTTCTTACAACCTGTATTAACCGTATTCCTAATGGTGCTAAGCTTGCAATTATTATCAGGGAGAGTGAAATAATGCTGTTAGAAATTAAAAATGTCGGTGTGCAAACTCTATCAGGAATCACACTGGTACAGCCGATTTCATTGGCTCTTGAGTCAGGTAAAAACATTACTATTCTAGGCGAGACTGGCTCAGGCAAAAGTCTGCTGATTCAAGCTATTATGGGAGCATTACCATCTGGGTTGACTACAAGCGGTCAAATTTTGATAGAAAATTGCAATATTGATTTTAACAATCAAACTGAAATTGAAAAACAGTGGGGCAAAACCTTAGTAATGCTACCCCAAGAGCCTCGCCGTTCGCTTAACCCAATTATGTCTATCGGCAAACAGCTATGGGAAAGTTTTCATCTGGTAGCAGGCAAAAACAAATCTCAGGCAAAAACCGAAAGTACGGACTATTTAACTCAACTCGGCTTAGGCGAATGGGTTGAAAGCTACCCGCACCAACTCTCAGGCGGTATGGCACAACGGGCTTCATTTGCAATAGCCACAGCAGCAGGTGGACGAATTTTACTTGCCGATGAACCAACTAAAGGGCTAGATCCTGTTAGTAAAGAAAAGGTGATTGAGCTGTTAAAATCAGCTTATGAAAATGGTGGCGGACTGCTCACCATTACCCATGATATTGAAGTTGCCGAACAACTAGGCGGACAAATTTTAGTGATGAAAAAAGGCGAGCTATTGGAACAAGGCGAGGCGCAAACTTTGCTGAACAATCCACAGCACCCCTATACGAAAGCGCTCATTTCCGCTGATCCAAAACATTGGCAAGCCCAACAAAATTTGCAAAATTTGGAAGGAAAACAACCGCTTGTTTCAGTAAAAAATCTAACTGTAGCACGTGGCAAAAAAACGCTGTTTAGTAAACTGTCATTTCAACTGAACAAAGGCGAGGTATTGGGAATTGTCGGTCATAGCGGTATTGGCAAAAGCTCGCTTGCTGATGTGCTGTGTGGCTTACTTAAGCCGAAAGCAGGTGAAGTGGTCTGGCATAGCCAAAGCCACAAAAAACATCAGGTGTTGAAACTTTACCAAGATCCGCCCGAGGCGTTTGCCCCGAATGTAAGCCTCAACACCTTATTAGATGATGTAATTAACAAACACAAACTTGACCGCTTGCCGATTCCAAGTTTATTAGAGCAGCTTTCATTAAACCCTGAGATTTTGGAACGTACGGCTGAAAATGTGTCCGGTGGCGAGCTACAACGAGTGGCAATTTTACGTGCCTTACTCCTTGAACCTGTGTTGTTATTTGCTGATGAAGTTACCTCTCGCTTAGATCCAATTACCCAGAAAGAAACCATCGAGCTTTTAATCAGCCAATGCCGAGCAAGAAATTGTAGCTTGATTTTAGTGAGCCACGATCCACATTTGATTGAGAAATCGTGCGATAAGGTGATTAATTTGGAAGCGTATTTAGGCTAACAAGCGGTTCTTTTTCGAGGATTTTTTGCAAAGACATAAAAAATGCGAAGATATTCATCTTCGCATTTTATTTTCTTATTGAGCTGCCAATTTCTGGCGGACAATTTCAAATAAGCATACGCCTGTGGCAACAGAAACATTGAGCGATGACACCGAACCTGCCATTGGAATACTGATAAGCTGGTCACAATGCTCACGGGTTAAACGTCGCATACCGTCGCCTTCTGCTCCCATCACTAATGCAATTGAGCCGGTTAATTTTGCCTCATAAATACCTGAAGTTGCTTCTCCAGCGGTGCCGACAATCCAAACATTGTGGCGCTCTTGTAAATCACGCATGGTACGGGCAAGGTTGGTTACCCGAATGAGTGGTATAACTTCAGCCGCTCCGCAAGCCACTTTGCGAGCAGTCGAAGTTAATTGTGCCGATTTATCTTTTGGCACAATCACAGCATCCACCCCCGCTGCATCAGCAGTACGCAAACAAGCTCCCAGATTATGAGGGTCGGTTACGCCATCTAAAATCAATAATAACGGGTTTTGCTTTTGGCTTAATATTGCCGCTAAATCGTGTTCGTTCAGTTCTTTTTGCGGCACAACACGGGCAATAATGCCCTGATGGACTTCACCTTGCGCTTTATTATCTAAGGTCTGACGGTTTACTTGCTGAACCGATACGCCTAAACGCTGCAATTCATTTAATAGCGGTAATAATCGCTTATCTTTACGCCCTTTTAGCACCAATACTTCAATTAACCGCTCCGGGGCATTGTCCAAAAAGGCTTTAACGGCATGGATTCCGTAGATTTGTTCACTCATATTCTATCTTCTTATCTTCTGTTAAATACTAGGGCGGATTAAAACCCGCCCCTACGAGGTGAAACTACAACAACATCTTCACAATTTTATCTAATTTCACTCGTCCAAATTTTTTCAGCAACTTGCGTACATTTTCCGGATAATCCGCCAAAATTTCTAAATCACTATAATGAGTTAAAATCGTCGTATGCTGGCGAATTTGGCTCAACTCAGCTTGGGCTTTTTCGCTAAGCTCGGCTTTAGGGTCAGAAATTAAAATCGCATTTTCAGCATCTAACCGCCAAGCACGAGGGTTTAAATTATTACCGGTAAGCAAAACATAGCTGTTATCTACCCAAACGCCTTTAAGGTGATAACTATTCTCGCCATCTTTCCATAAACGAATGGTTAACTGCTTATTTTGAATATAAAAATCCAGGCGTTTTGCAAAGGCTCGCAGATTTTTTTCATACAAATAAGGTAGTGCCGATGCCATGGTGAATTTTTCTTCCGGCTTGGTGTAGAAATCATTGGCAGTTTTGTCACCCACAATAATTTCAACCGATTTCCCATTTGTTAGTAACCACTCAATTCGGCTTCTTAATGAACGAGGAAAATTGAAATAAGGTGTACAGATTGTGAGCTTTTCTTCAGCTTGATAAAAAAGAGCCTCAATTACTTTGTTCAACTGATTATGACGGCGGCCAAGCCCAACCAATGGTGAAACACTTAAACCACCATTGTGACGAATGCCATCAAATTCATAACGTTCACCGCTTAATTGCTTACGAAAGGCTCTAATTTGTGAACGAATTTCAACCGTTTTCGGTCGAAGTTCAGTGTCTAAACGCGTAACCGCTTCATGGCTTAAAATATGTTGGCGAATAAATGCTACCCAGCTATCTGCCAGTTCTTGATTTTCAATGATGTGATAACGGTCGTAGCGATAACGATCAAATTGCTGTAAATAGACATTATTGATACTTGCTCCGCTATAAAGTATGGCATCATCAAAGACAAAACCTTTTAGATGAAGGACACCGAAAACTTCTCGGCCATTAATCGGCACCCCCCAAAACTCAATTTCTTGTTCAGGAGGAAGAGCATATTGCTGCTTCATTTGCTCATACCAGTCCGCATTTGAGCTTGAACTTTCTTCCCCAATACGACCACGTTGAGCTCGGTGCCAATCCACTAATATCTTAATCTCTAAATTTGGATTTTTTTGCTTTGCCGCATAAAGAGCAGCTAATACTTCTTGTCCTGCTTCATCTTTTTCAAAATAGAGTGCGGTTAAATAGATTCGTTTTTCGGCAGTTTGAATCCGCTGTAAAATTTGCTGTTTAAACGCTTCGCTGGAAGAGAGAAAGCTAATTTGCTCAGCCTGTTGAGGCAAGTATGATAAATTGTCTAACAGATGCTGGGCTTTGCGTTGTTTATTCAAAATTAACATTAATGATTCCCGATTTTTTAATTACTGCTGTCTATTTTACACGGAAATTGTCAATAAAGCGATTTTGGATTAACGGCATTCAAAGCTTTCCAAGCGATGAGGGTCTCCTCTACGGTAATAAGCAATCTTAGGATAAGCACAAAGCGGAATCCGTTTGGCTTTATTCGGATAAAGTTCACCCGCTTTTGCTTCTATATGATCTGGGGATTTTCCTTTTTCTACCCAATTTTCAAGAGCAGTGAGCATATCAAAATCATTTACCGTTGCTCCTCGCCCACAATGGTTCATTGCGGGAACGAAGAACAGCTTTGCAAAATTTTGCGGATTTTTAACCGCTTGTTGTAAGGCTTGATACCAATTTCTAAGATCAACTGCAGAAAAAATCGGGTCGGAAACGCCTTGATAAATCAACATTTTCCCACCATGCTGCTGAAAATCGGAAAAATCAAGACTGTCAGTGTCGTGAATTTGACCAACCGCTTTAACTTGCTCAGCAACGATATCCAAATCCACATTCAGCGGATCCGCTTCCGGCTGGCGAGGTGTCAGGTAATAATGAGTTAAACTTTTCAACCCCATTTTAAAGCTGATACTATTCGGTGCTGCCGTTTTGCTGTCGCCCAGCTTCCAATGCCGCCAGCCTTTACTGTTAATGCCGGAATCATAAGGCCAAGAGCTATAAATCAATTCACCCCGGCTATTTTTTGCTCCATCAAAGAGCGTTTTAAGTAGGTTAACTTTCTCTTTACCTATCTTATCAACAACCATTTCAGGCTGAAAATCACACTTTTCCCACGCATTAATCAAGCCATCCTCTAAACCATCTAGCTTATCACAGTGTTGCAACACACCTTTGGCTACAAGATCTAAATCCTGTTGGCTCAAGGCTTCGGCTAAGATTTTCTCACCTTCGCTATTTTGGGGCGAAGCAGCCAATAAAGCACGATTATCCCAAACTTCTGCCAATACCGAACGAGAAACCCGAAAACCAGGGCTACCGGCAATTACACCATCAAATTCTTGCGGATAGCGGATTGCCGCCATCATTGCCTCTCGTCCACCATTTGAGCAGCCCATAAAATAGTTATAGCGGCTTGATTTTTGGTAGAAATACGTAATCAGCTGTTTGGCAATCTCTGTTACTTTGCCAATCGAAGCATAGGCATAATTCAATCGGGCTTGCCAATCTTCGGTAAAACTTAAATCACGATAAGGATGACCGCTGTCGTTGCTTACCACTGCATAGCCCCGACTCAAGGCACTCAAGCCTGTTGTCCCATGAGGATAAAGCTTTCCCTCAGCCGGAAAAATGACACCACCGATGCCTCCTGCACCTTGGAATAGAAATTTTTCATTCCATTTCTCGGGCAAACGTAGCTCAAACTGAATACCGTATGGCTTATCACCCTCCCCTACTCTTTTTTCAATTTCACCTTGAATTAAGCAATATGCAGGCAATTTTTCAGACTGCTCAACCCAGTCTGCCTTATAAATTTCGGTGTTATAAAGTGGAACGGACTTTAAGTTTTCACATTGCTGGGAATTCGCTTTAAGAATGTGAGAAAAAAGGAAGAGGAGCGAGAACAGATAAAAAGGGAAAATACGTTTCATCATTATTCCAAATACAAGCGGTACTTATTTGGAGAATTTTTGCAAATTTTAGGATAACTGTCTAACTATTGATAAAAAAGACAGTTTCCTAATATATTACTAGATGACGAACTTTATCGGCAATCTTAATCAACTGCAAAATCTTATATAATTAATACACTATGCCGGCACAACCGCTAATACTCGAGCATTGAAACCGGAAGCTTGTTCAATTTTCGGCACACCAATAAAAATTGCTCCGCCTACCGACGGTAATGAGCTTAAATTATTTAGTACCTCTACCTGAAATTTATTTTGCGATAACCAGTAACGCTCACCCACTAAATCTTGGTTTTTCACAAAGTCTAACGCACTATCTGTATCAAGGGTTTCATGCCCAATTGCCGCTACATCTCTTTCATTATGCAAAAACTGTAATGCCTCCAAACTCCAGCCCGGTGTGTGGGCCTGTCCGTTTTCGTCTTTGTTATAAAATGCCACAGTATCTTGCCAACGAGCTGACCAACCACTTGCAAAAGCAACAAAGCTACCAGACGGAATTTTTCCAAATTCAGCCTCGAATTGCTGAATATCCTCAACTGTCAACCGATAATCAGGATTTGTCGCAACCTCTTTCTCTTTATGAATCACAATTAGCGGCAAAATAAATTCTGTAGCACCAATCTCATCTAAAGTACGTTTACCATCCGCGAAATGAACAGGTGCATCAATATGTGTACCGTATTGGCTAGCAACGGTATATTCTTTGGCTAGAAAGCCATCTTTTTCTACGGTAAATAAAGTTTTCTCCTCAATGGGTTTAAAAGCAGGAAAATAAGGGATAGTTGCATTCACTCCGTGGCTCAAATCCACCCATTTTTGCGTATGTAAGAATTCAATCGCTTTTAAAATAGTCATAATCATCTCCTGATAACATTTTTTCTCTTAATCTACTCATTTTATTGAAGAATAAAAATAACCAAATATTATATTATTGTTCTTTTTAGCATATTGTGAGAAAGAAGAAACAAAAAAATAAGGGCAGGTTAAAAACCCGCCCTTACGATTAGGCAAATAAACGTTTTTCGCCTTCTCCTGCAACATTTTCTACACAACGACCACAGATTTCTTCATGACCTGTGTGGGTACCAATATCAGTTGCATAATGCCAACAGCGAGGACATTTTTCGCCGTCTGCATGCTCTACTTTCACTGCTAATCCGGCTAATTCGCCCTCTGCCACCTCTGCCTCTGCAAGTGGCTTGATAATCGCCTGTGAAGTAATTAACACGAAACGTAACTCATCGCCAAGCTGCTCAAGTAACGGAAGTAGTGTATCGTTCGCATATACAGTTACTTTTGCTTCTAAGCCGGCACCGATGACTTTATCTTTACGTGCCTGCTCTAACACACGGTTTACTTCAGCGCGAACTTTTAAGATTTGTTGCCAATAAGCATCGTCTAATTTGTCAGATTCAGTTAAGCCGAATAAGCCCTCATAGAATTCTTCGGTAAACACAAATTCACTGCGCCCTTCCACCTGAGGTAAATAACCCCAAACTTCATCAGCGGTGAAAGATAAAATCGGTGCCATCCAACGTACTAAGGCTTCTGCAATATGCCATAATGCGGTTTGGCAGCTACGGCGGGCAAGGCTGTCCGCTTTAGTGGTATATTGACGGTCTTTGATGATGTCGAGGTAGAACGATCCCATTTCAATTGAGCAGAAACGCATTAAACGTTGCACTACGGTATGGAATTGGTAGTTATCGTACGCTTCTTTGATCTCGTTTTGGGCTTCTAACGCACAGCTTACCGCCCAACGGTCAAGTGCGATCATCTCGTCAGGCTGAACCAAATCACGCTTCGGATCAAAACCGTTTAAGTTTGCTAATAAGAAACGGGCGGTATTACGGATACGGCGGTAAGATTCACCGGCACTGTTTAAGATATTGTGCGAAACAGCAATTTCACCGGTGTAATCGGTAGAAGCTACCCATAAACGCAGAATATCTGCCCCGTTTTTATTCCATACTTCGCTTGGTAAAATCACGTTACCGAGCGATTTTGACATTTTTCTGCCTTTTTCATCCACAGTGAAACCGTGAGTTAATACTTGCTTATATGGTGCTTTACCGTTAGTTGCAGTTGACAGCATTAAAGATGACATAAACCAACCGCGATGTTGGTCTGAGCCCTCTAAATACATATCTGCCGATTTACCGTTAAATTCCGGGCGTTGTTCTACCACAGAAGCATAAGTTGAGCCTGAATCGAACCACACATCTAAGGTATCTGGCACTTTACGGTAATCTTTAGCTTCTTCACCTAATAACTCAGCAGGATCTAAATCCCACCATGCTTGAATGCCTGATTGCTCAACACGCTTAGCCACCTCTTCAATTAACTCTAATGTGCGTGGGTGCAACTCTTCTGTTTCGTTATGAACGAACATCGCCATTGGCACGCCCCAAGTACGTTGGCGTGAAATACACCAGTCCGGACGGTTGGCAACCATAGTATCAATACGAGCCTCACCCCAGCTTGGGATCCAACGAACCGATTTAATTTCGCCTAATGCTTGTTGGCGTAAGCCTTGGGTTTCCATACCGATAAACCATTGTGGGGTGGCACGGAAAATAATTGGCGTTTTGTGTCGCCAGCAGTGTGGGTAGCTGTGTTTAATGCGGGATAATTTCAGCAATGCACTGACTTCTTGTAGTTTTTCCACCACTTTCTCGTTTGATTCAAACACGCCCAAGCCTGCGAAGAATGGGGTGTCGGATTTGAATTTACCATCATTGGAAATTAAACCTGCCATCTCAATCTTATATTTACGTGCGACAACAAAGTCATCTGCACCGTGATCAGGAGCAGTATGAACTAAACCTGTACCGCCATCTGTCGTAACATGGTCGCCGAAAATAAATGGTACGCTAAAATCATAAAATGGATGATTAAAACGGATTAATTCTAAATTTTCGCCTTTGGTTGTGCCTAGAATTTCAAATGCTTCAACACCTGCCGCTTTTGCAACATCTTCCACTAAATCGACCGCTAGTACCACACGCTCATCGCCTAATTGCACTAATGCGTATTCAAGCTCTGGATTGATAGCAATAGCACGGTTAGAAGGAATAGTCCAAGGGGTAGTTGTCCAAATTACTGCTGATAATTTACCGTTGCCTTTACCCTGTGCGTTAAATTTTGCCTCAACTTCAGCACTATCGACCGCATTAAAACGCACATAGATAGAAGGGGAAACTTTATCTTCATATTCCACTTCCGCTTCCGCAAGCGAAGAACCACAATCCAAGCACCAATGCACCGGCTTAGAACCTTTGTATAAGTGACCGTTAGCAATCACCTTGCCTAAAGTGCGGATAATATGTGCTTCTGTGTTGAAGTTCATTGTAAGGTAAGGATTATCCCAATCCCCTAAAATTCCCATACGGATAAAATCAGCTTTCTGCCCTTCGACTTGTTCTTTGGCATAATCACGGCAAGCTTGACGGAATTCGGCTGCAGAAATTTTTTCATTCGGCTTGCCTACAATACCTTCTACTTTTAACTCAATCGGCAAACCATGGCAGTCCCAACCCGGCACATAAGGTGTATCATAACCAAGCGAAGTCTTAGACTTCATAATAATATCTTTTAAGATTTTATTGACTGCATGACCTAAGTGAAGATTACCATTAGCATATGGAGGACCATCGTGCAGAATAAAGGTTTTCTTGCCCTTAGAGCTTTCACGCACTTTTTGGTATAGGTTTTTATCATACCAATTTTTTAGCATATCAGGTTCGCGTTTAGCTAAATCGCCACGCATCGGAAAGCCTGTTTCAGGCAGGTTAAGGGTGTTTTTGTAATCAACTGTCATTGTTATCTACCAACTTTAATCAATATTTTTGTAAAAATTTCTAAAAATCAGACCGCTTGAAAATACTTTCTTACAGCCATTACATCTTGCTCAATCTGTACTTTTAACGCTTCAAAACTCTCAAACTTTGTTTCATTACGGATTTTTTGCAGAAAGATAACCTCAATCGCTTCTCCATAAATGGAGTCATTAAAATCAAAAATATGCACTTCCAATAACGGCTTTGTACCGTTAATGGTTGGGCGGTTGCCGACATTGGCAATGCCGTTATAACTTCCGTTCTTTGTGTTTACTTTCACCGCAAACACGCCTTGAATCGGTGTGACCAAACGATTGAGCATAATATTGGCTGTTGGGAAGCCAATTGTTCTACCAAGCTTGTTGCCGTGGGCAACACGCCCGTGAATTGAGTAAGGCTTACCCAATAATGTTTCAGCTAAGGTTAAATCGTTATTTTGTAAGGCTTCCCGCACAAGCGAGCTACTAATACGATCTTCATTTAAACTATGCGTGTGACTTTCTTCCACCGCAAAACGGTATTTCAGCCCGGCATTGCGTAAGGTTTCAAAACTGCCGGCACGTTTAGCTCCAAAGCGGAAATCATCGCCCACACTTAAATAGCGGACTTTGAGCTTTTTCGCCAATAAATCACTAATAAAATCGTCTGCAGAAATTTGGGCAAATTTTTCACTAAATCGAACGCATAAGACGAAATCTACGCCAGCCTCTTCTAAATATTTTAACTTATCACGCAAACGCATTAAGCGTGCAGGTGGGTTACAAGCGGTCAAGTTTCCACTTTTTTTTGCAAAAAACTCTCTAGGTTGCGGCTCAAACAGCATCACAACTGAGGGTAAATTCAGCTCTAATGCCTTATCACACAAACGACTTAAAATATTTTGATGTCCGACATGCACGCCATCGAAATTTCCAATTGAGAGAACACAGCCCTTATTCAAAGCGCCGTATTTTGCTAAATTGTGAAAACCTCGAATAAGTTGCATAAAAAAGAGACCGTTTTATAAGTGAAAATTGCTGTGATTATAGCGATAAATCGATAAAAAAGGAAAAATTTCCGTACATTTTTTACCTATAGCGAAAGAAAAACATAGGTTCTGCCTATTAACTAACCAAGTTGTTACACGAGGAATGTAATAGGTTAAAAAAATGAAAAATATCGCATAAAAATTACTTCTATGCGATATAAAATATATTCAAATACTACGTTTTGCTATATGATTGCGAATAAAAATAAGGAAATATAAGGAAATAATTATGACGGACTTCGCTTATCTTCAACAAAAACGCAAACAGCTCAAACTGAAAGTAAATGAAATTTGCGAGCAAGCAGGCTTAACCCGCGCTTATTTTAACCAGTTAGTCAGCGGTAAAATAAAAAACCCCAGTGCTAGCAAGCTCAAAGCTTTACATAGAGTCTTAAACATTGCGGAAGATAACAATGAAAGAGCCGGGGTTATTTTCGGGAAATTCTACCCAATTCATACAGGTCATATTAATATGATTTATGAAGCATTTAGTAAAGTAGATGTGCTTCATGTAGTTGTCTGTACCGATTCTGAGCGTGACTTACGCTTGTTCGAACAAAGTAAAATGAAGCGGATGCCGACTAACGAAGATCGTTTACGTTGGGTACAGCAAATATTTAAATATCAACAAAAACAAATCTTTATTCATCATTTAGTAGAAGACGGTATTCCAAGCTATCCAAACGGTTGGGAAGGTTGGTCGGCTAGGGTGAAAGAGCTATTTTCCGAACACAATATTAACCCAAGCATTGTTTTTAGCAGCGAAGTTCAAGACAAAGAACCTTACGAAAAATATTTGGGCTTAGAAGTTGAATTAGTGGATCCTGCCCGTGAATCTTTCAACGTTTCTGCGACTCAAATTCGGAATAATCCATTCCAATATTGGCGTTTTATTCCCAAAGAGGTTCGCCCGTTCTTTGTGAAAACGATCGCAATTTTAGGAGGTGAAAGTAGCGGTAAATCAGTGCTTGTCAGTAAGTTGGCAAATGTATTTAATACAACTTCTGCGTGGGAATATGGGCGTGAATTTGTGTTTGAACAGCTAGGGGGCAATGAACAAGCAATGCAATATTCGGACTATCCGCAGATGGTATTAGGTCATCAGCGTTATGTCGATTATGCTATGAAACACGCCCACAAAGTCGCTATTATTGATACCGACTACATTACAACCCAAGCATTTTGTATTCAATATGAGGGAAAAGCGCATCCATTCTTGGATTCAATGATTAGAGAGTATCCGTTTGATGTCACTATCTTACTTTCAAACAACACAAAATGGGTGGCAGATGGTCTACGTAGTTTAGGCTCGAAAAAACAGCGTCAGCAATTTCAGCAATTATTGAAAAAATTATTGGAAAAATACCGAATTCCTTATATTGAAATTGAGTCTCCAAGCTATTTGGATAGATACAATCAAACTAAAGAAGTAGTTGAAGCGATTTTAAACGAAGAACCTATTCCACTACAATTTAAACAATATAATTTAGACGAAACACAATAAAGCTCACGGAAAAAAATAACATGATACTTTTTGCAGGCGATCCACACGGTAGCTATGACCATCTTTACCCCATTCTCAAAGCACAGACTGAGGAAGTGGCATTAGTCATCCTAGGTGATCTCCAATTAACTACTCCAGATGAACTGGATAAACTCTCGCAATATTGTGATATTTGGTTTATTCACGGTAACCATGATAGCAAAACGGTTGCCTCTTTCGATGCTATTTGGAATAGTGCCTGGAAAGAGCGAAATATCCACGGTAAGGTAGTTGATATTCAAGGGGTAAAAATTGCCGGTGTTGGCGGTGTTTTTCGAGGTCATATCTGGATGCCGCCAAACCGACCGATGTTTTTTGATCCTATTCACTTCTGCCAATATTCTCCACAAGAGAAAATTTGGCGGGGAGGCGTTCCGTTAAGGCATCGCTCTTCAATTTTTCCGTCGGATTTTGAAGCTCTCGAGGCTCAAAAAGCCGACATTTTAATTACGCACGAAGCCCCTAAACCACACCCACAAGGTTTTTCGGTAATTAACCAATTAGCTAAAAAATTAGGGGTAACTAAAATATTCCATGGGCATCATCACGATAATTTCAATTACAGCCATTTAAAACACCATCAGGAATGCCAAATTTATAATATCGGTTTTCGTAGCCTTGCTGATATCGATGGTAATTATTTAATTTTGGGTGTGGATGACAGAGAGAAATCGCTAAAAATTTGATTGAATTAAATAAATTAGCATTTTTATACTTTTTCATTAATCCATTTATCAGTAGAATGAAATCAACTTGTAACATAAACGTTATGAAAAGAATTGATAAATTAAATCCGAGGTTTAAAAAATGAAAACCCCACAAGTCTTAATTGTTGAAGATGAATTGGTAACAAGAAATATGCTTAAAAGCATTTTCGAAGGTGAAGGGTATCAAGTATTTGAAGCATCTGATGGTGCCGAGATGCATACGGTGCTCAACAACCAAGAAATTAATCTGGTGATAATGGATATTAATCTACCGGGTAAAAACGGCTTAATTTTAGCTCGAGAAATCCGAGAGAATATGAAACTTCCTCTTATGTTTTTAACCGGTAGAGATAATGAGATTGATAAAATTCTAGGATTAGAAATCGGTGCTGATGACTATATTACTAAACCTTTCAACCCTCGTGAGCTAACCATTCGTGCTAGAAATTTGTTACAACGCACAATGGCGAATACAGAAAAAGCATTTAAAGTACAAGCGGAAATTGATAGTTATCATTTCAACGGCTGGACATTAGATATTAACAGCCATAGCTTAATCAGCCCCGAAGGTGAAGTAAATAAATTACCTCGTAGTGAGTTTAGAGCCTTGCTGCACTTCTGCGAAAATCCGGGCAAAATCCAAACACGAGAAGATTTATTGAAAAAAATGGCTGGGCGAGAGCTAAAACCACACGACAGAACGGTTGATGTTACTATTCGTCGTATTCGTAAACACTTTGAAGATCATCCAAGTACCCCAGAAATTATTGTTACAATTCATGGCGAAGGTTATCGCTTCTGTGGCAATATTGAATAATCATATAGGAGTCATTTATGAAAAAACTAACTATAGTTGCATTAGCTTGCCTATTTTCTACTCATGCCTTCGCAGCACCTGTAGGTCAAACTTTTACCGGCGTTGGCGTAGGAGTAGATGTTACCACGACTAAATACGATGTTAACGGCGTTAAAAGTAAACAATCAACAGGCCCAACTCTTGTGGTTGATTACGGTATTGATCAAGGTAATAATTTTATCGGTATCGTACAAGGTAAAGCAAAATTAGGCAGCACTAAAGTGTTTAATGATGTAAAACAAAAGCATAAATATACGATTGCCTATCAACAAGGTTATCGTGTAGGCTCAGACTTACTTCCTTACGTGAAAGTGGATGCAAGCTCAAGCAAAGTAGGGAATGATACTTTCCGTGGTTTCGGTATTGGTGCTGGTGCAAAATACGCGATATCAAGCGATGTGGAGATCGGTGCGGAATACACACGTGAAAATTTAAAACGTGGTGGAACAAAACTAAAAGGAAATTTATTCTCAGCGAATGCGACTTATCGCTTCTAAACCTTAGTCAGCGGTAAAATTTTTTAAAAAAATGACCGCTTGTAACTCGTAATAAAAAGAGCCTGTCTTCAGGCTCTTTTTATATCAATTAATATAACACTCTAGCACGAATTGTTCCTTCAATCGCTTTCAAACGTTGTAATGCGTTATCTACATCATCACACTCAACATCAATCACCACATAACCAATGGTTGGATCTGTTTGTAAATATTGTGCTGCAATGTTCACATTCGATTCCACAAACACTTGGTTAATTTGATTTAAGATACCTGGGCGATTCTCGTGAATGTGTAATAAACGTTTAGTTTGGTTATGAATCGGCAAAGAGACTTCAGGAAAGTTTACTGCCGATAAGGTTGAACCATTATCCGAATATTTCACAAATTTATTTGCAACTTCTGTACCAATATTTGCTTGTGCCTCAGACGTTGAACCGCCAATATGTGGCGTTAAAATCACATTATCAAATTTACACAATGGTGAAATAAATGGATCGTTAATGGATGCCGGCTCTTCTGGAAATACATCAATTGCAGCACCACGCAAAGAACCCTCTTCAAGACGAGCCGCTAAAGCATCTAAATCCACTACGGTACCACGTGCCGCGTTAATTAACACTGAGCCATTCTTAAGCTGGGCAATACGCTCCGCACTCATTAAGTTTTTAGTCGATTCAATTTCCGGCACATGCAATGAAATCATATCGCAAGTAGAAAGCAAATGCTCTAATGTTGGGACTTGCTGCGCATTGCCAAGCGGTAATTTATTTTCTACATCATAGAAATAGACTTTCATCCCAATGGCTTCAGCAAGAATACTTAACTGCGAGCCGATATGTCCATAGCCCACAATACCTAATTTCTTACCACGCACTTCATTTGAGCCGGCAGCCGATTTATTCCACACACCACGATGTACCTCAGCATTGGCAGTTGGCACTTGACGCATAAGTAAAATCATTTCAGCTAATACTAATTCTGCCACAGAACGAGTATTTGAGAATGGGGCATTAAATACCGGAATACCGCGTCTTTTCGCTGCATCTAAATCAACCTGGTTGGTACCGATACAAAAACAGCCTATTGCAATTAACTTTTGAGCATGAGCAAGCACTTCTTCAGTCAAAAATGTACGTGATCGGATCCCGATAAAATGAGCATCTTTAATCGCATCAAGCAACTCTTGACCGTCTAATGCCTTCTTGTGTACTTCAATATTGGTATAGCCTGCAGCTAAAAGCACATCTATTGCATTTTGATGTACTCCTTCAAGCAGGAGGAATTTAATCTTTGATTTATCCAAAGAAATTTTGGTCATGCTTTGCTCCTAGTTATATTTTGTGTTTGCGATATAAAATTATTCTAAAATAACAGCGCCTTCAGGCGTGCCGACAATAGTTACATTGGCAAAACGTTGTGCAAAAATGCCATTAGTTACCACACCAGCAATATTATTAATTGTATGTTCCATCTTTAACGGCTCTAAGATTTGGAAATTATGCACATCTAAAATCACATTACCATTGTCTGTTACCACACCTTCACGGTATTCCGGCGAACCCCCTAATGCAACTAACTGACGGGCAACATAAGAACGTGCCATCGGAATTACTTCAATCGGCAACGGGAAAGTTGAACCTAACACATCTACTTGCTTTGAACTATCTACGATACAGATAAATTTTTTCGCCAGAGAACTGACAATTTTCTCGCGGGTTAATGCTGCCCCACCACCTTTAATCATCGCACCTTGAGGCGTAATCTCATCTGCACCATCAATATAAACATCTAGCTCACTGACTTCATTAGCACTAAATACTTCAATTCCGATTTCACGCAGACGATCTTCCGACGCCTTTGATGCAGCAACCGCCCCCTTGATATCATCTTTCATAGAAGCCAAAGCATCAATAAAACAATTTACTGTTGAGCCACTGCCCACCCCGACAATTGTATCTGGCTTAACAAATTTTAATGCAGCTTGAGCCGCAATTTTTTTCATCTCTTGTTGGTTCATCATTTATTCCTTTTAAGCAACAAGCGGTCATATTTTGCAAATTTTTTACAAAATATGACCGCTTGGATTAATTACGTTTTACCGCTTCAACAATCTCTTCCGCACAGCTTTGAGCCAGTTGCCCATCTTCACATTCAACCATAACACGAATTAATGGTTCGGTGCCGGACTTACGCAACAGGATACGCCCTTTTCCGACTAAGCGTTTTTCTACTTCTGCCGCTACCGCTTTTACTTCATCGCTTTCAAGCGGATTAGCAGCGCCTTTCTCAAAACGGACATTAAGCAATACCTGTGGGAATAACGGCACGGCTTTAGCTAAATCATTGAGACTTAATTTATGGCTTGCCATTGCGGCCAATACTTGTAGTGAAGCAATAATGCCATCACCTGTGGTGTTTTTATCTAACACAATAATATGGCCCGAATTTTCACCGCCCAATTTCCAGCCTTTCTCTTTTAGCTGTTCTAATACATAGCGGTCCCCGACATTCGCACGAGAAAACGGAATTGCTAACTCTTTTAACGCCAATTCCAAACTCATATTACTCATTAACGTACCAACTACCCCACCTTGTAATTTACCTGAACGCAGAGCTTCACGAGCCAAAATAAACAGGATTTGGTCACCATCCACCTTGTTACCGAGATGATCGACCATAATCAAACGGTCGCCATCACCATCGTAGGCCAAACCAACATCTGCACCTGATTCAATAACTACTTTTTGCAATGCTTTAATATCAGTCGCACCACATTTTTCGTTGATATTTAAACCATCCGGCTTAGTGCCGATTTCAAGCACCTCTGCGCCTAATTCACGCATTACATTTGGTGCGATATGGTAAGTTGCACCATTGGCACTATCTACCACAATTTTATAACCCTCAAGGCTTAATTCTGAAGGGAAAGTCCCTTTACAAAATTCAATATAACGCCCTGCTGCATCATTAATACGACTTGCTCGACCTAAGTTGGCGGAATCTACACAATCCATTGGAGCATCTAACATCGCTTCGATGGCTTCTTCAATTTCGTCCGGCAACTTTTCGCCCACAGAGGAGAAAAATTTAATGCCATTATCATAATAAGGGTTATGAGAAGCCGAAATCACAATTCCCGCTTCTGCACGGAATGTACGGGTTAAATAAGCAATAGCCGGGGTTGGCATCGGACCAACAAATACAGCCGATAAACCGGCCGCGGTTAAACCTGCTTCAAGAGCAGACTCCAACATATAACCGGAAATACGGGTATCTTTACCAATCAGCACTTTTTTAGTGCCTTGAGTGGCAAGTACCTTACCAGCTGCCCAACCTAATTTTAATGCAAATTCAGGCGTAATCGGGAATTTACCCACTTCACCACGCACACCGTCTGTGCCGAAATATTTACGAGCCATTATGATTCCTAGTTTTATAACAAAAGTTTATTTTAAAAAATATTGATAAGCCGGGCTTTCACTGACGTTTTGGAAACGATAACCAAGCTGTTCTAAATGTTTGTTTAATTCTACTTCATCGCCATGATTTAATGCAAATGCTGCCAAAATATCCCCATAATCGGAGCCGTGTGCACGATAATGGAACAAAGAAATATCCCAATCGGTTAGGGTTTGTAAGAATTTCAGCAACGCCCCTTTCTGTTCAGGGAATTCAAAACTATAAAGCTGTTCGTTTTCGATCGAAGTTGTACGTCCGCCCACCATATAGCGAATATGGGTTTTAGCGATATCATCATCGGATAAATCCGCCACATCATAACCATGCTGTTGAAGATCTTTAATGATATCCAATTTTTCTGCCGAGCCGCTAATACGCACACCGACAAAAACACACGCCTTGTTATCATCTGAATGGCGGTAATTAAATTCAGTTACCGCACGATCACCTAAAATTTGACAGAATTTCAAGAAGCTGCCTTTTTGCTCCGGAATAGTGACCGCCAAAATCGCCTCACGCTTTTCACCAATTTCACAACGTTCGGAAACAAAACGTAAGGTATGGAAATTTAAGTTCGCCCCGGAAAGAATACAGGCTAAGTTTTTACCTTCTAATTGATGTAATTTCACATACTTTTTCAAACCGGCAAGGGAAGCTGCTCCTGATGGTTCAGAAATCGCACGTACATTCTCAAAAATCAGTTTCATTGAGGCACAAATTTCATCATTATCCACCAATACTACATCATCCACATATTGCTGACATAAACGGAAAGTTTCCTCACCAATACGTTTTACCGCAATACCGTCGGCAAATAGCCCCACTCGCTCTAAGTCAGTCGGCTGGCCTTGCTTTAAAGCATGATAAAGGCAAGCAGAATCTTTAGACTCCACACCAATCACTTTAATATTGGGCAAAACTTGCTTAATCAGCACCGCCACACCGGCAATTAAGCCACCGCCACCAACAGGAATAAAGACATAGTCTAAATCGGATTTTTGCTGAACCAGCTCCAAACCGATTGTGCCTTGCCCGGCAATGACGGCAGGACTATCAAACGGATGAATAAAAGTCATCCCCAATTCACCGGAAAGTGAAATAGCTTTAGCTTTCGCCTCATCAAAATTGGCACCATATAGCAGCACTTCCCCCCCAAAACCACGCACGGCATCTACTTTAATTGCAGGTGTGTTCTGTGGCATCACAATTAATGCTTTTAAACCTAAATGCTGTGCCGAAAGTGCAACGCCTTGTGCATGGTTACCGGCTGAAGCAGCAATAACACCAGCTTCTTTTTGCGCTTTGGTTAAATTAGAAATCATCGCAAAAGCGCCACGTAATTTAAAACTATGCACCGGTTGGCGATCTTCACGCTTAATAAAAATCTGATTACTTAAACGTTCAGATAATTTTTCCATTTTTTGCAAAGGGGTAACTTGTGCTAAATCATAAATATTGGCACTTAAAATCGCACGCAGATAGTCAATAGAAGATTGATTTTGTTTGGTTTCACTCATATTTTGAAAGGTTGTTGTCATATTTAGATTTTTATAAAGATATTGGTAAATTTTTAGCAAAATTTAACCGCTTACCACTATCCTCATAGGCTGAAAGTAGCTATCCCTCCATAAAGGAGGGATAAACTAAATTTAGTGATGACCACCACAACCACAGCCACCGTGATTATGATGATGGTGATCATGGTCGTGTCCACCACAGCAACCTTCGTGGTCGTGATCATGTCCATGACCGCCGCAACCACAGCCACCGTGTCCACCGTGAACATGGCCATGAGAAATCTCTTCTTCTGTAGCCTCACGCACACCAACTACTTCTACAGAGAATAGCAATTCTTGACCGGCTAGCATATGGTTACCGTCAACAACCACTTCGTCACCATCAACTTCAGTGATCACAACCGGCAGTGGACCTAAATCGGTATCCGCGATAAAACGCATACCTACTTCTAATTCATCCACACCCATAAAGACTTCTTTCGGCACACGTTGAACCATATTGTCGTTGTATTCACCATAACCTTCTTCCGGTTTTACACGCACCTCAAACACATCGCCAACCGCTTTGCCTTCTAAAGCTTTTTCTAAACCTTCCACTAAATTGTTATGACCGTGCAAGTATTCTAACGGCTGATTTACCGGTGCTTCATCAACTAATACGCCTTCTTGCGTACGAACTTGATAAGCAATACTTGGCACTAAATCTTTGGTAATTTTCATATTGAATCCTTTTAATTCATCTGTTTTATAAAATAGCAAACCATTGTAACGCTTTATTTTATATTTGCAATCTATCCGCGAATTTTAACCGCTTGTAACATTCATTAGTCAATGATATCAGGTGTTACTGTATCCACTACATCTACGGCTGTACCCACAACACCACCAACAACAGAAGTAACTAGGCAGCCACTCAGTAAAATTGTTGCTGAAATTACACCACATAATTTGATTAATTTTTTCATTTTCTTGCCCTTTTCAAAACAAAAAAGCAGCCCCAATCAATAATTGAGACTGCATAAAATTCACAGCTAGGATTATTTTTCTTCTGCAATAACGCGATAAGCGACAGCGCCAATAATTGCTCCAACAATTGGTGCAACCCAGAACAACCATAATTGTTCAACAGCCCAGCTACCTTGGAATAGCGCTACACCTGTTGAACGCGCAGGGTTTACAGACGTATTAGTTACCGGAATGCTGATTAAGTGGATTAAGGTTAATGCCAACCCGATTGCAATCGGTGCAAAGCCTGCCGGTGCAAGTTTATCGGTTGCTCCCATAATGATGATTAAGAAAAACGCGGTTAAGACGATTTCAATTAACAATGCTGCTGTTAAGCTATAACCGTGCGGAGAATGTTCCCCATAACCATTGCTTGCAAAACCCGCGGTTACATCAAAAGTCGGAATGCCTGAAGCGATAGCATATAATACGGCGGCGGCTGCAATCGCACCAATTACTTGTGCTGCAATATAAGGCAGTAAATCTTTCGCATTAAAACGACCGCCAACCAATAAGCCGATAGATACGGCAGGGTTGAAGTGACCACCGGAAATATGACCAACTGCATACGCCATTGTTAATACGGTTAAACCGAAGGCTAATGATACGCCTGCATAGCCGATGCCTAACTCAGGAATGCCGGCTGCTAATACTGCACTACCACAACCGCCAAATACTAACCAAAATGTACCGAAAAACTCAGCAAAATACTTTTTCATTTTTTGTCCTTACCTTAATTAAGGTGAATAACACATAATGTGTTTTACTTTCCGAATGCTATTTCTAGCCAAATAAAAATATGAGCATCTAAGAATAAATTAAATGCTCATATTTCTAGTATAAACTGATTTTGTGCCCAAATTAAGCAGACATACAAGTCTATACAAATCTATACATTTCTATTCAAACTCCACATTTCCTGACGCACTGGCAGAAATAGTCGTCTTACCTGCTTCTAATGGGATTTGTTCCATTGGGTTACTTTCCGACATCTTAGGTGCAGCCGCCATAGCATACATTCGCTCTTGGCGATAATATGGATGGTTAGCGCCGCCATCATTCGGGGTCTGGATATTAATATTGCTTAACTTATATTTCTTCGCACCTAGCCCTTTTTGGATAATATCTGCTTTGTGTTGGAATTTACGGATAATTTCAAGAGTCATCTCATCTTCAAGAGAAGCCATTTTTTCCGGAGAAACACTGAAATCAATATAGCTAATCGCCACATCTTTGCCTAAGCTCTCAAGCACTGCTGCCATTGCTTCAAAATCTTTACTTTTGAGATTAATGCTGCCTGTGGTTTCCCAACCGTCAATATTGCCTTTGCTGTTATAGTTTACATTATTGGTTAAACCTTCAGCTTGCACTTCAATATTCGGATATTTCTTAGCTTCTTCCAACACACGATTCAAATTTAACGACACTGATTTTTTCAACTCAGGCAAAGATTTTCCCGATTTACGGCTATACACACTTGCCTGCATTAAATCTTTATCTACAGTACGGCTTACTTCCGTTGAAAAATTAAAGGTTGATGTTTTCTCTTTATTTTCAGCAGCAGTTGTTTCTGCTGAAGCTGACATTGTCGCAACTGCAAGCGGTAAAATAGTTAGAAAATTTTTCAATTTCATAGAAATGTTATCCTTAAAGTGATTAAACATTGTTCTTTTGATTTATAACTATTAAGAAAGTTCAATAGGCACAATCGAAAGCACTAAGGCCTGTTCTTTTTCCTCGTGCTGAATAATTTGCCAACGAATGTTATAGCCGGCTAAGCTCATCCCGTAAATTCGTTCCGAGCTTTTCCTCTGTTGATAAGCTGGGCGAGGATCTTGAGCAATCACATCACGAATAAACGTAAGTGGATGCTCAATACCGAATTTTGCAAAATTTTGGCAGAATTTAACCGCTTGTGTTGCCTGCTCACTAAACATAACCTCTAATTTTGCCTCCGGCTTGTATTGAGCAAAGCCCGAAATCGCGTCAGGCTCACTATCTGCATAAGCAATATAGGGTTTAATATCCAAAATCGGCGTGCCATTAACTAAATCCACACTCCCTAACCTTAAATACACCTCGCCGCCTTCAACCACAATTTCCTCTAATTTTACTTTGGATAACCCAATCGCATTCGGGCGATGAGTTGCTCGACTAGCAAACACGCCGATGCGTTCATTCCCGCCCAAACGAGGCGGTCTGACGGTAGCGTGCCAATCCCGTTCGGGAATTTGATGAAATTGGAAAATCAGCCAAACATGGCTAAATTGCTCCAAGCCCCGCACCGCATCAACAGTATTGTAAGGCGGCACTAACTTTAATCGCCCACGCCCCTCACATACCAAATTAGGCTGACGAGGCACGGAAAATTTTTCATCATAAGGGCTTTCAATAAAACCAATAGGCACATATTGAATGGGGGATAATTGGATCTGGGTAGAGTTCATTGGCATTTTTTCTGCTAAAATAAGAGCGATTACCTCTTATTTTAAACGAAATGTATTTTATGAACAAAAATTCTTATTTTTCTATTTGGTTCACCACAGCTCGTCCGAAAACCTTACCTTTGGCATTAGCCTCTATTATTGTTGGCTCGGCACTTGCTCATTGGGCAGGGAAGTTTGATTTTATCACCACACTTCTTGCCTTTATCACTACTATTTTATTGCAGGTTTTATCTAACTTTGCCAATGATTATGGCGATCACGTTAAAGGCTCAGACACCCAAGAGCGAATTGGGCCGTTGCGTGCCATTCAGCAAGGGGCGATCAGCGGTGAGCAACTAAAAAATGCAGTGATTGTGTTAAGCGTGCTTTCATTTTTTTCCGGTGTGGTGTTAAGCGTGTACGCCTATAAAACCATTGAAGATCTATTTTTCTTTATCGGGCTGGGCTTGGTGTCGATTTTCGCAGCCATTACCTACACCGTGGGCAAAAAGGCTTACGGCTATTTGGGGTTAGGCGATCTGTTCGTACTGATTTTCTTTGGCTTCGTAGCAGTTATCGGGGTATTTTATTTACAGGCACATAGCCTACCACCAATGATTTTACTTCCTGCCTTCGGTTGTGGTTTACTTTCGGTTGCGGTTTTAAATATCAATAACTTACGTGATATCAACCAAGATAGACAAGCCGGCAAGAATACTCTCATTGTGAGAATCGGTAGCCAAAACGGGCGAAAATATCACGTTGTACTGCTCGTGCTAGCGGTCATTTCTTACCTGATTTTTGCAATATCCGAATTTCAGCATTGGTACAGCTTCCTATTCTTACTAGTCGTACCGCTCCTTGCCAAACACGCTCGATTTGTCTATTTACATAAAGATCCGAAAGAGCTTTACCCGATTTTAGGGCAAATGGCAGGCTTGGCATTAATCACAAATCTACTGTTTAGTTTAGGAATTATGTTGGGCTAAAGTGTAAAATTTTGGTAAAAATAAACCGCTTGCATCACAACAAGCGGTTCTTTTTTGCAAGAAATTTGCAATTACTCTTCCCGTTTAAAGAATCCGTCTTTCTCTCCACGTTGATAATCCGGATTCAGTAATTCATTTGCCAGATACCAAGGTAGCTCAACTTCCACATCTCCCTCAGCATACGGACCAAGTTCGTAAGGCGGGTAAACAAACACAATCCCATTTG